>CAJQLP010000001.1 GCA_905479205.1 uncultured Luminiphilus sp.
TCCGATCGACTGAATCAAAAAATTGCGGGAGTGGTGGAATTGGTAGACACGCTATCTTGAGGGGGTAGTGGCCTATGGCTGTGGGGGTTCAAGTCCCCCCTTCCGCACCATCTTAAAGGGGAGCAATGACGCTAAGTTATTGTTCCCTTTTCTTTTTTATCTACCCGAAAATCTTAGAGCCGCGATCTCGGTATGTTTTCAGTCTCAATCCGAGTATGTTAGTTTTTGGAAGCGGATTCTTATAGGGTCGTGCCTCAAATCTGTGCACACAAGTCTGCTGTAAGTTATATCGCCATGGATACGCCTTTGAACCCTGGGATCACCTTGTCTAATGTTATGGGATTGCTCTTGCAGTTGAGCGTTATCGCAAAGGCTCGTCAGGCGGCTACACCATTGACAATAATGTGGCAAACATCATCTGCCAGTGTCTCAATAGTTCGGTCAGTACTCTGAGGTAACCACCGTTGAAGCCAGAAGAAACTGCCTGGCGATAAATCGATTAAGACACTCCCTTCTCTCCGACACTCGCCACGTTCCACGGCCTTCTGGTAAGTCTTGTGGAGCTTACTAGAACTGGCTTGAGCCCGGTTCGAAATGTTCTGTGGAACCTGAGCCAATCCCGACTGGAAGATCAGCGGCGGATGACGACTGGCCTGGGCCTGGCAGTTAAGATGTAGGGGGGTCGCCAGTGCTAAAAGGGTGCCTTCGCCACGAGATTCTCCAGCTTGATTGAACAGGTCGTAAAGATCAAAGGCGCGTTCGTAGCAAGCCCATAGAAGCTGCTCTTTGTCAGCGAAGTAGTGATAGATAGCACCTTTTGTAACGCCAATCTCCATGGCTATGTCATCTATCGAAGTTGCTGCTATACCTTTGCGATTAAAAACGCGGGACGCGCCACCTATAAGCTGTAAGCGTTTTTCTTCCCCGATACTTGTGACATCAAACGCGTCGAAATCGGGAGCCGTAACTATTTGGAGTTTTAGCGGCTGTTTGTCCGAATAATCTCGCCCGGCAGAAATCCCATAGAGAAGTCCATCAATAATGTCATCGGCCACCTTGGCAAGGTACAGAGAAGTTCCAGAGCGATAATGGCCGGTCCATCGAAACCAAAGTCGGGCCCAATTTATGACCCCAAGCAGAACTCGTGATGCAATCTCAGGGTTGTTAGGCCGAAGATCTCCGGCGCTGATGCTATTTCGGAAAATTTCCTCAAGCGTGTCCAGGTTGCACGCCTGAAGCCTTTGGACTTCACTGCGCTGGTCTCGATCAAGCAACCCAAGGTCACTAAGCACAGCTGTCTCATGTGTCCGGTTTATCAACGTGGTGCGCAAAAAGTGTTCCAACTGGCTGTGATTGTCGCCCGTGAGTGCAAGTGATCGCTCTATATCTTCCTTCAAATCCTCGGCCGCTTTCAGATAGCAGCGATACACAAGGTCTCGCCGGTCTTTGAAGTAGTGGTAAAGGCTGTTTCTGGATAGACCGACTGTATCGCTGAGGGCTTTTAGATCCAGTGATGCCGCGCCACGCTGGTTCATCTGGACTGCGGCAGCAGCAAGCACCTTCGCTTTCATGGTCTCGCGTTTCCTCAAAACCTTTGCAGATTGAGGTTTGGTTGGTCTTTGAGCGGACATCAGACGGGGAAGTTTTGCCTTAATTGATAGTTTGTGATGATACCCCCCGATCAGAAACAAACCAATATGTCGAAAAAATTGCACCGATAAATTAGATATGTTTGTATATATACATACTAAAACGTCTAATAAAAAGGATTGCTATCATGTCTATTCGTTCAGTCAGTGTTGCCCGTTGCTCCATACTTTTCGCAGCAGTCGGTTCCGCCCTGGGTCTGACTCCTCTATTCGCGTGGGGGCAAATTGAGGAAGGGTCCGTTAGCAGAGGCGTAATAGAGGAAGTTGTGGTGACTGCAATGAGGCGTTCTCAGTCAATTCAGGACACACCGGTATCCATCAGCGCATTATCGAGTGAAGCGCTGGATGACCGGGGCATACGGGACATGAATGACATCAAGTTTGCGACCCCGAGCTTGCAGTATGGGTCTGTATTGGGTGGCCACAATATTACGATTCGGGGCATTGGTTCTTTTAACCGGCAACCGGGGGTTTCTGTGAGTGTTGATGGGGTTTATCAAACTAAAGACTCGGCGTCGCAAATGTATCAGCTCGACCTTGAACGAATAGAAATCGCGCGTGGTCCACAGGGGACCCTATACGGGCGCAATTCTAACGGTGGGGTGGTGAACATGATCACAGCAGCGCCGACTCGGGAGCGTGAGGGATATGTCAGAGTCGGTTTTGCGGAGTTCGACGAAATTACCACCCAAGCTGTATACAGCGGCCCCATCAGCGATCGAGTAGCTATCCGTGTTGCGGTTGACTACAAGGATACAGGTGATGGCTGGATCGATAACCTAGCTCCCGAAAGCGCGAACCTGATGGAGGGTGAAACTACCAATGCGCGCGTTAAGCTCGCAATGAATATGTCCGAGTACGTTACCGCTGACTTCAGTTATTCGGTCGGAGAGTCCAGTGGGGCAATGGACCAATATGAATGGATCACCGACAACCGAGAACTATCAGAGCCGCTCAATCCTGGTATCAGCGAAGAGGCTATATCCCTTACACCTTTTCAAACTTACGCAGATTCTACTGCGGAATCTGATCGTAAGTTCGAATTGACCAGCTTGACGTTGAACTTGGACATGGGCTGGGCGCAGCTCAAGTCTATAACCGCGCTTCAGGATTTTCAGGATTTTTTTGGCAACGATCGGGACGCAACAGGCAGCAGTTATGTACGGTCTTTGGATTCGTCGGATACAGAGAGTTTTACGCAAGAGCTTGTTTTGCAGTCGCAGGGTGACAAGCTGGACTGGGTTATTGGGGCGTATTACCTGGGAGAGGAGTACACCAGAAATCTCTTTCTCGACTCAGATCGCCCTGCTTTAGGCCTTCCCGCGCCTTACATACTCGATTTTTCGCTTAACCGATACGACACTACGTCGATGTCTTTCTTTGCCGACGGCACCTGGAATATCACTGAAACCTTCAGGCTCAGTGCGGGCGTGCGTCATACCAATGATGAGATCGACGAGGCACATGTAAACCAGGTATTCGTAAAAACTCCCGATCCCTTGTTGATTGCAGAAACCTGTAACCAAGCTAAAGAGGAAGACTGGAGCGAGTCGACTTATCGACTCGCTGGCCAGTATGACCTGTCAGACGAGAGCAACGTTTACGGATCCTATTCCCAGGGTTACAAAGCGGGCGGTATAGCACCCTTTGAATGCAGTCCTGCATATGACCCTGAGTTAGTGGATGCTTTCGAAGTCGGCTATAAGGCGCGCTTCAACGGTGGCGCAACAACGCTAAGCGCTGCCGCGTTTTATTATGACTACACTGACTTTCAGGTGTCTCAGGTCATAGGTACGGCCACCGTCACCCGTAACGCCGGAGATGCCCAGGTCCTGGGTGCTGAGCTGGAGCTGTCGTCTTATCTAAATGAGCAATGGTTATTGTCTGGCGGTGTTACGCTACTTGAAACGGAATATAAAGACTTCATCAACTTTGATGGCTTAAACCCTGCTGATGGCTTCCAAAACCTCAGCGGAAACGCACTAAACAACGCTCCGGATACGAGTATTAATCTCGGGCTGCGGTTCTTTAGCCGTGGTTTTGGTGGTGAGCTTAGTCTGGCGGCGGATGTCGCCTACCGATCACGTGTCTATTTTCGGGAGTTTGGTGCCACAGAGGATTCTCAGCACGGGTACACAGTGCTCAATCTGAATGCTACTTGGAAGAGCGATAGCGGTGCATGGGAAGCTCGTGTTTTCGCCAAGAATGCGACCAAAGAGGAGTACCTCGTTAGTTTGGGCGGTGTCGCTTCGGTTGGTGGGCGTTTTGGGGCCTATGGCCCTCCGAGACAATTAGGCTTCGAGGTTACTAGACGTTTTGGCGCGCGATGAGAGGTGAAATGATGTCCGATCGGTTGACGGAAATGACCAAAAGTGTTCACAGCGAAGTTACTCCTCCCGCTTCAGTTGTTGATTTGAGAAAGGGAATGGAGGCCCTAGCGGATGCGCTGCCAATCGAAGACAGCTGCGAAATTAGTCAGGGGATGATTGGTGAGAGGTCTTGCTTGATTATCTCCCCCGCCGACGTTATCGCGGAGCGAAAAGTATTGTACTTTCACGGGGGTGGGTATGTGAGCGGGAGTGCAGATACCCACCGAGGCTTTGCTTCTCAGATCGCCGCTGAACTTCGGGCCGAACTGACAAGCGTTAACTATAGGTTGGCTCCTGAGTCACCGTTTCCAGCCGCCGTTCTTGATGGAGTCAGCGCATACCGAACCATGTTAGAGCGTGGTATCGATCCGAAAGAAATTGTTATTGCTGGGGATAGTGCGGGTGGCGGACTCACATTGGCTACTATCCTCAAGGCTCGAGACATTGGTCTGCCGTTACCTGCTGGTCTTGTGGTGATGTCGCCATGGGTAGATTTGACGTCGTCGGGGGAAAGCTATGTTGCTTTGGATGGTGTGGACGGTATGGTCTCGCATGCGTCGATTGAGTTTTCCAAGCACGCCTATCTGGGAGGGCAAGATCCTCGCGAGCCGATAGCATCTCCCGTATTTGCAGATTTAAATAACATGCCGCCGCTATTGATTCAGGTGGGCGCTAAGGAGATGCTGTTGTCAGACGCTACTGCGTTGGCGGAGCGTGCAGGTCTTGCGAATGTCGATGTTACATTGGAAGTCTACGCTGATATGTCCCATGTTTTTCAGGCTAGGTATCCTGAAATTCAGCGCGCGCATCAGGCGATTCAGCGGATAGGGGAATGGGTCGATCGGCTACTTGCCAACCCCAGAGTTTGAGTTTTTGTTGAACAATGGCCCACTCACTTCTACTTAGCTATGTCCAATAGCACCATAAACCCACCTGTCATCAAGCCATTGACCCAAAGCCGATCCTCTTCAGGGGCTCAAGTCCCCCCTTCCGCACCATCT
Organism: uncultured Luminiphilus sp.; assembly: GCA_905479205.1. GTDB lineage: Bacteria > Pseudomonadota > Gammaproteobacteria > Pseudomonadales > Halieaceae > Luminiphilus. Next base: position 5,020 of record CAJQLP010000001.1, read on the forward strand.
TAAAGGGGAGCAATAACGCTAAGTTGTTGCTCCTTTTTTTTCGGACCCAGAAACCGTTCTTGCCCTGAGTGACGCCCCTGATCTAGCGTTCTGGCCGTCTTG
>CAJQLP010000002.1 GCA_905479205.1 uncultured Luminiphilus sp.
ACATTGAAGTTTTTCCCAACCTTCTGTGGTTCAGCGTTTAAGAACAAAGGTGTTCAGTTGGTGCTCGACGCTGTTGTCGATTACCTGCCAAGCCCCACTGAGGTTGACCCCCAGCCGTTGACTGACGAGGAAGGTGAGCCTACAGGCGAAGTTGCACTGGTATCAGTTGATGAGCCGTTGCGCGCCTTGGCGTTTAAAATTATGGATGATCGCTTCGGTGCGCTCACCTTTGTTCGGATTTATTCGGGCAAGTTGAAGAAGGGCGACACCATCCTTAACTCCGCAACCGGCAAAACTGAGCGTATCGGTCGAATGGTTGAAATGCACGCCAATGACCGTAACGAAATCGACTCTGCACAAGCGGGCGACATTATTGCTTGTATTGGTATGAAGAACGTACAAACGGGTCACACACTCTGTAGTGTTGACAGCCCATGTACCCTCGAAGCGATGGTCTTCCCAGAGCCTGTAATCTCTATCGCGGTCGCTCCTAAAGATAAGGGCGGCTCAGAGAAAATGGGTATCGCTATCGGTAAAATGATCGCGGAAGATCCTTCTTTCCGTGTTGAAACTGACGAAGATTCAGGCGAAACCATCCTCAAAGGTATGGGCGAATTGCACCTGGATATTAAGATCGACATCTTGCGTCGTACGTACGGCGTAGAATTGGTTGTCGGCCAGCCGCAGGTTGCTTACCGCGAGACCATTACCCAGAAAATTGAGGACAGCTACACGCATAAGAAGCAGTCAGGTGGATCTGGTCAGTTCGGTAAGATCGATTACCGCATCATGCCCGGCGAGCCAGGCACTGGATTCGTGTTCACCTCAAGCGTTGTGGGCGGTAACGTACCGAAGGAATTCTTCCCAGCTATTGAGAAGGGTTTCAAGAACATGATGGCCGAAGGTCCTTTGGCTGGCTTCCCGGTACTGGATTGCGCAGTTGAGCTATACGACGGTGGTTTCCACGCCGTTGACTCATCGGCGATCGCGTTTGAGCTAGCAGCCCGCGGTGCCTTCCGTCAGAGTATGCCTAAGGCGGGACCACAGTTGATCGAGCCGATGATGAAGGTCGACGTGTTTACTCCTGAAGATCACGTAGGCGACGTTATTGGTGACTTAAACCGTCGCCGTGGCATGATCAAGGATCAGGAGCCTGGTGCTACAGGCGTACGCATCAAGGCCGACGTACCGCTGTCGGAAATGTTTGGGTACATCGGCACGCTACGTACAATGACTTCAGGCCGTGGTCAGTTCTCTATGGAGTTCTCGCACTACCTGCCATGCCCCTCTAACGTGTCGGCGAAGGTCATTGAGGAAGAGAAAGAGCGCAAGGCTGCAAAGAGCAAGTAACCTCTAGCGCGCCTCTAGCGTAACAAAAAGCCCGAGCGGTATTACATGCCCCTCGGGTTTTTTTATAACTTGCCGTTATTCATCTGCCCAAATAACGTATTCTTTGGTCCGTAACCTATTACCGTAACCTATTAATGGTGTCTCTATGGCCAGCACCCGCTATCGACTGACAAAACAAGCTATTCGGACGAGTCTTGATAAACTTGCCGCCTCTGATCCGCGGATTGCAAAGGCAATTGAGCAGGTTGGCTACCCTGACTCGAGGCGTCGCGAGCATGGCTTTGATCCGCTCGTAAGAATAGTTGTTGGCCAGCAAGTGTCGACCCACGCGGCCCGGGCAATTGCCGGTCGCCTTGTCGATACGGTGGGTGGTCAACTAACGGCGCAAGCCATTATTGGGGCGTCCGATGAGTCATTGCGGAGCGCCGGACTGTCGCGCCAAAAGGTTAGCTATTTGAGAGCGCTGTCAGAAGCTGTTCATAATGACACTCTGCCAATAGATGCTTTGCCTCAACTTGCAGATGCCGATGTGGTCAGCTTGATCACCGCCGTGCGTGGTTTTGGTGAATGGTCAGCGCATATGTATTTGATGTTCTCCCTCGGTCGGCCCGATGTTTGGCCTGTGGGGGACTTGGCAGTGCGCGCTGGTTTTGGGCGCCTATTAGGCTTGGAAGAGCGGCCGACACCCAAACAAACACACATTCTTGGTGAAGCATTTGCACCGCATCGGAGTGCGTTAGCACTGTTGTGCTGGAAGTATTATAGCGAGGCACCACTATGAACGCTGTTGAACGTGAGCGTCATGAGTATTTTATGCGCAGGGCGCTGTTGTGTGCCGCTGAAGCGAGTGAGCGCGGGGAGGTGCCGGTTGGCGCCGTGTTGGTCTCAGAAAATGGCGAGGTGTTAGCGCAAGCGGGCAACGCGCAAATCAACACGAGCGACCCGACTGCACACGCAGAAATCAGAGCGTTGCGTGCGGCTGCAACCGTGATGGATAACTACCGGTTACCCAATACAACGCTTTATGTCTCTTTAGAACCCTGCACGATGTGCTGTGGTGCACTGGTACATGCAAGGATTGATCATGTCGTCTTCGCGGCACGAGAACCCAAAGCGGGCGCAGTGGTTAGCACGGCCTCACTGCTGGACAGTCCTGCACTCAACCATCAAGTGACATGGAGTGAAGGGGTGCTCGCACACGAAAGTACGTCGCTTCTCAAAGCATTTTTTGCCGCACGGCGTAAACAAGCAGCCAATAACAAACTCTGATGCAGCTGACTTAACGATGCATTCACGGGTAACCAGTGACAGGTAACAGGTGACAGAGGACTTGCCTCAAGTCTCAAGCGCCACGTCAATCGCATCGGCAGAGCGGAGCGCTTTCTCGACCGCTGCATCAATGGTGTCATCAATCGCCAAGGCTACGCCCATGCGTCTTTTGCCGGCAAGTTCAGGTTTGCCAAACAGTCTTAAATCGGTCCCCGCCTCTTGCAGCGCGAGGTGAACATTCCGGTATCGAATATTTGTGGAGTGACCCTCGACCAAGATTACTGCAGAGGCGGAGGGGCCCAGTTGACGTATTGCGGGAATAGGTAGCCCCAGAAATGCCCTCGCGTGTAAATCAAACTCCGATAGGTCTTGGGAAATCATGGTAACCATGCCGGTATCGTGAGGTCGCGGTGATACTTCACTAAACCAAACCTGATCATTTTTTATAAATAGCTCAACACCAAATAGTCCCCAGCCACCTAAAGCTTCGGTAATCCGCTTGGCGACGTCTTCTGCTGCTGCGCGTGCAGCGGGCTCCATTGCCTGAGGCTGCCAAGACTCGCGGTAGTCACCGTCTTCTTGGCGATGACCGATGGGCTCACAAAAGCTAGTGCCATCGCGATGCCTCACGGTGAGTAAGGTGATTTCG
>CAJQLP010000003.1 GCA_905479205.1 uncultured Luminiphilus sp.
CCTTTCACGGCGGTAACAGGGGTTCGAACCCCCTAGGGGACGCCATTTGCGGGTGTAGCTCAGTTGGTAGAGCGCGACCTTGCCAAGGTCGAGGTCACGAGTTCGAACCTCGTTACCCGCTCCATATATGGCTTATACGGTGATGATTTCCGTCACCTGAGAGCAACTAAGACGCCGTTTAGTGTAAGAACACTAGCGGCGTTTTTTTTACCCCAATCTTCACTCCAATTTTCACTCCAATCTTCACCCCAACGCTGTTATGCGTCAGATCTCGTAACGTCTCGTTACTCGATCGACGGCTTGCGCTGCTGTTCTGCCATTCTCAAGAACTTAGCGTACGCTTGCGGTTTGAATCACATTTTAAAGTTCGAAAGGCCTAAGCTCTGTAAGTAAGGTCTCCGATAACTGCGTAAAGCGCTTGCTGAGCCGTCTTAGAGAATCAATCCGATTTTTTGGTTCATTACTGGCATTCCGTGGCAGCGTACTGCAATCTGTGAAGCACTGCGTTTAAGTTACAGGGGTACAATCCATGCGCCGATTTATTGATCTGTCTATCTACTTAGAAAACGATGTGATTAGCGATCCACCGATGATGAAGCCGAACATTGATTACGTCCGGCATGATGAAGGTGCAGAGCAGGTGGCCATGTTTTTCCCCGGCGTTGCTAAAGAGGATTTACCCGATAGCGAAGGCTGGGCTATGGAGTTTGTCCAGCTGTCGACGCATAACGGTACCCACCTCGATGCGCCCTATCACTTTCACAGCACCATGAACCAAGCCTCAGGCGAAAAAGAGCGCTCGATTACTATTGATGAAGTGCCGCTAGATTGGTGTTTTCAGCCGGGAGTAAAACTCGATTTTCGCGATATGGCCGACGGCTACGTGGTGACTGCCGCTGATGTTGAAGCGGAGCTCGCCCGAATCGGACATACTTTAAGTCCAATGGAGATCGTTGTAGTAAATACCCGTGCAGGTCAGCGCTACGGCGCTCCTGACTACGTTGATTCGGGTGCGGGCATGGGCTATGACGCAACCATGTATTTACTGGAACGAGGTATCCGAGTGACTGGAACGGATGCTTGGAGCTGGGATGCACCTTTTTCGCATACCCTTGAAAAGTACAACGAGAGCGGCGATGCAAGTTTGATTTGGGAGGGGCATAAAGCGGGTCGCGACATTGGCTATTGTCATCTTGAGAAGTTACATAACTTAGAAGCGTTACCCGCAACCGGCTTTACTATTAGCTGTTTCCCGCACAAAATTCGTGGCGCATCAGCAGGGTGGACGCGCGCAGTCGCGATTATCGACGAATAAGCGAGCGCGAGCGCATGTCATTGCAGAGGACTGTCCGAGCATGACCACCTCATCGACTACGCAATAGTGAAGACGCAACGTGTTTCGTCACACCGTGAGATCTGTTTTCTTTAGCTCTTTTTCTCTGAATCAAGCTTTATCGACAAACTGTTAATACAGTAACGCAGCCCCGTATCGGTCGGGCCGTCGGGAAATACGTGACCTAAGTGCCCACCGCACTTTCGACACGTAACCTCGGTTCTGATCATCCCATGACTTGTGTCGCGAATCTCCTCCAGCGCGGTATTTTCCATGGGGCGATCGAAACTGGGCCAGCCGCACCCCGCGTCAAATTTTTTGTCGGACTCAAATAGGGGTTCGCCGCAGGCGCGACAACGGTAAATACCGGCGTCATCACAGTTCCAATACTCTCCAGTGAATGCCCGCTCTGTTCCCTTTTCTCTTAGAACATGAAACTCGTCGCTTGATAACTTGTCTTTCCAATAACTGTCGTCACGCATATCGTCTGACATTTGGTTAATCCTCTTTATTAACTGTCGTAATAGGTATGATACCCATTGCCTGACAAATGGGCCTTATCGCTGACTGCGAGGGAGTGAGCAGAACTTCGGATCCCGCAAGCTCATTTCGGAGCATGTAATCGCGTCGAAGCCTGTCGAAAGCACCTTGCTCAACATCACCTTGAACAGCCCCGTTTGCACATGTGTTAGCACACGATCTCAACGCTGCATCGTCTTTTTCAAGCCCACAATTATCCTTCAACATCTCAGTCAGCCAACTATCAGGCTGCTCGCTCGACGCTGGGTGCAGGCGATGCTTGTGCTCTGAGGTTTCACTATCACGTAAATCGGGCCCGGGTAGATTGAGCGCGCTCACGAGCTTTTTCATTAGAAAATCTGTCGCATTATTTTTTGCTTGTTTAGAATAACCCGCAATATGCGGCGTACCTAAACGTACGTTGTTAAGCAACTGCTGCGCAATAAACGGCTCGTCCGGCCACGTATCTAAAACGAGCTGCCAGCCGTGCTCCCGAAGCCTCAAACAGTCCGAGGAACTCAATAACGGCCCGCGGGCGGCATTGATAAGTAAACCATCAGCAGCGACGGGCAAGGTCGACAGCGAGCCCAGTAAGTCGCGGCTTGGCCAAGGCGGATTATCGTGGAGGGCGGCATGAAGCGAGACTATGGAGCAGGTAAAAACATCATCCAAGGAATCACTTTTGATCGGCTCGGGCACGTCGGTCCATGGATCAAATACCAATACGCGGGCTCCAAGCGCGAGCAACTTCTGAGAGATAGTTTTGCCAACGTGACCATACCCGACGATACCTACTGTCGCGCCATTCACGAGCGAGTCGATACTGCCTACATGCGCTATACATGTTAATACATACTCCGCGACAGCATTGGCGTTCATACCGGGCGCTGCAGAAAAGGCTACCCCTAAGTTCTCAAGTGCTTGCTCATCAATATGATCAGTTCCGGCTGTCGCAGTACCGACAAATTTCACAGCTGAACCGCTCAGTAATTCCTCATTAACGCGCGTCACTGATCTAACGAGCAACGCGTCGGCATGCATGACGTCCTGAAGGCAAATCTCCCTTCCAGGTTTTCGCACCAAGGTTGATGCATAGCTCTCTAGCATCGGTGTAATGGCCAGATTCTCATCGCAGACAATATGGAGAGTCATGCGTCGTTATTCTTCGACACGGGTCGTGGACGGCGCTGTAATCGCAGCCAATGCTTCGATAAATCGCGACGCTCGCTCTGGCAAACCGCACTGCTCGTAACGCTTGTAAGCGCACTCGAGTCGCGACCTAAAGACGCTGAGTTCTCGCTCGGAAATATCTAATGAAAGATTGTCGACACTCGGCTCAAATCGAATACCGAGCGATTCACAAAAAAAACGTTCCAATGCCTGGGGTCTCGCTTCGACCACAAAGAATGCAGTTTGTTCTTCAACGCTGCGGTCATCGGGGCTATACCAATAACCATAATCGGGGAGTAGTCGTCGCTTTGGTCCAGCATGACACCAATGGGCTACCTCATGCAGCGCACTGCGCACGTAGTCCGCACGAAAATGAATGGTAGCGTGATCGTGGTCACCACCCGCTGGACGAAAGAACGGCTCCTCTGCCCCTCCTTGAAGCCGTACCCCCTCGGTGAGGAAGCAGCTATTAAACGCCTGTACTACGTCATCTACATTGAAGTGTTCTTGCTGCGGGTTTGTAACCATAAACGTCAAACGCGCTTCTGTATCACGTAGATCAGGCGCGTGTCTTCTCGATCAAAATGAAGTAGCTCATGACCTAGAAACTGGCAAAAATTCCTAACGTCACGCTCGGTCGATGGATCGGTTGCGACAAGCCGAACACGCTCACCACCCTGGATTTTACGCATCGCTGAGTGAAGCAACATAACGGGCTCAGGACATTTCAACCCGAGGGCATCAATATCCTGAGTAATTTGCTCGTTGGCGCTCTGACAGCCCATTGACGATCAGCTCGCAGGCTTAACGAAGCGCAGGGTCATTCGATCGCTTTCGCCAATAGCAATGTATTGCTCGCGGTTTTTTTCTCCCTCTCGCAACACGGGTGGCAATGTCCAAACACCACCTTCGTAATCTTTAGTATCTCTAGGATTCGCGTTGATTTCACTTTTGGCTTCCAGCTCAAAGCCCGCAAGTTCCGCAAATTCTATAACTTGCTGCTCGGTCACATAGGCGGATTTCTTCATGTCTTCCACCGAAGCACCTGGGACACCTCTGTGCTGAACAACGCCCAGAACACCTCCAGGCTTTAGAGCGTCATAGATACTCGAAAAAAACAGTTCCACCTGATTCATGCGCATCCATGAATGCACATTACGGAAGGCCAGTGCTAGATCTACCGAGTTTGCTTGTGCTGGCGCCATTGCGCTAGGGGGCTGTAACTCACTAACAATCACTTCGCCGTATATTTGATCTTGAGAGCCCATTTTTTGCAGGAAACCCCCGAGAGATCGCCGCGAGTAGCTGCCGCCGTTGGCAGAATAATGCGCTGCGATCAGTGTACCTTGCCCTTGCATCAAGGGAGCGAGGACTTCGGTATACCAACCGCCGCCGGGTGACACCTCCATGACGGTCATACCCGGCTCAAGTCCAAAAAACTCAAGTGTCTCGCGCGGATGGCGCGCATCGTTACGCTCGGCGTTACCCTCAAGACGGTGGTCGCCCGTGAGCGCCTGTGCCCAATCAAATTCCGCAGTTGCAAACGGTGCGATCAATAACCCCGCCAGTAGCATAAAGCTGGTTCGTAATGACATACTGCCTCCTTATCGGCTTATGTGTGCTCGTGCATGTGGGCAGAAAAGCGCCAACCAAGGTACTATAACGTCCATCAACCCATGTGAGCGAGCGCAATGTCCTTTAACTACATAATAACTTTTATCGGGGACGATCGAACAGGCATCGTCGAGTCACTGGCAGGCGTTGTTGACAGCCATGGCGGTAACTGGCTCGAAAGCCAGCTCAGCCAGTTAAAAGGGAAGTTTGCGGGCATTATTCTCATCGAGTTACCGATCGACTCCTCTGATGATCTCGAAAATGATCTTAAGGCCATGCCGGATGGCTCTTGGAGCGTTAGGGTGACACCCGCAGGCACCCCAAGTTTGAGCGCGGAGCAGGCCAACTTCCAGCTAGCAGTGATCGGCCCAGATCGCCCCGGCATCGTGCGGGAAATATCTAAGGCACTTGCCGATTCGGGGATCAGCGTGGTGGCTCTAGAGACACGTGTCTTAAACGCTGCGTTCACGGGTGAGGCTATGTTCCACGCCGACATCGAGGTTCGTATGCCAGATTCCACGCTGCCTCGAGATTTGGAGGACCGTTTAGACGCGATAGCTGAGGCCATGACCTTAGACATCGATATTCGCCAATGAGGCTACCTACGCTGTCGCCGCTTGCTCAACAACACTCCCGGGACAACAGCAAGAACGATCACGAACAATACGCCAAGCGAAACCCAGCCTAGCGCCGTCAATAAATTGACGGGCGGTACGCCCACTAGATCCACTGCCCCCCAAAAAAGCGCAGCACATGCTCCAGCGCCTAAAACCGCCGTGCGCAACTTTTTACGTGCGCGCTTGTTCACTATTTGGGAGACTCGCTCGGGATAATAGGCGTCTGAGAGAGAACGTCGGCGTTTTGGCCTCTGTGGCGCAAAGCGTGATCAATTAAAACGAGCGCTAACATTGCCTCTGCAATAGGTACTGCACGAATTCCAACACAGGGATCATGCCGGCCAGTGGTAACGACCTCTACAGAGCTACCCGCCAAATCGACGCTTTCGCCCGGCAATCTGAGGCTTGAGGTGGGCTTGAGAGCAATACTTACGTCAATTGTCTGACCACTAGAAATGCCTCCAAGCACCCCTCCCGCGTTGTTACTCGTGAAGCCTTCCGGAGTCATCTCGTCGCGATGCTCTGAGCCATACTGCTCTACCGATGCGAACCCAGCACCGACCTCAACACCTTTCACAGCGTTAATGCCCATCATCGCGTGCGCAATGTCTGCATCGAGCCGATCAAAAACAGGTTCACCCCAGCCCGGAGGAACACCTTCAGCGACGACACGAAGCCGTGCACCGATGGAATCCCCTTTTTTGTTCAATGCTTGCATAAAATTTTCTAACTCTGGAACCAAAGCGACGTCGCCACAGAAGAAGGGGTTTTCTTCCACTTGCGACCAGTCATGCTGTTGCGCAGTCAACGGACCTATTTGTTGTAAATACCCTCGCACAGAGATGCCCCATTTGTGGGCGAGCCATTTCTTCGCAACAGCACCCGCCGCAACGCGCATAGCCGTCTCTCGAGCTGAGGATCTACCCCCACCTCGATAATCGCGAAAACCGTACTTTTGCTGATACGTGTAGTCAGCGTGTGCAGGACGAAACTGGTCTTTTATCTTGCCGTAGTCCTTAGATCGCTGATCCGTATTGCGGATGAGCAGGCCGATAGGGGTGCCAGTGGTTTTGCCTTCAAATACACCCGACAATATTTCGACCTCATCACCCTCTCTTCGCTGCGTGGTATAGCGCGACTGACCCGGTTTACGTCGGTCTAGGTCCTGCTGCAAGTCTTCCTCACAAATGGGCAACCCGGGCGGACAGCCGTCGATGATAGCGCCTAAACCTGGGCCATGACTTTCGCCAAACGTGGTGACAGTGAATAATTTTCCAAAGGTATTTCCGGACATTAGCTAGCGCCTCCTCGGGCGATTATACCGTCTAGGCGGGGCTGAGTGTGCTGCCAAATAAACTGTTTAGCTCAGATTTGCTGAGAACGCACACACCGTGGCCGCCACAATCAAACGTAAGCCAGGTAAATGGGAAATTAGGATAGCTCTGCTCCAAGGCAGGCCACGAATTGCCCACTTCGAGAAAAAGCATCCCACCATGAGTGAGTGATAATGCTGCCTGTCGCATCAGAGTGTGAACCAAGTCGAGCCCATCATTGCCCGCTGCAAGTGCCAGCGATGGCTCATGGAGATACTCTTGGGGCAGAGCAGCCATATCGTCTGCGTCGACATAAGGTGGGTTCGCAAGAATAATGTCGGCAGTGTTCTCAGCAACAGAGGATAATAAGTCGGCTTGCTGCAAGGTCGCGTTAGCCAGCGCGTGTTGCGCCCGATTTTCACTTGCCAAAGCGAGCGCATCTTGGTCGATATCGAGAAGTAGTACGTCGGCATGTGGGAAGGCCCAGGCGGCCAGAAGCCCCAAGCTACCGCCCCCACAACACACATCGACAATGCAGCGAGGTTCCGCGACCTGCTTACCTCGCCCACCCCCTTGCTTACTCCCTTGATCACTCCCCTGCCACCAGGGACTGAAGCCCGTTTCTATGACCTCCCTAAGGGGCGATCGAGGTATTAGCGCACGCTTATCAGCCTTGAACATGAGCGGTCCCAGCCAACTTTTTCCAATGATATACGCTGTGGGCTCGCGCGCCAGAGTTCGACGCTCAAGATACGTGGCTAGTCGTTCAAGCACATCGTCAGGAACGTTCTTTTCAAGAATCTCTGAACCTGTGGTTATCGGCAATTGAGCCGCCGCTAGTACCAGTGCGACGGCCTCATCATGAGGTGATTCATACCCATGTCCACAGTGAACATTGCTTTCTTGCAGCTGTATCTCAGTGGCCTCTAAAACGTCTCGAAAGTTCTTCACTCTGTTACTCAAGGGATAAAAGGCCATGGTATCATCTGAACCAGATAAGGAGAGAGCGTAAATGGAACAGCAGTGGCGTGAGATCATAGAGGGTATCGGGGAAGATCCCGAGCGACCGGGCTTAATTGATACCCCAAAACGTGCAGCGAAAGCGTTTGCGTTTCTGACCAAAGGCTATCAGCAAGACCTCGACCAATTGGTTAATGACGCCCTGTTTCCCTCCGATGCGAGTGAAATGGTGTTGGTTCAAGATATCGAGCTTTACTCGCTGTGTGAGCACCATATGCTACCGTTTATCGGTCGTTGCCACGTCGCGTATGTCCCCCAAGGAAAAGTGCTGGGCTTGTCGAAATTTGCGCGAATCGTCGATATGTTCGCACGTCGACTACAAATTCAAGAACAGCTCACTACTCAGATCGCGCAAAGCGTTATGACTGCGACTGGGGCGTTAGGCGTTGGCGTCATCATTGAAGCTGAACACATGTGCATGATGATGCGAGGTGTCGAAAAGCAGAATTCGGTGACCAAAACGTCGGCGATGTTGGGCAGCTTTCGCGATGATGCACGGACTCGGGACGAGTTTTTAGCACTCTTGAGAATGACGTCTCGTTAATCGGGTGTAACAATATCTAAGTGCAGATACTGCCTATCGGCGGTTCTTGCCGCGCAAAAGAGCGTAATCCACACGCCCGATTCTGTTTTGAACGCGCTGTAGCGCATGAATTCATCACGTCCATACAGTAGGCGTTCGCCGTAAACCCGGCTGGCCCATTCTGATCCGTTGCCACAACTGCGCCCTTCACACTGCCAAGCGGGTTCTAATTGGCTGGACATTTGCGCATTGAATTGCTCGTACAAAGACAAAACCGACTGCCCCTTAACGGACCACGTTGTCCTGTCGATCTCTCCGACGATAGGATCAAAATTTTCTGGAAGCCAAACCCCGCCGGACTTTTTCATACTGCCTAAAGGCACCAGAAACGGCTCTGCGCGCGATGTGTTTGTCGACTCCTGCTTGGTTGCCCAGTGCTGATCAATGGCGGCCTTCGTGGTTATGGCTGGCGCAGATAATACTGAACCGCTGCAGAGTGTAAAAAAGAGTGAAAACAGGAATGCAAAAAATAACGGCTCAAGACCAATAGTTATAGTAGAAAATCGCCGACTAGGTTGATCCGTTTGGCTAGACATAATGGGTGTGCCTCACTGTCCAGTGGAAAGGAATTGCTTGATTCGCTGGGCTACATGCCCAACGACCTCTTCCTCCATATGAAGATGATGTGACCCGTCAATGATTGTACTCGTAAAATTAGGTATGCAAGCTCCCGCGTCTTCGAGCATTTTTTGAGCAACTCCATCTCTAGTGAAAAATCCTCGCTCTCCAAAAATACTCAGTACTGGCACAGTGAGCTCTTTATAAATTTGATGGCGCTGCTGTTCATTGAGGTAAACAGCAGAGCCGCCAAATAACCGCGGGTCACTTAGTAAGCGCCAGCGACCTCCAACGGCTTCGAGCGCACGCGGCGCCAGCTGCTGCGCGCTATCGATGCTGAACCCATACTGCGCTCTTCTTTGGGCAAACTCTTCTACCGACGCGAAGAATCGATCCTTGCGCGCCAAGTACTTGCGTCGCTCTCGCACGTAGCGCGCTAACTGATGTGCGCCATTACGATCGTCACCGTACGCTGGGAGCAGACCGTCGATCAGCACTAGATTTGAGCAGCGCTCACCCAGTGCGGCCGCTAATAAAGTAGCCACCGAAGCACCGCGGCTATGTCCGATAACAATAATTTCCTGATCAGTCAGTTCATCCACAATATCGACTAGCTGAGGTACATCGTTCCAGATGTGGTAGTTACTATCGAGGGAGCGATGAGAGCTGAAGCCATGCCCAGAGAGATCAACCGCTACGACTTTGTAACCCGTTAATGCGGGACCGAGTCGAGCGAATGACAACGCGTTATCTAACCAGCCATGGAGCGCCAACACCACAGGTTGGCGCACCTCCCCCCAGCTGATCGCCGCATATTCCAAGCCCGATGTTTCAAACCTTAGTTCTGTGGGCCGCACCATCAGACGTAAACACTAGGGCGGGCAAACACGAGCGAGCCACCACCGCGAACGGGCGCCATAAGATCAATAGTCGCCCACCCACCGGGCAGCAGCGGCGCCACCTCATAACCGTCTATCCAATGGGCGATAAGCTCAGAAACAAAGGGTTGATGGCTAACAAAAACTTGGTGCTCTCGATCTGACGCAACAAAAGTCTCGAGCTGGTTAACGCGTGTGCCCGGCGCGAGTGCAGCACAGGACTGCTGAGTGACACCCCACTCAGTAGCCAAAATTTGTGACGTCTCACGCGTTCTAACAAGAGGGCTAAATAAACATAAGTCTGGCGGTGGTAAGTCCGCAAGCGCAATTCGCTCATGAAACTCGAGCGCAGCATCCCTCACGGTCAGTTGACCTCGCTGAGTCAATTGACGATCTTCATCCCTGGGAGCCATGCCGGCCTCTCCGTGGCGCCAAACTGTTATCAGCATACTAGCCGGCACTCATTTCAAGTAGCAGCTTATTCAAGCGGCTAACGTAGCCCGCAGGATCATCCAAAGGCGACCCCTCTGCTAATGTCGCTTGATCCATGATGATGTGCGACAAATCGGCAAAGCGATCTTCATCGGCCTCACTGTCAAGGCGTGCAATTAGTGGATGGCTCGGGTTCACTTCTAGTATGGGTTTACTGTCTGGTACCTCTTGTCCGGCTGCTTCTAATAGTCGCCGCATCTGATTACCCATATCGTGATCACCCACAACGAGGCATGCGGGGGACTCGGTCAGTCGAACCGTCGGGCGCACTTCGGCCACTTGCTCACCCAAGACATTTTTCATTCGCTCAATCAAAGACTCGCTGTCTTTCTTCGCTTTTTCCAGCGCTTCTTTTTCCTCTTCATTATCCGCATCGAGATCCAGGTCACCACGCGTCACGTCTTTAAGCGCCTTACCCTCATGCTCCATTAAATGACTCATTAGCCACTCATCGACTCGGTCAGATAGTATGAGTACTTCAATCCCTTTTTTCCTAAATACCTCGAGATGGGGACTGCTTTTGGCCGTGGTATGGCTTTCACCGGTCACATACCAAATCGCATCCTGCCCCTCTTGCATACGCTCGATGTAATCGGCAAGTGACACCGTTTGTTCGGGCGCGTCCGAGAGTGTCGTTGCAAATCGAAGCAACTTAGCAATTTTTTCTCGGTTGGTGAAATCTTCTGCGGGCCCCTCTTTCAGCACTTGGCCGAAGGTATCCCAAAACGTTTGATAACTTTCTGACTCATTGCTCGCCATTTTTTGCAGCATATCGAGAACGCGCTTAGTCAGCGCATTCTTCATCGAGTCGACACTCGCATTCTGCTGTAAAATCTCCCGGGAGACGTTAAGTGGCAGGTCATTCGAATCTAAAACGCCCTTAACAAATCTCAAATACAGCGGCAAAAACTGTTCGGCGTCATCCATTATGAACGTACGCTGCACGTAAAGTTTGAGACCGCGAGAGGCTTCGCGATTCCATAGATCAAACGGGGCCTTACCCGGCACATAAAGCAGCGATGTGTACTCCAACTTGCCTTCGACCCGGTTGTGACTCCATGTCATTGGTTCATCGACATCGTGAGATACATGCTTGTAAAACGCTTTATATTCGTCGTCACTTACGTCAGAGCGGCTTCGTGTCCAAAGCGCTTTCGCTTCATTGACAGCTTCCCATTCCAGCACCTTCTCGGACTCGGATTCCGTATCCTCTTCGCTGGAGGGCGCCGCTACTTTTGGCATCATGACTGGCACGGAGATGTGATCAGAGTATTTCTTGATGACACTGCGCACGCGCCAATCGTTGGCAAACTCTGTTGCGTCATCTTTCAAATGCAAAATGACAGTCGTTCCTGACTGCTCGCGCTCTGCGGGAGCCACGGAGAACTCCGCCTCCCCTTCGGATTCCCAATGAGTCGCCTCCGCAGTACCTGCCTTGCGCGTAATCACTTCGACGCGATCAGCAACGATGAACGATGAATAGAAACCAACCCCGAACTGTCCAATAAGCTGGCTGTCTTTCTTATCATCGCCACTAAGCTGCTCAAGGAATGTCGCAGTTCCAGACTTGGCGATGGTACCTAAATGCTCAATCACGTCTTCACGTGTCATCCCAATACCGTTATCGGCAATGGTGACCGTTTTTGCTTCACTGTCGATCTCGACGTGGATTTGGTACTCGCCCACACCTTCAGCAAGCGTATTGTCCTGCACGGCCGCAAAACGATGCTTGTCTATCGCATCCGACGCATTGGAAATTAGCTCACGTAGAAAGATCTCTCTATTGGAATAGAGTGAATGAATCATTAAGTGAAGGAGTTTTTTGGCTTCGGTCTGAAAGCCCATGGTTTCTTTTGTGGCAGCCGTCATGTAATAAACCTCTAGTAAAACATTATGCCTCACTATATGGGGGTTCTTAGGTTGCTCTTCAAGGGTTTCAGCACGCCGATGTGCGCAGTTAAGTCAAAAAAAAGCCCGCTTGGTATGCGGGCTTTTTATCTTGGGGGGCGAACTTACCAGCCGGTAATTTCTGCCAAGGCTTTGCCGATGTCGGCAAGCGAACGTACCGTTTTCACACCCGCGTCTTCAAGCGCTGCAAATTTCTCATCGGCAGTACCTTTGCCACCTGAAATAATCGCGCCTGCGTGGCCCATGCGCTTACCTTTGGGTGCAGTAACGCCGGCGATGTATGACACAACGGGCTTAGTGACATTGGCTTTGATAAACGCCGCTGCTTCTTCTTCTGCACTGCCACCAATCTCGCCAATCATGACGATTGCCTCGGTTTGGGGGTCCTCCTGGAACATGCCAAGAATATCAATGAAGTTAGAACCGGGGATCGGGTCTCCACCAATACCGACACACGTGCTTTGTCCGTAACCCGCATCAGTGGTTTGCTTAACCGCTTCGTAGGTGAGTGTGCCTGAACGGGACACAATGCCAACTTTACCTGGGAGGTGGATATGCCCCGGCATGATGCCAATCTTACACTCACCGGGAGTGATGACACCCGGGCAATTAGGGCCAATCAAGCGCACACCAAGTTCGTCACATTTTACCTTAGCGTCGAGCATATCGAGCGTTGGAATGCCTTCGGTGATACAAACAATCAGTTTGATGCCGCCGTTAGCTGCTTCAAGGATAGAATCCTTACAGAATGGAGCGGGTACGTAGATGACTGATGCTTCCGCGCCAGTAGCTTCAACGGCCTCAGCAACGGTGTTAAAAACAGGCAAGCCGAGATGCTCCTGGCCGCCTTTACCGGGTGTCACGCCACCCACCATCTTGGTACCGTAGGCCAACGCTTGCTCCGAGTGGAACGTACCTTGTGAACCTGTAAATCCTTGGCAGATGACTTTGGTATCTTTATTGATTAAGACGCTCATTGGGCACCTCCTGCAGCAGCGACAACTTGTTCAGCCGCGTCGGTTAGACTTGTGGCTGCAATAATATTGAGGCCGCTATCGGCGAGTACTTTGCGACCAATTTCAGCATTATTACCCTCGAGACGAACAACCACTGGGACAGTCACACCTACTTCTTCAACGGCACCAATTACACCCTCGGCAATTAAGTCACAACGCACAATGCCACCAAAGATATTGATGAGTACTGCTTTGACATTTTCATCTGACAGGATGATCTTGAACGCTTCGGTTACGCGCTCCTTAGTAGCGCCGCCACCCACGTCGAGGAAGTTAGCAGGAGAGCCACCGTGAAGCTTCACGATATCCATCGTGCCCATAGCTAAGCCTGCGCCGTTAACCATACATCCAATGTTGCCATCTAACGCGACGTAGTTAAGTTCCCACTGCGCTGCATGCGCTTCGCGCTCATCTTCCTGAGAAGGATCGCGCATCGCTTGCAGGTCATCATGGCGATAGAGCGCATTGGAATCGACAACAACCTTGGCATCAAGACAGTGAAGGTTACCTTCGTCAGTAATCACCAATGGATTGACTTCAATCAAAGCCAGATCTTTATCCTTGAACAAATTTGCCAAACCTACAAAAATTTTGACGAACTGATTGATCTGAATACCCTTGAGACCAAGCTTAAAGGCCAGCTCACGACCTTGATAAGGCTGAGGACCTGTCAGAGGATCAATCTCCGCCTTAAGAATCTTTTCAGGCGTTTCTTCAGCTACCTTCTCGATTTCAACGCCGCCTTCGGTAGACGCCATGAATACAATACGTTGTGTTGCGCGATCAAGAACCGCACCAAGATAAAGCTCTTCAGCAATATCCGTGCAGGTCTCAACCAAGATTTTCGTGACTGGCTGGCCCTTCTCATCGGTCTGATAGGTAACCAAGTTTTTGCCCAACCAGCTGTGCGCGAAGTCACGCACTTCTTCAGTAGTTTTAACTAGCTTTACGCCACCCGCTTTGCCGCGACCGCCGGCGTGAACTTGAGCCTTAACGACCCACATGTCACCGCCGATTTGTTGTGCTGCTTTGACCGCCTCCTCAGGCGTATCGACGGCGTGTCCACTACTTACTGGTAAGCCGTATTCAGCAAAGAGTGCTTTGCCCTGGTACTCATGAAGATTCATACGTTGTCCCGTCTATGATTTGTCGTTTGGGATTAGAGCCGACTGTCATCGGCTCGTTGCTGGCGCACCCGCGCCGCGCTATGTCCCTAGCGCTTCTTACGATTCGCCATGTGAATGGCGTGTCCATCGACCGCAAGAGCGGCCTCGTGCACGGCTTCCGACAACGTCGGATGACCAAACACCATAAGCTGAATATCTTCCGCGCTGGAGCCAAACTCCATAGCGATGACCATCTGCTGCACAAGATCTGCTGCTGAGGGCCCAACACAGTGAGCGCCGAGAATTCGATCGGTCTTCTTATCAGCCAAGATTTTCACCATGCCATCGGTGTTACCTGAGGCTAACGCACGACCGATAGCCGCAAACGGGAATGTGCCCGACTTGTACTCAACGCCTTCCGACTTGAGCTCTTGTTCGGTCTTACCCACTGCCGCGACTTCAGGGTCTGTATAAATAATGGACGGAACACAGTCGTAGTTTAGCTGATTTGGCTTTCCGACAATGCGCTCAGCGACCATTACGCCCTCTTCTGAGCCTTTATGCGCAAGCATTGGCCCTCGGACGATGTCACCGATTGCCCAAACGCCCGGAGCTTCAGTAGCACAGTAATCATTGACGTAAACAAAGCCACGCTCGTCGGTGGTCACCCCAGAATCAGACGCGAATAGATCGTTGGTGCGTGGACGTCGGCCGACTGACACGATCAGCTTATCAAAGACCTCTGTGAGCGTCTCATCGCCTTGAGCGTAAGTCACCTCGACCTTACCGTCTTTTACCTCTGTTCCGGTTACCCGGGCACCCAGGCGAATATCGAGCTTCTGCTTTTTGAATATTTTTTGCGATTCTTTGGCGATTTGCTGATCCATCGCGGGCAAAAAGCTATCTAGGGCCTCGAGCAACACAACTTCTGAACCTAGGCGACCCCACACACTACCCAACTCCAAGCCAATGACACCCGCACCGATGACACCCAAGCGCGCGGGCACTTCGCTGAATTCCAACGCACCCGTCGAGTCCACGATGAGGTCATTGTCGACGGGCGCCGGGGGAATATTAATGGGCTCTGAACCCGCTGCTAGAACGACATTATGCGCTTCTAGTTGCTGGGTCGATCCATCGAGCGCAGTCACTTCCACCTTTCGATTGGCATGTAACATGCCCCGGCCTTGGATAACTTCAACGCCATTGTGCTTAAGAAGGCCAGCCACACCCTGTGTCAGTTGTCCCACGATTTGTGTTTTCCGCGCCATCATAGCGGCCACATCAATCCCAGGCACCTCTACGTTAATACCATGAACCGCAAAATGATCCTTCGCTTCAACGAACTTATGCGAGCTATCGAGCAGCGCTTTTGAGGGAATGCAACCAACATTCAGGCAAGTGCCCCCAAATACAGGCTTCTGCTTGTCATCGGCCCACAGTTCAATAATGGCAACTTTCTGTCCCAACTGTGCCGCTCGAATAGCGCAAACATACCCTGCAGGCCCAGATCCGATGACTACTACGTCGTAAATGTTCGACATGTAACTTCTCCGTGTTCAGTTGTGTTCAGAGCTGCAGCAAAATACGCGCTGGATCTTCAATCAAACCTTTAACCGTCACAAGAAATTGAACGGCAGTCTTGCCATCAATCAACCGGTGATCGTAGGACAGGGCCAAGTACATCATAGGCTGGATAACCACCTGACCATCTATGGCCACTGGACGCTCTTGAATGGTGTGCATGCCCAAAATGCCCGATTGAGGCGGATTTAAGATTGGTGTTGACAGCAGCGACCCAAATACGCCCCCGTTGGACACCGTAAACGTACCGCCCGTCATTTCTTCAATCGTGAGCTTCTTGTCGCGAGCTTTAAGGCCCAAGCCACTGATCGCCGCTTCAACATCAGCGATACTCATAAAGTCAGCATCACGCAGCACTGGCACAACAAGACCGTCTTGGGTGGATACCGCGACACCGATGTCTTGATAACCGTGATAGACCACGTCATTTCCATCAATAGATGCATTGACCTCTGGGAAGCGCTTTAAAGCCTCGCAGCAAGCCTTCACAAAGAAACCCATGAAACCTAAGCGCGTGCCATTGTGAGTTTTCTCAAACTGGTCTTTGTATTGTGAACGCAGCTTCATCAGCGGCGCCATGTTGACTTCATTGAAGGTTGTGAGCATGGCCGTTTGCTGGCTTGCGTCGAGTAGGCGCTCTGCAATTCTCGCGCGCATACGAGTCATGGGAACACGCTTCTCCACCCGTTCACTAGAGGGCGCGTCTGATTGTGGCATCTCGGCAGGAGACGATGCAGGAGCAGGCTTCGCTGCATGCTTGCTTTCCATGTATGCCAGCACATCTTCCTTGGTGATTCGCCCGCCTTTACCTGTGCCTGCAATTCCACTGGCATCGAGCTTATGCTCCTCTATGAGTTGCCGAACCGCGGGCCCCATGGCAACGTCGGCATCACTAGTGGGCTCTGAACTTGTTGGAGCGACTGCAGCAACAGGCTTCGCTGCTGAAACAGCGCCGGGCTCAATAACAGCCAGAAGAGCCTCACTTTCTATCGTGGCTCCTTCGGGGACTTCGATGCTAGTTAAAATGCCATCTTCGGGAGCAACAACCTCCATCACCACTTTATCGGTCTCGATCTCAACCAAAAGCTCATCGCGCTGGACCGTATCACCCTCGGATTTGTGCCATGTGGCGACTTCGCCATCTGCAACTGATTCGGGGAAAGCTGGAGCTTTAATTTGTATAGCCATGATTCCTTTCTTCCTGCCGTAGGCTTAAATCAATGTCCCCAGGGCATCGGGCCCAGGGATTCGTTAATAAACTGTTCTTGCTCTCGAAGATGGAGCGCTGTGTAACCGGCCGATACAGAAGCTGAGGCTTCTCGACCCGAATAGCGCAAATAAACATCGACTTTGTGGCGCTGAATAACGCGGCGAATATGGTGCTGACTCGCATACCATGCGCCCTGGTTCATAGGTTCTTCCTGACACCAAATCGCATCCTCGAT
>CAJQLP010000004.1 GCA_905479205.1 uncultured Luminiphilus sp.
ACCTCATGACTAATCCCGCTATTTTAGACCCAGAGGACCACGAGATTTTTGAGGGCATTATGGATGCGCTCTTTACGACCGCCTGCTCGCTTCATGATCTCAAAGGCGCCGGCAAAGGCGGTAATTCTCGTACGGGCTCTATGTACATTGTCAAACCCAAAATGCACGGCCCAGACGAAGTCAGCCTGACGGTTGACCTGTTCAGTGCCATCGAGGACGCCTTTGGCCTTGCACGCAATACGATTAAGGTCGGCATCATGGACGAGGAGCGTCGCACGACGGTCAACCTGGCCGAGTGCATCCGCCGCGCCTCCGAGCGCGTGGTGTTCATTAACACCGGTTTCCTCGACCGCACGGGCGACGAGATCCACACCAGCATGGAAGCGGGCCCCATGGTGGCCAAGACCGCCATGAAAGGTGAGCTTTGGATTAATGCCTACGAAGACTGGAACGTGGACACGGGTCTTGCCTGTGGTCTGCGCGGCAAAGCACAAATCGGTAAAGGCATGTGGGCCATGCCTGACCTCATGGCGGCCATGATCGACACCAAGCTGGGTCACCCCAAAGCCGGTGCCAACTGCGCCTGGGTCCCCTCGCCTACTGCCGCCACATTGCACGCAACGCACTATCACGACGTGTCGGTCAGTGCCATTCAAGCGGGCCTCGAGGGAACACAGCGACGAAGCATCGACGACCTTTTGACTATTCCTCTGGGCGATTGCAGCACCTTGTCGCGCGAGGAGATTCAGCGCGAGTTGGATAATAACGTGCAAGGCATGTTGGGCTACGTCGTGCGATGGGTGGACCACGGCGTGGGCTGCTCAAAAGTCCCCGACATCAATAACGTGGGGCTCATGGAAGATCGAGCAACACTGCGCATTTCGAGTCAGCACATTGCGAACTGGTTGCATCACGGTGTCATTACTGAGGATCAGTTCAAGACGTCAATGCAGCGTATGGCGGGAGTGGTTGACGAACAGAACAAGGGAGACCCGACTTATCAGCCAATGGTGGTTGATATTGAACAGCGGGGTCACGCCTTTGATGCGGCATGGCAATTAGTTACCCGAGGTTGCACAGAGCCGGGTGGGTATACTGAGCCCCGATTGCACCAAAGTAGGCGTCAAAAAAGATATGTCGAGGAAATGTTTTTGACTGAGTGACGGCTTGATGTTGCAAGATACCGTGTAACTCTCATATCTCCACAATAGCAAAAAAGGGGCCCGCCCGACTGCTCATAGGCAGGCACTGGTACTTCATGATTTTCGATCTACCATCTCAACACAATCGGTGAGTTGAGCAGTTATCACTCCAACTTTCTATGGCCGCCCCATTTCCACCACCTGATGGCGTCAGTATGTACGTGTCGAGTGCTGTCACACCCCTATAATTTCTAGGCGTGATGGTAATGATTCCCGCATCCACTGCGACCGATAGGATCGCTTGCTGCGCCGTTGATTCAGGTATGCCACTCTCACCCAAATTACAACTTTCCATCGGCGCAGTGAGAGAACAGACCTCCACAGCCCTTTTGTAAACTTTAGCGGCGATCATTATTTCAGTGAAAACACCACGAGCTGTGTAAGAACTGTAAGCGCCCACAGCTGTGGCGGCCAGAATCCCTAGTATGCTGATAACAACCAAAATTTCTATTAATGTAAATCCCGCGTGCTTTAACATGAGCTCACAATACGCGAACACCTCGAGCGTAACCAGCAAGCCCTGGTTACGCTCGATCTGCCGTCCTGAACCGAAAGGCAGTCAGGACGAGTAAGGTCAGAAAAAAAAGTGATTCACCAAAATCTAGCGGCAGGCTGTGCTAGCACAGCTCAGCATTGGTGCATACTCCACCCCAATCGGTGATTTGGTCACCGGCCGTGTGAGAAGAAGAGTCTGGCGTGGGACTCAA
The DNA here is from genome assembly GCA_905479205.1 of uncultured Luminiphilus sp. Taxonomy (GTDB): domain Bacteria; phylum Pseudomonadota; class Gammaproteobacteria; order Pseudomonadales; family Halieaceae; genus Luminiphilus. Next base: position 1,910 of record CAJQLP010000004.1, read on the forward strand.
AATGTAGGTATCTGAACTCGTCAACCCCTTGAATGTCTTTGGTGTAACCGTAATGATGCCATTGGCTACAGCAACCGTTGCAACAGCTTGTGAAGCAGATGTTCCGGGAATTCCTTTTGCAGCAACGTTGGAACCCCCTTGGTCACAAGCCGATAAAGCATTACTCAGAGCACATATCTCTACACCCGATTTGTAGGGGCCAGCTGCGAGCATTACCTCAGCAAAAGCTGCCTTCTTGGTATAGTTTTGGTAAGCGGGCAACGCTACTGCCGCCAAAATACCAATGATAGCTATAACAATCATTAACTCGATCAACGTAAATCCTTTTTGAACACTTTTTTTCATCATATCTCTCCATTTACCTCAAAAAAACAGAACGGAAAATTAACTCCACGATGTTCTGAGCAATATTAGTGCCAAGAAACTTAGCGTCCGGACTTGGCGTTTAAATACAACAAGATAGAGGCGTTACTGACCCACTAAACCACTACATCTTGTGCCCTTAGAAACTATTGTCACCTTTTTTGATTCGAGAGACCGCAATGGCCAACCTGCGCCTAGATAGGGGACAGACTGACAAATATTGTCAGTTGTCGCTTATTAGCGACAATAATCGTCAGGGAGAGCGCCATCGAAAACCCGCTAAATATGGCTTAGGTATGCGGATTTTATCCCATTCAAAAGGTTGACTTCCCCGATCAGATTGCCCATCTTGAGTCTTCATGCTTGAGCATACGCAGTGGCAACATGAACACACCCGCAATAAACGACCGACGACCAGTGCTTTACAGTGGCCTCACCGAACGCTTAGTAAGTGAGCAACTGGTGAGTTCTGCGGGCGCCGCCGAAATTGC
>CAJQLP010000005.1 GCA_905479205.1 uncultured Luminiphilus sp.
TTGTGGCTTCAACGCCATCCATGACGGGCATTTGAATATCCATAAATACTAACTCGAAGCATTCACTCAAGAATCTATCCACTGCTTGCTGGCCGTTATCAACGATTACAGGTGCAATTCCATAGATCGCAAGCAGCTCTTTGATGATGAATTGGTTCACTTCTGAATCCTCTGCCACGAGGACTTTAGCATCCCATCTTAAAGGCTCTTCCGACGCCGCATACGACGCACCAACACCTCCCTCCTGTTGCATCGCATTATTTATAACGTCATCGCTGTCAGCACCGTTCTCAGTACTATTGCCTAGCGCCGTAGAAAACGGATTACTAACCGTATCTCTCGAATTCACCCTCATGGACGACATGAACGGGTTTATAAGCGTTCGGTGAAGGGGTAGATCAAACCAAAAAGTAGAACCGACGCCGGGGGTACTCTCAAAAGCAATACGTCCGGCCATTAAAGTAACAAGCTGCTTACTAATAGCGAGCCCCAGGCCTGTACCACCAAATTGCCGCGTTGATGTACTGTCCGCCTGAAAGAACTCCTCAAATATAGAGGGCGCCTCGTCTTTCGACAGGCCAATGCCAGTATCGGTAACGCTAAAACGAATAGTCTCGTGGTAATCGTCGCCAATAACTGAGATTTTAAGGGCAACTTTCCCTTGATCCGTGAATTTTATGGCGTTTCCAATAAGGTTAATTAAGACTTGCCGAACTCTTCCACTGTCACCGACAAGCGTAGCCGGTACTCCATCATCGATATCGATAATAAATTCCAGATTCTTACGACGAGCGGGCTCAGCAAAAAATTCCGCGATCGCTGCGGAAGCATCGCGTACAGAATATTCTGAATTTTTAATTTCAAGCTTGCCCGCTTCAATTTTGGTGAAGTCTAAAATATCGTCGATAATCATTAACAGCGACTGCGCTGACTTTTCTATCGTGTTGAAATAGTGTTGCTGCTGATCATCAAGCTGAGTACGTTTCAGCAAGGCTGTCATCCCAACGACCCCATTCATTGGGGTACGAATTTCATGAGACATATTTGCAAGAAACGCTGATTTTGTGCGCGCGGCTTGTTCTGCTTGATCCCTCGCGATTTCTAGATCACTAATCGCATCTCGCAGGCGTGCTTCCCGATCATCAATCCGCGCGAGCATCTGGTTAAAACTATCTGCAAGCGTACCTATCTCATTGTCTTCTTTATGCTCGAAACGCTGACTGTAATCCTCAGTAGTTGAGACGGTAATCATCACTTCAGATAAATCATGCAGCGGAGCCACAGCGCGCCGGTTCAGTCGTTCCGCTAATAAGTAGGCAATCACAATGCCTAACACCCAGATAATTAAGCTTAGCCAGATGCTGGTAAAGATTTTTAAGTAGGCATCCCACGTATTAATCCACAAGGTTATCGAACCGACAGTGGTGGAGCCGATGACAAGAGGTTCAACAACTTTGCTAACGTACATATGGCCTGCTAGAACGGCAGCCGGATTGTCGACGCTCGCCAATGAAATGTCATCCTGCTGGTCACGTCGATACTCCGCAAATAGGCTGCCATCCACATTATGAATCCTGCCCATTAGCACTAACGGTGAGCGGGCGAGCGTAGCCAGTGTGTCTTCAGCAGCGGCGGGATCGTAAAAGGCCATCGCAGCAGAGGCGTTATCTCCGACAATTTGCGCTAACGTTTCCGATTGGTCTGTTATGTGCCTGAGATCTCTTTGTAGCGTTGCGGCTAACTGAACAATCAAGATCAACGCGACAACCACGCCAGTCACTGTCATAGCGATGATTGAGACTTGCTGACGTATTCCCTTAACTTTCATCGCTCTCTCCTCCCGCCGTCGACACAATCGTTGCCAGTCGGAGTAATTTGCTACTCAAAGTAAAGCCTGCCGTTTCAGCTCTCGCTCGATTAATGATGAGACCTACTCTCGATGGCCTACGCTCTAACTCAATCATACCCCCCTGCCGTGCGAAGCCAGGCTGATCACTGATGGTTAGTACAGGGACGTCGCTTTGCGCATTTTGTTCTATCAAAGATGCTGTAAGCGTTTGTGCAAGTACCACGTTGCATCGCTCCGAGGCGTAGATATCTGCCGCAGACATAATGTGTATTTCAACCTTTAACGTTGGTGCAGCGGCTAATACGGCAGCGATATTTTGGGTAAAAGCAGTTTCCTCCGTTGTACAAATATATTCCGCCGCATGCCCGTCAGGGAATGTAATGAAATTGAAAAGATGGCCAACAAATGCGGCTTTAACTTGGTTTTCCGTGTAACCGGGCGCTACTTCTGATCCCTGAGAACTAGCGGGTTGGACAAGCATATTTGAAGCTAGAATCAGCGCAGACAATACCGTCCTTGCCACCCGCCTCATTGTCGTCCCATTCGATCTAAAGGGACTGTAAGCGGCGCCAAAGAGCGCCAAGGCGTGATGTCGACACCACCGCGGCGCTGGTAGTAAGCAGCAACAATAAGTTGTTGAGCATTTGTGGCTGCTAAAATATCGCCGTAAATACGCTCAACGCACTGTTCATGGTATTCCTGATGATTGCGGAAGGAGCTGATATAACGAGATACAGAGCCAGGGTCTAAGGAATTGCCACGATAGTGAATCCAGAGCGTTGCCCAATCGGGCTGCCCTGTCACCGGACACAGTGACCGTAAGCAGTGGCTTAGTAAATTATCACTTCCGATATCAGACCCCACCCGCAGCAATGCCTGTCGATCTGATTGGGCCTCGTGTTCAGGGCAAGGCTTAGAGAACTCGTCGACAAGGGTGCCGGAGGGCTCTCGAGTAATCTGAGCTAGATCTGATGGGAGCATCAGACTGAGATTGACCTTTGTTCCGGTCAGTTCACTCAAATCGTTCGTAATGCACTGAACGGCTTGTTGTGGAGTCTCAAAGCTGTGAAAATTCAGCGAATTCAGATACAGCTTTAGCGATTTGGATTCAACAGTTGCGTGGGACTGACACGGAATCGTAAGTACGCCCGCAAATGATGTTGGTGCTGAGGCTTCGTCCAGCCACGACAACTCATACAGGTGCCAAACATCGCCGCCGTGGACGTTATCAGCAGCGTCCCACGACAAGCGGCTCCTGCCCTCTGAGCGCGGAATAGCCTCCAGAATATCGGGAGAATAATCCCTAGGCGCAGAAACAACTTGTCCAAGAACGCGTGCCATAGATCAGCTTCTTAGCCTTTTGCCAGTGCGCAAAAGATGCATACAGTAAGCGTAGGCAATCACGGTGAACCCCCCGATCATAGCGAACGCAAAGGCTATATTGACATCACTCACTCCAAGAACGCCGTAGCGAAAGGCGTTCACCACATAAACCAGCGGGTTGGCACGAGAGACGTTGGCCCAAAACTCAGGCAGCAAGTCTAGCGAGTAGAAAACGCCGCCCAAGTAAGTTAGCGGCGTGAGCACAAAAGTAGGCACTATGCTGATGTCATCGAACGAATTTGCATAGACCGCGTTAATAAAGCCACACAGCGCAAACAGAATAGACGTAAGAGTCACGACCGCAACAACGATGAGCAAGTTATATATATCTAATGAGGTGAAAAACAGCGATACGCTCGTCACAATGACGGCCACCAAGATTCCTCGGCTAACGCCACCTATAATATACCCCCACAAAATAATGTAGTTGGGTACTGGAGAGACGAGCAGTTCTTCTACACTGTTATTAAACTTTGCTCCGAAAAAAGAAGACACTACGTTGGAGTACGAGTTCGTAACAATGGCCATCATAATGAGACCCGGCACAACAAATTCCATGTAGCTGCGCCCTCCCATCTCCCCTATCCGAGACCCTATTAAGTTGCCGAATATAAGGTAGTAGAGGGACATGGTAATGGCACTGGGCAGCAGGGTTTGAGTCCATATCCTGAGATAGCGACGGATCTCTTTGCGCACCAACGTCATAAAAGCGATGTATTGCTCGTAGGCATTCATGCGTTTTGCTCCAATACGTTAACGAACACCTGTTCAAGTCGGTTGGACTCATTGCGCATACTTAGAACCTTAACGCCCTGCTCACGCAACCCGTCAAAAGCTTGTGCTAGATCTTGGCCTTTCTCAATTTGAACCTCGATAGTATGCTCATCGCGCTTAATCACGTTGAAATCGGTAACGCTAATAAGCTCGGGAAGCGGCGCTAAACAATCAAGCACAAAAGACTCTTTCGTAAGATCGCGAAGTAGCTCGCGGATAGACGTGTTAGTCACAATTTTACCGTGATTGATAATCGCCATATTGCGGCATAGCGCTTCGGCTTCTTCCAAGTAATGCGTAGTCAAAATAATGGTTGTGCCCGCCGCATTGATTTCGCGCAAAAAGTCGTACATCGACCGACGCATCTCAATATCTACACCCGCGGTAGGCTCATCAAGTATCAGCAATTTAGGTTGATGAATAAGCGCTCGAGCGATCATGAGGCGACGCTTCATGCCTCCCGATAACATTCTCGCTGTTACGTTTCGCTTCTCTGCAAGTCCCAATCGATCAAGAAAGTGATCCGTGCGCTCTCGCGCCGTTTTCAAAGGGATGCCGTAAAAGCCAGCCTGCTGGACGAGGATGTCCTCGACCTTTTCAAACACATTAAAGTTGAATTCTTGAGGCACGATGCCGAGGAATTTTTTCGCTCCCGGAAAATCCTCGTCTATATCAATACCGTGGACTGACACTTTGCCCGCTGTTTTGGCCACAAGCGAGGAGATAATCCCTATCGTCGTAGACTTACCTGCGCCGTTTGGACCGAGCAGGGCAAAAAACTCGCCTTGAGCCACTTCTAAGTCGATACCCTTTAAGGCCTGAAACCCATTGCCATACGTTTTTTCCAGGCCGGTAATGCTGAGCGCTGGTGTCATGGAGACTCCCTCAAAAAAGGTGACAGTCTACCGAATCTAATGCCCCACCGCGACAAATCAAAGAGAAATGAACAAGGGGGGTTGACGTATCATGATCTCGATCTTATTATTCGCGCCTCTCTTACGAGAGAGGTCGCGTCCCCTTCGTCTAGCGGCCTAGGACACTGCCCTTTCACGGCGGTAACAGGGGTTCGAACCCCCTAGGGGACGCCATTTGCGGGTGTAGCTCAGTTGGTAGAGCGCGACCTTGCCAAGGTCGAGGTCACGAGTTCGAACCTCGTTACCCGCTCCATAT
>CAJQLP010000006.1 GCA_905479205.1 uncultured Luminiphilus sp.
GAGTGCCAAGCAAACCGCGAGTGCTAAGTGTTGGAGCAAGTGGAACGTGCTAGCCATTACGAAGCGCTGCAATCCATAAGAATTTTACCCATGTGCTCACCCGATTGCATGAGTTCATGTGCTGACATGGCTGCAGCAAGTGGCACGCAGCTATGAATAATCGGCTTAATAACCCCGGTTTTCACAAGAGGCATAACCTCGCGCTGGATGTCATTGAAGCCTGCCGCGCGCCGACTGACACCCATTCCGCGCAGGGTGGAGCCAGTGAGCACTAAGCGCTTCATGAGGATATGAAAGAGTTCTATTTCTGCCTTACTGCCTCGCATAACACCAATGCATACAATGCGGCCGTCGGGTGCCGCCGCCGCTAAATTAATGTTTGTGAAGTCGCCACCCGCGATATCCAATATGACGTCGATATGGCCAATCAGGCCGCGATCTGTCAAAGCGCCGAGCAAGTTACCTGCTTGATAGTCGATAACGTCGTCAGCACCTAGGGCTTTCACTGCAGCGCACTTTTCAGCACCCCCCGCAGTTGCTATGACCTTAGCGTCACGAGCTTTGGCAAGCTGAACGGCGATACTGCCGATACCGCTTCCACCACCGTGAACAAGCAGCGTTTCACCTGCTTTGAGTTGTCCTAGCGTAAATACGTTATGCCAAACCGTAAGCAGTGCCTCGGGGAGAGCGGCTGCGGTTTTGGTGTCGAGGTTAGTCGGAACGTGTAAACAGTGATCGGTTCGGGCGATAGCGTGACTTGCATAGCCGCCGCCGTGCACCAGTGCACACACTTTATCGCCTACGGCCCAGCCTTCAACCGATGCGCCAAGCGCGGCAACAGTACCCGCTACTTCGAGTCCCATAATCGGCGACGCGTCTTCAGGAACCGGGTATAAACCCATTCGCTGCAGAACGTCTGCTCGATTGACTCCGGCAAAGTCGACCGCAATAAGTAACTCCCCGGCAGCGGGAGAAGGTGCCTCGTCAGTTTCAAGAGTCAGCGAGTCTTGATCGATGATATTGATATAGTGGCGCTGCATTGAGGCTGCCTTTTTATTAGCTAAGTCATATTATTGGGTTAGTCATGGTAAGCATAGCGCATGCGTGTTCCAATCAGGAGTCCACGAATGCACATTAAAACGACTCAAATATCTGCATGAAGCAAGGACAATGACGATGGCAGCGCCCTATCCACTCCGAAAACTAAAATCAGGCTTGAAACTGAAACTCGCGAAGATTCTCATGGGCGATAAAGCCACGACGCCACATTTTGCTTGGGCAGGCGCCGGTAGCAGTGAGCGGTTGTGCGCGCGAATTGAGCAAAGCGGCCATAAAAATGTGCTGGTAGTTACCGATAAACCGCTGCGCGCACTCGGTGTTGTCGATCGCGCGTTAGAGGGGTTTGATCGCAGTGTCACGACGCTACATTTCTATGACGGCGTTGAGCCTGATCCAACTTTTGGCCAAGTCGCTGAAGGGGCTAAAGTGTGTAGAGACAGCTATTGCACCGCAGTTTTAGCCGTGGGAGGCGGATCATCTATTGATGCTGCCAAAGTGATCGCCCTAGAAGCCGTTAATGAGGGTGATCCAATGAGCTGGGTAGGGCTGAACAAAGCGCCAGCAACGGCCGTCCCTATTTACGCTATCCCAACAACATCAGGTACGGGTAGCGAAGCGACTATGGGTGCAGTAATTACCCATGAGGTGGATCACAGCAAACAGATCATCTCAGGTCTAGCGGTACTGCCCCGAGCGGTCGCTGTTGATCCTGATCTTATGCTTGGATTACCGCCTGCTATTACTGCTGCCACGGGGCTAGATGCACTGACTCACGGTATTGAGGCTTATACCTCGCTGTGGGAGCGTGGCTCGCGAACCGAAACAAGTCTTATGGCTATTCAAGGGGTTTTCAAGTGGCTGCCTAAAGTGCTGTTGGAGCCTGGCAATGTGGTTGCCCGTGAAGGCATGGCGCTTGCTGCCTACTATGGCGGGGTCGCGATTAATCAGGTGAACGTCGGTTTTGTACATGCGATAGCACACCAGCTAGGTGCGCGCTACGGCATCCCCCATGGTATGGCGAATGCGCTCGTGTTACCCCATGTACTCAAAGCGTATGGCAGTGCCGCTGAACCCAAGCTTGCAGAGCTTGCTCGCGCCATTGGACTATCTAATACCACGGGTGCGGGATTTATTGATGCAGTGTTTGAATTGCGTGAATTAGCGGGATTGCCGAGTCAGCATGCGGCCATCCAAGCCCGCGATATTGACGCAATTGTCGAGGCGGCAATTGCTGAAGGTGATGGCTATTTTTCACCTCGACTGTTTACTCCAGACGAGGTGAAATCGATTCTTCTCGCGATTAGCGTCAACGCCTAAGCCGCCGTTAGGTCGTTAAGCCAGCGGCTAGCCAGAGCAATAAAGTGTCGATGACCTTCAGTTGGTCCCTCTGAACACGCAAAACCGTGGCCTTCTTCAGGGTAGTGATGGTAGGTCACGGCGACGCCAGCCTTACGCATGGCCATATTTAGCCGCTTTCCATCGTCGCGCAGAGGATCTCGCTCGGCAGTAACAAGTAGTGACGGCGGGAATCCTGAGTAATCAGATCGACGTCCCACGAAGAGGGTTTTTGTGCGTGGATCGGCTGGCGCTACGTCTCCGAGGTAGGTGTCAAAAAACCAGCGCATGATGGGCGTGGTCAATGGGCCCGATTTCGCGTGCTCCGT
>CAJQLP010000007.1 GCA_905479205.1 uncultured Luminiphilus sp.
TGAATCGCGATCTGGTCGCGCTCGGCGATTTCAATGGTTTTGAGGGCCGCGGCCATTGGCACTGCGGCGTTCCAAAAGCTGCCGGTGAGGAAGCATTTACTCGCGGCGATTTTGATAGCTTTGCGTCCGACACAGGCGGAGATCGGGTAGCCGTTGCCGAGCGCCTTACTAAAGCAAATGAGGTCGGCTTCGAAGCCGTACAGTTTATGCGAGCCTTCAGGGTGCAGGCGAAAGCCGCAGCGCACATCGTCAATGATCAGCAGAATGCCATGCTGTTGGGTCAGCTGATTGACTGCGGTGACGAATTCAGGGGTGGGCAAGGCCGAGTCTGCGAAGGCGGGATGGTGGAACGGGGTGAGCATGATCGCGGCTAGGGCATCGCCTTGTTGCTCGACCAGAGCCGTCAGTGACTCGATATTATTCCACTCGAAACCATCGATTTGCGCGCGGTCTTCGGCAATGATGCCGCCAAAACCAGGCACACACCATGGATCGATGCCGTGGTAGGCATGGGTGGCTTTGGCGATGCGTTTTTTGCCGGTGAACTCACGCGCGGCACGAATCGACCAGGAGGTCATATCGGAGCCGTTTTTACCGAACACGGCCCAGTCCGCGCCGTCGATGGTCTGGGTGAGTTTTTCTGCCAGCCGCACGGTGTATTCGGTGGGGTGATTGAAGCAGTCGCCTTGAGCTTGAACCTCGGCTGTGACCGCGTTGATCTCGGGGTGATTGTACCCCAGCAGGATTGGACCGTAGCCGCACATCAGGTCGATGTATGCATTGCCATCCACGTCCCAGTAGCGCCCGCCATCCGCACGATGAGCGAAGTAGGGGAAGGCGCCCGGGACTGTGGCAGCCGGTGCGGCATGTCCGTAAATACCGCCAGGGATGACGGCACTGGCGCGCTTAAACAGCGCTATTGATTCGGAATAGTTGTGATGCATGGGAAAATTGTGCCTGCTGCTGATTACGGTGCTATATAGAGTGGGATGCGTTCAAAAATATAGCCGAGTGCGTCAGCTAATGGAACGAGCCCTGAGATTTGTATGTTTCCAAGGCCGATGGCTGCCATTACATCGATGCGATTACCGACGGCCTTGAGCGCCGTATCCGCATCCGCGAAAGTGACACTCACGTCGGGCTGTTGCTCGGGCGGACCTTTACCCGCGGTCATGCTGCCGTTGCGCCATTCGAGCCATGCGCCATAGCCTTCGGCACCTATGGAGAAATAAGCAATGCCCTCTGGCGTATTCGCCATGATGCGCTCGGAGCGTGGTTCGTGGAGTGTGAGCTCAACCAGTGCACGCAGAGCAATTCCAAGTTGCAGCCCGACATGGAAGCGCTCGAAAGTGGGATCTTCCAGCTGTTTTTCGTTGGGCCGCAGGCATGCTTCCAGTTCTGCGGAAAGTGCCTTGAAGGCTTTCAAGTCGGCGAGCCGGCTGGCGCCCTTGATCGGCAGCGGAATGCGAAACCCTTTATTTTCAAATTCATTGTTGAGCTGTTCTTCGGTCAAAAAATGCAATATAATATCACTGCTAGGGTGTCTTGTTTTGATGAACTGACAGGCTTGATTGTTGAACTGTAAAGTGGACTTGAGCCCGCTGGAGGTTTGGAACCTGAGGCTGAAGTCGCGACCTGATATGATCGACTGCGCACGTTCACTGTAATGCAGCAGATCTTCAAAGGCAGGCAGCACTGCATTGAGAAAGAGTCGGGCCTTAATCTTGCGATGTAAGGATTGGTTGATTTCACGCATATGGGAAGCGGCAGTGAGTTAAAATATCCGGGCTATCGGCAAGCGAGATCGACGATATAGTTCAACAGTTCGTCAGGGTGCATGCGCGGTTGCAAGGCAATCATGGTTTGTTTGAGTGCTGTGAGTTGTTCTGGATGGGTGCTCAGTTGTTGGATTTGCTGTGTTAGATCCGCTGGTTTTTTCAGCCGTTGGGCTGGCACACCCTGCGAACGCAGATATTTTACGGTGATCCACTCCTGCGGCATGATACCGCCGAGCGTGTTCAGCAGCAACGGGCAGCCCGCCATAATTGCCTCCGAGGTGGTACCGGTTCCCGGGCGAGCTACAATCGCGTCGGAGATTTGCATCAATGGGAACATGTCATCGCGGTAGCCGAGCGCACGTAGGGTGACGTGTTGCAGTGAGTCTTGCATCGTATCGAGCGCTTGCCGTGCCGCTTTATCGCGACCGCACAAGGCAATGACCTGCACGTTTAATTGTGATTTTTCGAGCGCTTGGATAAACCTCGGGTGGTTTTGCGCGCCATTGGCCCCGGTCGAGAGCAGCACGGTAAATATACCCGATTGAAGATTTAGTTCGGTGTGCGCTAGTTGCGTTTTTTGTGTTGTGTTGAGTTGCGCAGCAAAGAACTTCGGGTTCAGCATAAAGCCGCCGTATTTTATCTTTTCATTAGGCATGCCGAGTCGTGCCGCTGCGGCACAAACTGCTTCGGTCGCGCCGATGAATGCATCGGCCTGCGGGTCGACCCAATGGCGGCTGAATCCATAGCCGCCAAACATTTCTCCACAGTAGGTAACAAACTTTACTCGGGGTAGGGTGGTTTTGGCGATTGCCCTGAATGCATGGTTAGTGTGCGCGTGCACACTGATGATTATATCGGGTTTCGTCTTTTTGAGTACTGCGACGAAACGTTGTTTCCCTAGCAGTAGGCGCTCGTGTGCGGAGACTTGAAACACCTCCAGCCAATTAAAATAAAGGTGATGCAGTACTGGGCACTTTTTTTGGATCAGGTTATAGATTTGTACTCCGAACCGATAAATGCCGGCGCCTGCTTCCAATGCTTGATAGCGATGCGTTGATAGTGTCGATGCAGGCCCTTTGGTGGCTTCACTCCACTGTTCGAAGGAGCGCGCGCGCATGTCGTGACCACCGCCGGTGCTAGAGCTGAGGATTAAAACTCGCATGGCAATAACTAGCGGGTACCCATCTGGCGAGATGCCTGAAACCATTCGGCGAATTTCTCAATGCCTTGTTGAATGGATGTCTTCGGTGTGTAGTTTAACAATGTTGTGGCTTTGGAAATATCGGCATAGGTTTTGGGAACATCGCCGGGCTGATTGGGCAGTTGTTCGATCTGAGCACGCTTGCCCAGAGTTTGCTCCAACAGGGCAATAAGTTCGCTAAGCTTAGTGGTGGCCGAGCCGCCAAGGTTGAAAATATCAAACGACTTTGCGTCATACTTCGAGGCCGCAATAATACCGTTCACGATGTCATCAATGTAGGTGTAGTCGCGCGCGGTTTGGCCGTCGCCATATTGTTGGATCGGTACACCGTTGAGGATGTTGTTGGTGAACTTGGAAATTGCCAGATCCGGGCGCTGGCGCGGCCCGTATACGGTGAACAATCGCAGGCATTGGCAATGAATGCCGAACAAATGGGCGTAGTTGGAGCAGATTTGTTCGCCGGCGAGTTTGGTAGCGGCATAGGGCGAGATCGTGCGCTCGATCGGGTCGGTTTCTGCGAAGGGAAACTTTTGATTGATCCCGTAGACCGAGGACGAGGAAATAAAGGTAAAACGGCCGACGTCGTGGTATCGGCAGGCGTCGAGCAGATTGAAGGTGCCGTCGATATTGGTGGTGAAATATAGTTTCGGGTCTTTGATCGACGGGCGAACGCCGGCGCGAGCAGCGATGTGAAAGACGTGATCAAACTTGCCATTCGCAAAGGTACGCTCGATCGCGATGGCATTGCGAATGTCGGCCTCAACTAGTTCGACGTCGGCTTTGATCGCAGCGATGTTCGCATGTTTAATCGCAGGATCGTAGTAGGTGTTGAAGTCATCTATAATTGTAATCTGATGCCCGTCTTCGAGCATTCTTTCGCTCATGTGCGAACCGATGAATCCCGCACCTCCAGTAATTAAATAATGCATAGGGTGTACCTATGCCACATTCAGTGTAAGTAAAAAAGTAAATAATAGTGAAACAAGTTGATTAGCAGTGTTGTGATACAACGACTTTTAG
>CAJQLP010000008.1 GCA_905479205.1 uncultured Luminiphilus sp.
GGTGGTCCTGGGCAGCCCTATGACTTAGCCAGAAAATCTAAAATAGGCTATTGAGCCCGCTAACACCACAATCGTATAGGCTAAAAATGCTCGCCCAGATTTGCGATGCTGGCCGGCCAAACCACGCACCGTCTCGTGCGAGATTCCGTCGAGCAGCTGCGCACCCCTCGGTGAAACAAATACCATGGGTGCTTTTATCCAGCTAGGAGAGCCGAGTTGGTGCCAAACATCAGGCTCCAGCAACTTTACAGCGGCGTAATAACGGTACTCGCAGACCACCGATCGCCACATCAGCAGTGCCCAAATAATCCCGAGAATAATAGAAACAACCATAGTTGCAGCGTAAGGTAAGCAGTCTGCATCTACAAATAAAGATTTCACTCGGACGAGGGTCAATTATGGATCGCACAGCAATAACACTAGGGCGCATTTTATTGGGGCTTTATTTCTTGGTGCCGGGTATAACGAAGATCACGGGCTACCAAGCCATGCTCGACTACATGGCGTTACACGGCATTCCAATGCCCGAGCTGTTATTGCCTCTAACCACCGTTTTACAGATCGCGGGGGGGCTCTTCCTCATTGCCGGCTTTCGAATAAAAGAAACAGCTTATATGTTTGTGGGCATGACCTTACTCATCAATTTTGGCATGCATGATTTTTGGAATACGTACGTAGAGCACGACCAAAAGCATGAGCTGCAGAACTTTATTAAGAACTTAGGTATTCTAGCCGGCCTCCTGGTGCTAAGCGCCTCCCAGCATGCGACCCAGTGGCGACTATTTCAGCATCGTTAGAAAGTCTTAAGGTTGAACAGCGTCGCTAAAATCAAGCTTGGGGTATCCAAGAAGCTCCAACTGCGTGTCGCACCGAGCAGCAACCTGTTGTCGAACAATCTGCTCAACAGCTGACTCTTTAGCCGCGACAAATTCGAACTCGTGATTAGGATTGTATTGACGGTAGCGAGACTCCTGTTCGCGCATTGCACTGCGAGAACTCATCCTCAAGGCCTCATCAATGGCGTGTTCGGGTAAATTCCAGCCGAAATTGTCATCGAGCGCTTTTAACACCCCAGCCGGGTCGGCGACTAAATCCTCGTAACGAATAAGATGTACAAACACCACGTCAGAGGCGGTGCGGTTTTCGACCAGCCAGGAATCTACGTGCCGACACCACGCATCAAGACCCAGCACCGGGTGCTCGAGGAACGCGGCTATGTCATCGCTATTCCACCACCCGCGTCCTTGCGCGTAACGAAAATTGCTCATCATGACATCGGCGGGATGGCGCACTAAATAGAGACTGTGAATGAACTGCGCGCTAAAGATCGAGTGAGTTTTATAAAAACGCACAGGGGGGTCATTGAACAAAAACGATTCGGTAAGCTCCGCGACGCACAAATCCACAATGTAATTACGGACCGACGCAAATGTTGCGCGGGCACGAAAATCGTTTGCCGCGAGAAAAGCATTAGCGAGCAATACCGTTAGAAAAGTAATACCTGACTTGGGGAATTCGCAAATATAAAAATCCGAAGCGCTCGGATTTTGCCGCGGTAATTCAAGCTTTCGAGTGACATCCGGCATGCTGGGGATGACGACATCTGCACTAGAAGAATTACGAGAAGAACCACTTAGAACAGCCAAATTTACCTCGCCATCAACCTTGCGCTGCCCACTGGTCGCAGCCTTTGGCCAACAGACTATAGTTAATGCTCGCTGCTGTCAGCTACGTCACGCACGGTGATAGCCTCAATCTATCATTTAGGGGGAAATCTTAATTATCGTGGTATCGTATAAAGCTCAAATTTTACGGTAACCTGTCGCACCATCACCGCTAGCAAGGAAGCTTTCTTAAATGGCTAAAAAATTAGTCAATCTCACCGCCACTAGGCGTAGCTTGTGGGCACTATTACAGCCTGAATCAGGCTTTTTATGGGTCATAGTGGTCTATGGCCTCGGCATAAGCCTACTAACGCTGGCTGTACCTATCGCAGTGCAAACTCTAATAAATACGATCGCGAATATTGGCTCACTGAGGGCCGTTTATGTTCTCGCGGTTACGCTATTTATTATTCTTCTCGCATCAGGCGTGTTGAGCGCTCTAAGTATGTGGGTCGTTGAACTCTATGAGCGCAAAGTGTATGCGCGACTTACAGCGGAAATGAGCTACCGAGTGATTCGAGCGCCCCATCAGTTTTTTGAGGGTCGGAGCAATGCCGGCATAACGGATCGCTACTTCGACATCATGATTTTGCAGAAGAATGTACCGCGGCTTCTGGTAGACGGCTTTGCTTTGGTGTTACAGATGCTCGTAGGGTTTACCCTAGTGTCCTTCTATCACCCCTGGCTGTTCATATTTAACAGTTTGACCATTGCCACTATTTACATGATTTGGACGCTATGGTCTCGGGGTGCCAAGCGCACGGCTATAGAATTGTCGCAAGAGAAGTACGCCACCGCAAAATGGCTCAATGACTTGGAATTCGCCCATGAGTTTTTCAAGTCAACTAGCCATGTTGAGCTGGCTGGGCGCACTACTGAGCAGCGTACTCATCACTTTATTCGCAGTCAGGCCAAACACTTCCGCTACACCTTCCTGCAGTCGATC
>CAJQLP010000009.1 GCA_905479205.1 uncultured Luminiphilus sp.
ACTGCCAATAGTAACTGCTAATAGAGGCTGCTAAGTCGCGGACATAGCCATTGAGAGTGCTAATTCGTGGGCACCGAAGAGACCCAGCGTCGCCAAAAGTAATAGAACTGCGACAACGACGGTTGCCAAAAAGCCCCGTTCACCTCGCCTGCTATACGACGGCAACTCCTCGCCCGCGCGGTTGTTTTGAACCATCGGATTTGCCCTCTACGCTATAGCGGGTCAATAATCGGTACATGCATGGCCGCCACCCTAAAGCTGACTTCCTCTCGAGTCACACCACCCAAACTCGACCGAAGCTGACTCTGCGCCCAGGCGCTCAATGCGCTCGGGTCAAATAGCGAGTCTCTGACCTCACCGTGAAAAAGCAGGCGCAGCCGCCAGCTGCTCGGCTGGCTGCTGCCCGTCTGCTCACTGCCTGCTTGTTGATTACCTGTTCCAATTTCACCCGTGTATCGGCTAATAGCCCAGCTCTCTAGACCCCATACCAACATCTCCGCTCGACTAAATACGCCGTCGGCACCCAAACGATGAATCATCAACGCGCCAATACCATCACCTCGTCGCCATGCATAATCCCTCAAGTACAGGATAGATCGCGACCAAAGCGCGTAGCGTTTACTACCTATACATTCTGTAGGTGGCTTAGCCTGTGAAAAGACACGCAGCTCAGGGGCGAGCTGATTAAATACGGGATGACAACCAGGCTGCACCCAAACATACGCGGGCCAACTCGATGGCTCGCAGTGCACAGGACATTCCTCCAGCGCGTCCACCCAAAGGGCCGGCGTATTCTTCCGCCTATCGGAAAGAGCAAGACAGAGCGCCCCCGGTTCGGATAAAACAATAGTGCCTACACTACTCTCAACCGAGGGGGAGTCACAGAGTAAACGGGTCTTCGCGCCTTCTTTCGACGGCGCACTGCGTGTAAGTAAATCGGACAAATACAAGCTGCTGTGACGTGCCCGCTCAATAATCTCAACGCGATCAGCTGAAAGATTTACCTGCGCGCTCAACAGGAGGATGCCACGCATCGTGCTCGCGATGATAATTGCACTTAACGCCAAGGCGATTAGCAGCTCAATCAGGCTTAAGCCTTTCGACGGGTGCCGAGAGTAAAAAGCGTCTGAGATGTTACTATGAAATACAGGGTGTTCGTGGGTGATCGTCATATCAGGCATCAACCTCACGGCTGACATCAGAATTGCCAACGACGTAACAGCAGAGAATTCGATGTATTGCGCTGACACTCGGTGGAGGGTGCCATCAGAACCAGTTCCCACTCGACACTCTCCCGATACAAGCAAGTCACGGGCTGGAAACCACTGTCCGCACTAACAACCGCAAGCGTGGCACACCAATCACTTAACCACGCGGGCTGGGATGCGCCGCAAACTTGGCCTTCTTTAGGCAGCGTTTGAGCCGACAGAACATGCGAACGGAACCGGCCTTCGAAGTCGATAAATCGAACACTCATGTGCAATCGCACGCGAGATTCTTGATTTAACGCATCGGTTTTTTCAGCAATTTGCCAGAGGCCCATCAAGCCTGCAGCGCTCACCATCCACGCAATGAGCACATCAATCACGGCCAAACACTCGCCGGACGTCGCAGGCCTCGGCTATCTAAACTGATAATTTCCATAGCACTCGTCGTCTCTTTAGGAATGAGCTCCAAAGTGTAAGCCTGAGCCTTGTCGGCAACACTTACCAACAGCTGAAAGTGTTCCCTGACACGCGCTGGAAGCTGCACAAGCAACTCTAGCTGTCCTTGATCGAGATAGCGCCCGCCATTTAAACGCGCTCGCTCCTGAACCGAGGACATGCTTAAAAGACTCAGCGCACCCTCAGTTGCCACAGCACGCAATTGGTACTGCCGGTACGAGGGCAAGCCAATAGCACTCAATATGCCGATTAACGCCAGTACGACAAGTAGCTCAATGAGGCTAAAACCGAGCGCCTTTAAATTTTTATCCATTGCCACAGATACTCGCAGAAACACCTAGCGGAGTGTTCGCTATAAATCGGCACCCGCATTCATCAGGGCCACAAAACGATGACAGTTCGCTTTTTTTGAAGACAAAAGCCACACGTACAAAAAAGCCCGGGGGTGATGTGAATCACAATTCACATCACCCCCGGGCAAGAGATATAACGCTCTCGGTTTAAGCGGCAGCGCTTTCTACGCGAGTAAAGTTAATAACGCCTTCTAAAAGCTCTGCGTTAATTGTATCGCCCGGCCCAAACTCGCCGGCTAAGATAGCGTGCGCCAATGGGTTTTCAACTAACTGCTGTATAGCGCGCTTCAATGGTCTCGCACCGTAAACAGGATCGAAGCCAGCTTCCGCCAGGTGATCGAGTACAGCATCGCTCAGTTCAATCGACAGGTCTCGCTCCGATAGACGATCGCGCAGTGACGCCAACTGAATATTAGCGATGCCGCGTATTTGATCACGGCGCAGTGGATGGAACACAACTGTTTCATCGACCCGATTAATAAACTCCGGCCGGAAATGTTGTCCCACAACGTTCATGACCGCCGCTTTCATAGCCTCATAGTCATCGCTACTTGCCATTTCCTGAATCAAATCTGATCCCAAATTAGAGGTCATCACAATCACAGTATTACGGAAGTCTACGGTACGCCCTTGGCCATCGGTCAAGCGGCCATCCTCAAGTACTTGCAGAAGAATATTGAAGACATCGGGATGCGCCTTCTCCACTTCATCCAGTAAGAGCAGTGAATACGGACGTCGGCGCACAGCCTCGGTAAGATAACCACCCTCCTCGTAACCGACATATCCTGGAGGTGCACCGATCAAGCGAGCGACCGAGTGTTTCTCCATAAACTCCGACATATCGATGCGCACCATAGCCTGCTCGCTATCAAACAAATACTCTGCCAACGATTTGCACAGTTCGGTTTTACCCACACCCGTAGGGCCCAAGAACAAAAAAGACCCGTTGGGACGACTGGGATCCGATAGACCGGCCCGCGACCGTCTCACCGCATTCGATACCGCAATGACCGCCTCATCTTGACCGACCACGCGACCATGCAAAGAGCTTTCCATCCGAAGTAGCTTTTCACGATCACCCTCTAGCATCTTCGAGATAGGGATCCCGGTCCAGCGAGATACCACCTCAGCAACTTCCTCCTCGGTCACATGACTGCGTAGCAACTGGGGTGTCGTGTGCTCAGCTGCAGCTGCCGCACTGAGTTTCTTATCCAGCTCTGGAAGGATCCCATATTGAATCTCAGACATGCGCGTCAGATCGCCAGTACGATGCGCCGCCTCTAACTCAAGCTTCGCTTTCTCAATATCGCTTTTAATTTTTGCGGTACCCTGCACCGCAGCCTTCTCCGCTTTCCACACCTCCTCAAGATCAGAAAACTCGCGTTCGATAAGATCGATCTGCTCGCAGAGCATTTCGACCTGCTTTTTAGCTGCATCAGACTTGTCTTTCTTAACCGCTTCGCGTTCGATCTTAAGCTGAATTAAGCGACGCTCAAGCCGATCCATGGACTCAGGCTTTGAATCTATCTCCATACGAATTCGACTAGCTGCCTCATCAATAAGGTCAATGGCCTTATCGGGCAACTGCCGATCCGTGATGTAGCGCTGGCTGAGTTTTGCTGCCGCGATGATTGCACTATCAGTGATTTCAACACTGTGGTGCACTTCATAGCGCTCCTTCAAGCCACGTAAAATCGCAATCGTGTCTTCTTCGGAGGGCTCTTCGACCAGCACCTTTTGGAACCTGCGCTCAAGTGCCGCATCTTTTTCAACATACTGACGGTACTCGTTAAGCGTAGTCGCTCCTACGCAGTGCAACTCGCCACGGGCAAGCGCAGGCTTAAGCATGTTGCCAGCATCCATTGAACCTTCGGCTTTACCCGCACCGACCATCGTATGCAATTCATCGATAAAGAGAATCACGCGACCCTCTTCTTTAGAGAGCTCGTTCAGAACCGCTTTCAAACGCTCTTCAAAGTCACCGCGAAATTTTGCGCCAGCAAGTAATGCGCCCAAGTCTAGCGACAAAATACGTTTATTTTTCAGGCCTTCAGGCACTTCACCATTGACCACTCGCTGAGCGAGTCCTTCAATGATCGCGGTCTTCCCCACACCGGGCTCACCAATGAGCACCGGGTTGTTTTTGGTACGGCGCTGTAGCACTTGAATAGTGCGTCGAATTTCATCGTCGCGGCCGATGACCGGGTCGAGCTTGCCCGACTCTGCACGTTCGGTGAGATCGATAGTGTACTTCTGCAGCGCTTGGCGCGACTCTTCCGCTTCCGCGGAATTCACCCCCTCACCGCCACGAACATCGTTAATAGCTTGATTTAACGTCGCTTTAGTGACGCCAGCCTGTGTCAGCGTAGTTACCAGCGGCGAACCCGGGTCCAGCATGGCGAGTAGTACCAGCTCTGACGATAGGTAAGCGTCCTTTCGCTCCTGTGCCTGCTTGTCCGCGCGATTGAGCAATCGGCTGCAATCTTGCGAAATGTGCACATCGCCAGACGCACCGTTCACCGTAGGCAATTGACTAACCGCGGCATCGGTCGCAGCGATCAATGTGCTCAAATTTGCACCCGCTTTTTGCAACAGTGGCCGACTTGAACCACCTTGCTGCTCGAGTAATGCCTTTAAAACATGAACTGGTTCGATGTATTGGTTGTCTCGACCCACCGCGAGGGATTGGGCATCTGCCAGAGCGTTTTGCAGCTGGTTCGTCAATTTATCCATTCGCATAATTTTTCCTCACATGAGCGTTAACGCTCTTTTCATATACAACTTTAAATGGCGTTTAAAATGCCATTTTCAAGTGAGGAGGAGCATCATTTTAGGCATTAACCCACCTTGAAAAAGGCAAGGCGCGCCCTCAGACGTGGGCAACGACGAATGATCGAGTTTCAAGGTTCTATAACAATGATCGTTGCCATTCGACCCGTCTGCCCGTCTCGTCGATAGGAAAAGAAAAAATCAGCTTCTTGATAGGTACAGCGCTCGCCACCGGTCACTTGCTGCGCACCGAGCCCCATCAATACAAAACCCGCTAACCCTGGCAGGTCTGCCATGTGTCGATCGCCGTTGCCGAGGCTAAAGAATACGTCAATCGCGTGCCCATAACGCGCGCGAAAGGCGCTTTTGACGTCCTGCCCAACCTCGAAGGCTTGCGGTCCTATTGCAGGACCTAACCAAGCGACAAACCCCGATATACGATTTGGCATTGACTGCACCGCCGCCTCAATAACGCCGGCAGCAAGGCCGCGCCAACCTGCATGCACCGCGGCCACACATTGGCCATCGGTAGAGGCCAGTAGTATGGGCAGACAGTCGGCGGTCATTACCGCACAGGCGATATTAGGTTTATCCGTCCACACAGCATCGGCTGTGGCGGTTTCTACGCACTGATGAGCTGCAACCACGGATGTGCCGTGCACCTGATCAAGCCACTGTATTTCTGCCTGCTCGGGCAAGTATTCCGTAAGTAAACGCCGGTTAGAAGCGACCGCGCTAATGCTGTCTCCAACGTGATGGCCCATATTCCAGCGAGCGTAGCGATCATCGCTGAAGCCCGGCCCTTCATTCAAACCACGACAGGTTGTGAAGCCTCGCACATTTGGCACAGGCAGGTCTGCGCGAATGATAGGCACGCTAGGCGCCATAACTAAGCTCCATATTTAAGCTCCCTGTCTCAACACACTGTCTCAATACACTGTCTCAACACACCATCAAAGCAACGTTATTGAGCACCATGGGCTGCATCTTCTTCACGAAGAAGTGTTAGCAAACCTGTTAAATCATCGGGCAATTCAGTTTCAAACTGCAGTCGCTCACCGGATTCGGGATGATCAAAAGCCAGCGTACGCGCGTGCAGCGCTTGGCGTGGAAAAGTGCGTAAAGCGTTAATCAATAAATCACTGGCTCCTGCCGGAATTCGAGGACGGCCACCATATAAAGGATCACCAATAAGAGGATGGCGCTTATGAGCCATATGCACGCGAATCTGATGCGTTCTACCCGTTTCCAAATTCACTGCCAAATAAGTGTGATGGCCAAATCGCTCTTTTATGCGGTAGTGCGTCACTGCACTTTTACCATTACGTGTAACGGCCATTTTTGTGCGCGCATGGGGGTGGCGTCCAATGGGCTCGTCCACCTTGCCACCTCCAGAGAGGGTGCCTAAACAAATAGCCGCATACTCGCGCTTCACCGATCGCTCAGCCAGCTGAGCAATTAAAGATTGATGCGCAAGCGATGAGCGCGCCACAAACATAATGCCCGACGTATCTTTGTCGAGACGATGAACAATACCGCCGCGAGGGAGCCGATCGAGCTCTGGCGCATAGTTCAATAACGCGTTAACCAAGGTGCCTCGCGCATGCCCGGCTGCCGGATGTACGACAAGTCCTGCGGGTTTATTAATCACCAAAACATGGGCATCTTCGTAGACGATATCTAACGGGATATCCTCCCCAGACCATGAAACCTCCGCTTCTTGCACCGCTTCTAAAGTAAGCACTTGGCTTACAGCCACTTTGTCTCGCGGCCGTATCACTACCCCGTCTACTGTGATTGCGCCCTCTTTTATCCATTGCTGTAACTTGGAACGTGAAAAATCAGGAAACAATGAAGCTGCGGCCTGATCTAAACGAATGCCATGAAGCGATACGGGTACCGTTGCAGTCAATTGAATGGCATTGTCGAGCTCTGAACTCACAGCTTATCTCTCTCATTGTGTGAACCCAGTATTTTGAGCTCATAAAGGGTAAAAAAAATCAGTTAGCCTAATGGGTGTCAGTCAGGTGGCTGTTAACGGTACACTAGGCACCTGAGAAGCCTAACACGATGGAAGAAACACCCTTGAAACAACTTGCACACATTTTACGGCAGTCAGTGAAATTGCTCATAGCGATGGCGCTGCTATTGCTGCTCTCAGGTTGCTCGTTCTTTGGCGATGGCGACGAACTCGACCTCGGCTCGGAATCGGGCGAGCAGCAAATCTATTACGAGGCCCAGCGTTACCTTGATAACGAGAGCTTTGGCATGGCCATTCGAACATTGCAGCTGCTTGAAAGTCGCTACCCCTTCGGGCGCTATGCAGAACAAGCTCAGCTAGAGCTGATTTATGCGCATTACGGAGCCTACGAATATGAAGCTGCCATTGAGGCCGCTGACCGTTTTATTCGTCTTCATCCGCAGCATCCCAATATTGACTATGCTTATTACATGAAAGGTCTTGCCGCCTTCGATATGGAGGGAGACTTCTTCTCATCGCTCATACCAACGGATGATACTAAGCGCGATATTGGCCTTATCCAAGAGGCATTTGCCGAGTTTGCTCAACTGCTAGCAAGATTCCCCGACAGCGCTTACGCACCCGACGCTCGAGCGCGGATGGTCCACATGCGCAATATGATTGCTCGACATGAAATCCATGTGGCCAACTACTATTTTCGCCGCGGCGCGTACATGGCGGCACTGAATCGTGGCCGTTGGGTCGTAGAGCATATGCAACAAACCCCATCGGTTGCCGATGGACTAGCCATTATGGCGCAGGGCTACATTTTATTAGGTATGAACGAACTAGCCTTAGACAGTATCTCGGTATTACGAGCGAACTATCCTGACCATCCGTCCCTTAACGAGGAAGGCGAGTTCGAGAGTAGCTATGATCTCAATGGGCCGCATCGTTCCTGGATTAATAAAGTATCGTTCGGGCTGTTCGATCCGCCCGAACCTCCGCAGTTTGACTATCGACCCAAGAGCTAACACCGAGCGACCCAAAAGCTAACACCGGCCCAAGAGCCAATACCCAGCAATGCCGCGAGTTCTGCGGCATTGCAGCTCTCAAGTGCTATATCAACGCGAACGCCAAGCCCATGTTATCGGATAGCGGCGATCGCGGCCAAAACCTCGCTGGGTAATCCGCACACCTACCGGCGCCTGTCGCCGCTTGTATTCATTCAGGTCAATCAAACGAACGACCTTCGCAACATCATCTGGGTTAAAGCCTTGCACCACAATGTCGGCAGGACTGGCGTCACGTTCAACATACCACTCGATGATGGCATCAAGCACATCATAAGGTGGCAGGCTGTCTTCGTCCTTCTGGTCAGGCGCTAATTCCGCTGACGGTGGACGCGTAATCACTCGCTCGGGAATACACTGGCTCACGGTATTCCGGTAGCGAGCTAAGGCAAACACCAACATTTTTGGGCAGTCTTTCAGCGCATCAAAACCCCCTGCCATGTCACCGTAAAGCGTAGAATAACCCACCGCTAACTCACTTTTATTGCCCGTTGTGAGCACCAATAAGTTCTTCTTATTGGAGATCGACATTAGCAGCACGCCACGACAGCGCGCCTGGAGATTCTCTTCAGTAATATTGGCGGGCAACCCTGCAAATTCATCGGCTAGCGAAGCCATAAAGCCTTCATAGAGAGGCTCTATAGAAATCGATCGATACGCAATATTAAGTGCTCTCGCCTCTTCCTCTGCATCTTCGATCGACATGGACGCGGTATACCGGAAAGGCATCATTACCGCGTGAACACGCTCGGCACCCAATGCGTCCACGGCTATCGCGACCGTCACCGCTGAGTCAATGCCACCGCTCAAGCCGAGCACCACACCCGGAAAACCATTTTTATTTACATAGTCTCGTACGCCAACAACGAGCGCTTCCCAAATTGCAGCCAATTCATCGAGAGGCTCACTGTGAGGTCCATCGGTAATGACCACACCGGCGGATGTGTCTATATCCAGCCACCAAGCGCCGGCTTCGAATTCCGGTGCAACCGCGGCAAGCTCTCCATCGGCGTTAACAGCAAACGATCCGCCGTCAAACACCAATTCATCTTGTCCGCCGACTTGATTGACATAAACGATGGGAAAGGCATTAGACACCGCACGCTGAGACACTAAATCCCAGCGCTCGCGGCGCTTCCCTCGATGAAACGGTGAGGCGTTTAAATTAATCAATAACTCGGCACCAGCGGCCTTCGCTCCAGCGGCAGGATCAGGATTCCAAATATCTTCACAAATGGTCAGCCCGACTGAAACACCCTCGATATCCAGCACACAGGGCTGGGTGCCCGCAGTAAAGTAACGCTTCTCATCAAACACCTGGTAATTCGGCAAGAACTGCTTGAAGTACTCCGCAACAACTGCACCTTTGTGAATGACACCCGCGGCATTGTATAAGCCTTGCTCTGTTTTCTTGGGATAGCCAATGATCACCCACAAGTCCGCAGGCAATTCAGCGCACAAACGAGCGAGTATCGCGTCCGAGCGCTCGGCAACTGAGGGCCGTAGCAGTAAATCCTCAGGGGGGTAGCCCGTCAGGGTCAGCTCAGGAAAAACGACAACGGCACCAGAGGCTTGCTCTGCCGCGTCACGGCATACCGTTAAGATCTGCTCAGCATTACCCTCCCAGTCTCCCACTAAGGTATTGATTTGGCCCATACACAGTTTCATTGAATTGCCCTGCTACTTAATCGCTCGCGCAGTTTAACGACCTTGGGAATGC
>CAJQLP010000010.1 GCA_905479205.1 uncultured Luminiphilus sp.
GCGGTACAAAATCGCCAAGGATTGATTGGCTGCTCAGCGAGTTTTAATGGTTTGCTCTGCATGATTTGGCGATAATGGTTGCTGATAGGTAGTTAATAAATAGTTGGTGGGTACTTGATAGAAACCAGGCAGTACCGAGTTCAGACACCGCTATTGTGCCAGAGAAGGAAGCAGAGCGTGAGTTAAAGAAACCGGATGATTTCGAAATATCCGTTTGAAAAGCGCACGTTTTTAAAAGACGGCGGTGGCCGTCGCATCGATGGCAATGAATACCTTAAGACTAAGGAGCTAAATTCCGTGCATTACATCTTTGAAGTTACAGTGAAAGACGGCTACAGCGTTGAGGCTTACGCAGAGGGGTGGATCGCGGCGAGTCACTATATTCAGAAAGCGCCAGGTGCTCGCGGCACGCGCTTACATCGAAAAATTGGCGATCCGACAACGGTTCTTGCTATTGCAACATGGGATTCTAAGGCCAGTAGAGATGCAATGGAGATCAATCCACCTGAAGAAATCGAAGCGATAATCAATGCGCAGTTACCCTTTGTTGATATTCGCTTTCTTGGCGAGTTCGAAGCTCCCGACTGGGTGGTTTTGCCCCCGAATTATGACGGTGAAGGATTGAGTCATCTTGACCAAGATTGAGTTTTTGCGGCCAAAAGTAACGTAAACAGACAATAGAGGCATATGAGGATGGAACTAGCAGGAAAAGTAGCGATCATTACGGGCGCCAGCTCTGGTGTTGGTGCCGCGTTAGCGCATCAGCTAGCGGCACAAGGTACCCGTGTCGTCGTCAATTATTGTCGCTCTAAAGAGGGCGCG
The DNA here is from genome assembly GCA_905479205.1 of uncultured Luminiphilus sp. GTDB lineage: Bacteria > Pseudomonadota > Gammaproteobacteria > Pseudomonadales > Halieaceae > Luminiphilus. The sequence goes on from CAJQLP010000010.1 coordinate 823, forward strand.
GAACAGGTTTGCGCTGCTATTACTGCGGCCGGGGGCGCAGCTGTGGCGGTGCAAGGGGACGTCGGTATTGAGAGCGATTGCGTGCGAATTGTCCAAGCCGCACTCGATCACTTCGGTCAGCTCGACGTGCTTGTTAACAATGCGGGCACGACGACGTTTGTCCCTCATCACGAATTAGATCTGTTAACCGAGGATATATGGCTGCAGACCCTGCGCGTTAATTTAATGGGTGCCTTCTTCATGTCACGTCTGGCGGTGGAACCGATGAAAGCTAGCGGCGGTGCGATCGTGATGACATCGAGTATTGCCAGCATCACGTCAAATGGTAGCTCTATCGCTTACTGTGCATCTAAAGCGGGTCTCAATAGCTTGACTCGTACCTTAGCGAAATCACTGGGCAAATATGGTATTCGGGTAAACGCGGTTCTCCCCGGTCTTATCGATGGCGATTGGGCGTACGAGACATGGGGTGGTGGAGATGACAGCCAATATGCCGGTCTGAAAAAGATGTTTGAGGACCAAACACCTTTGGGGCATGTTGTGACTCCCGAAGATGTTGCCGAAGTCATCATGTCCTTAGTTACGGGGTCAGATTACGTGACCGGGCAGCTAGTTACCATTGACTCGGGCTTCACGCTGTAGCGACGGCATATTCCCGTGTCAGGCAGCGGATGATCTGCCTGACACATTCGCCGGTTAAGAGCCGCGTACCACGCCCGGAATGCTGCGCAGTAAAGCGCGTGTGTACTCTTGTTGGGGCGCATTGAAAATAGCCTCGCCCGTTCCCTCCTCAACAAGCTCGCCTCGGTACATGACGACAATGCGGTCAGCGATATGACGTATGACCGCCATGTCATGGGATACAAAGAGCATAGTGAGCCCATACTCTTTACCCAGATCCTGCAACAGATCAAGGATTTGCGCCTGGATGGTCACATCAAGCGCCGATACCGGCTCGTCAGCGACAACGAACTCAGGCTTTGTGGCGAGCGCACGACCGATAGCAATACGCTGGCGTTGGCCTCCTGAGAACTCGTGGGGGTATTTGCGCGTAAAGTGTCGCGCTAGTCCAACGTCGTCCATGAGTTTCGCAATATGCTGATCTAAATTCTTTTTGGTGCAAATGTCGTGCAGGAGCAATGGCTCTGCCAGCGTGTCGTAAACCGTCATGCGAGGATTGAGTGAAGCGAAAGGGTCTTGAAAAATCATCTGCATGCGTCGGCGAAACGATTTTAAATTGCGCCCTTCGAGCGTTGTTAACTCAGTGCCATCAAATTGTATCGAGCCATCGGTGATTGGCGCTAAACGGAGAATAGAACGCCCCAACGTCGATTTTCCGCTACCTGACTCACCCACTAAGCCCAGCACTTCTCCTCGATTAATGGTTAGCGAAACATCATCTACGGCTTTAACGGGATCCTCACTGTCGGACGGGTAAAACCAAGTTTTAAGGTGGCTCACAGTGATGAGAGGATCTTTGCTTACCTGACCGGATTCGCGCTGCCCCGTTGGTATAGCGGCTAGTAATTTTTGTGTGTAGGGGTGTTGAGCGTGCTCAAAAATGGCCCTTGGTGCCCCGTGTTCAACGACGGATCCTTTCTCCATGACCACAATTTGATCGGCAATATCCGCTACCACCGCGAGGTCATGGCTGATGAACAAAACACCGATATCGCGCTTTTTCTGAAGCTGGGCTATTAGCTCAAGGATTTGTGCTTGAATCGTCACATCGAGGGCTGTTGTCGGTTCGTCCGCAATAAGTAGGCGCGGCTCATTAATCAGTGCCATCGCAATCATTACACGCTGTCGCATACCTCCGGAAAATTCATGGGGGTAGCTATTAAACGTGCTCGCAGGATTCCGTATGCCGACTTCTTCGAGTAACTCAATGGCACGTGCTTTTGCCAGGGTCTTGCTGAGGTTTTTATGGATAAGCAGAGGCTCAATGAGCTGCTCTCCGACACTCATGTAAGGGTTTAGGCATGTCATCGGATCTTGGAAGATCATCGCGATATCGCGGCCACGAACTGCACGCAAGTCGGCATCCGACAAGGTGAGCAAATCCCGCCCATTAAAGAGCGCGCGACCGCCATCAATATGTCCTGGCGGGGAGGGGATTAATCCGAGCATTGCGTAGCATGAAACGGATTTCCCCGAGCCACTTTCACCAATGATGGCTGTAATTTGGCCTGACTCGACGGTGAAGCTCACGTCTTTAACCGCAGTTTGCTTGCCATTGCGAGTGGTGAAGCTGACTTCAAGATTTTCTACTGTCAGTAAACTCATGGGTCAGTCCTTTGAGCCGCGCACGTCGAGAGCGTCACGTAGCCCGTCGCCGAGAAAGTTTAATGAAAACAGCGTGATACTCAGCGCCATGCCCGGAAAGATCAGCAGCCATGGATATTCCTCCATGGTCTCCGCCCCATAACTTATTAAAAGCCCCCAAGACGTCTGAGGTGGTTGAATGCCGAGCCCCAGGAAGCTCAAGAACGCCTCTAAGAGCATGACACTAGGAATCGTTAGGGTTGTGTAGACGATAATGGGCCCAAGCGCGTTGGGTATGACATGCTTTCTAATAATGGCAGCGGGTGAAAGACCGAGGGAGATGGCTGCTTCCACAAACTCCTGCTGCCGGAGCGACTGCACTTGTGAGCGCATAATGCGAGCCATCGTCAGCCACTCCACTGCACCGATCGCGAGAAATAGAAGCAAAACGTTGCGCCCAAATATAACCATCAGTAGAACAATAAAAATCATAAAGGGAAGGGCGTACAGGATATCGACAATACGCATCATGAAGGCGTCCGTGCGGCCTCCGACATAGCCTGCTACTGCGCCCCATGTGACGCCTATTAATAGAGCCACGGCCGTTGCTATAAAGCCCACAGCGAGCGATACACGCCCTCCGTACATAACTTGTGTGAGCAAATCGCGGCCAAACACATCGGTGCCCAACCAGTGTGCGGCGGAAGGTGGTGTCGCACCTAAGTCGAGGTTTTGCGTCTCATAATCGTAGGGGGCAATCCATGGTGTTAACAGCGCGACCACGATGAGAAAAATGAGGATAACGCCGCCCGCCACTGCGAGGCGGTTTTTACTCAGGCGAATCCAAGCATCTTGCCAGAGCGATGATCCTTTCTCTGCTTCAGATAAATTGATTTCGTCGGAGATAGATAGGGTTGAGGGATCAGACATTAGGCAGCCCCCTTGAATTGCGCTCGAAGCCGCGGATTCAACCATG
>CAJQLP010000011.1 GCA_905479205.1 uncultured Luminiphilus sp.
CGGAACTGAGAGTAAGCCGCGGCGCGATTGGTTATTGGCCAGCGCTGGTTATTTGAGGACCTCGCGCGCACGTGGGCGAGTTCATCAATGGTTTAAGGAGCAAACAAGAGACGATAACGTTGATGCGGGTCGCGCGCTCGTTGAGCGAGAGTGTTCTCGGCTTGCTTTGAGAGCCCTGGATTATAAGGCTGTTGCTCGCCAGCTTGGATGCAATAGCGTTGACGATTTGTTTGCTGGTGTAGGCGCGGGTGATATCACCTCAGGTCAAGTAGTGCGCGCCGCCCAAAGCGTGACGGGCGTGGCTGAGGCACAGCCCATTAAAGTGTTCGCACCTACTGCGCATGGTCATAGTGGCGCAATTCGTGTGGATGGTGTTGGCAATATGCTCACCAAATTTGCGCGCTGTTGTATGCCCGTGCCGGGAGATTTAATAGAGGGGTATATCACCCGATCACGCGGCGTGTCAGTGCATCGAGTCGATTGTAATAAGCTGTTGGGCTTGAAGCTTGAAGCGCCTGGGAGAATTATCGCAGTTAGCTGGGGCGGAGTGGATCATGAGCGCTTTGAGGCCAGTGTGGCGATAACCGCGTATGATCGCCAAGGGCTTCTCGCCGATATTACTGCCGTGATGGCACGCGAAAAAGTGTTTGTGACGGCCATCAACACCCAGAGTCATAGCGACAATAATACCGCCGACATGCGCTTGCATTGCGAGGTGGCGTCACTGGAAAAATTGGGGCAAATTTTGGCGAAACTGAGTCAGTTAGATAATGTTATTTCTGCCCGGCGAGTGATCGAGTAATGGGTAATGAAAGCTTTCAAGAAGACGGGATAAGCCCGGACTACACGCTCAAGGATCTACTCGAGGTGATGACCCGTCTTCGTGATCCTGATTTCGGCTGTCCTTGGGATATTAAGCAATCGTTTGAATCTATCGTGCCTTCAACACTGGAAGAGTGCTACGAGTTAGCCGACGCGATTGAGCAGAAGAACATGCCGCACGTCGCCGAAGAGTTGGGCGACGTTCTCTTTCAGGTAATTTTTTATTGCCAGTTAGGAAAAGAGCAGGCGCTTTTCGATTTTAGTGGGGTTGTGCATGCTCTGGTAGACAAGCTGCTCCGCCGGCATCCGCATGTTTTTGTCAATGGCGATATTAATACACAGGCTGTTGAGTCCATCGATACCGAAGCTGTGAAAGCGAACTGGGAGGCCATTAAACGCCAAGAGCGACTGGCAAAATCGCAGTCCGGTGTTCTCGCAGATATTCCGCGGGCACTACCTGCGCTACCGAGAGCGCAGAAACTGCAGAAACGGGCGGCACATGTCGGCTTTGATTGGGCAGAATTATCGCAAGTGCTCGCCAATCTCGAGGGCGAAATCGCCGAGTTACGCGGTGCACTCAATGAGGGCAACGCTGAGCATATCGAGGATGAGTTTGGCGATGTTCTTTTTAGTGCTGTCAACGTAGGCAGACACCTAAATATTGATGCTGAACGAGCACTAAGGCGTGCCAATCGTAAGTTCGAGCGCCGATTCAGTTCAATGGAATCAAAAGCTGCCGAGGCAAATAAGGCTTTGGAGTCTATGGCTCCTCTTGAGTTAGATGCATTGTGGCGTGCTGCGAAGCAGTCTGATTAGAGCTTGTCAGAAGAGCATTGGATGTGTAGTTTTGGCATCCCTCGGCGGTTCAGCCCGTCTATAGGTTTAAAAAGTTAAGGACAACCTTATGCGAATCATCCTTCTAGGTGCACCAGGCGCAGGTAAAGGTACACAAGCTCAGTTTCTCTGCGAGTCGTATGCCATACCCCAAATATCCACTGGCGATATGCTGCGAGCTGCGGTTGCGGCTGGTACCGAACTAGGCAAACAAGCTAAAGCGATTATGGACGCGGGCGGCTTAGTCTCTGACGATATTATCATCGGTTTGGTAAAAGATAGGTTAACTCAAGCTGACTGCGTTAACGGTTGCTTGCTCGATGGATTTCCTCGCACCATTCCCCAAGCACAGGCAATGGTTGAAGCAGGCATTGAGGTTGATCATGTTATTGAAATCGATGTCGCTGAAGAAGAAATCGTTTCTCGATTGAGTGGGCGAAGAGTGCACCCTGGCAGCGGCCGAATCTATCATATAAGTAACAATCCCCCTAAAAATGAGGGTGTTGATGATGAAACTGGCGAGGCTCTTATTCAACGTGACGATGATAAGGAGGCGACAGTTCGTAAGCGTTTGTCCGTTTATAGAGAGCAAACACAACCTTTGGTATCGTTCTATAAAAATCTTGAGGGCCCAAGCTATCACCGAATTTTGGGTGTTGGTTCTGTTGCTGAAATCACCCAGCAAATTCGAAAAAGTTTAGCTTAAACAGTTTTTTTTATGCTTGATCGCTTGTTAAGAAGAAAAAACGCTGGTAGCTTTCCGACATAACCTAGCGTTGTAACCGGAGACTCGCATGGCAACTGCAAAAAAAGCAAAAACAACTACAAAGAAAACCACTGCTAAGAAAGCACCTGCAAAAAAAGCACCTGCAAAAAAGGCGGCTGTAAAAAAAGCGCCGGCTAAAAAAGCGGTAGCTAAAAAAGCGCCGGCGAAGAAAGCAGCTGCTAAAAAGGCTGCACCTAAAAAGAAAGCCGTAGCAAAGAAAGCAGTTGCCAAAAAGGCTGCACCTAAAAAGAAAGCGGTAGCAAAGAAAGCACCCGCTAAGAAAGCGACAGCTAAAAAAGCTGCGCCCAAAAAGAAAGCGGTAGCAAAAAAAGCGCCGGCTAAAAAGAAAGCGGTAGCAAAAAAAGCGCCGGCTAAAAAGAAGGCGGTAGCGAAAAAAGCACCGGCTAAAAAGAAGGCGGTAGCAAAGAAAGCGCCGGCTAAAAAGAAGGCGGTAGCGAAAAAAGCACCGGCTAAAAAGAAGGCGGTTGCGAAAAAAGCAGCACCTAAAAAGAAAGCGGTAGCGAAGAAAGCACCGGCCAAGAAAGCAGCTGCTAAAAAAGCACCTGCGAAAAAAGCGGCACCAAAAAAGAAAGCCGCGGCTAAGAAAAAGTAGAGCAAACTGCTCTCAGTAAGAAATGTCGGTTACCACCGGCATTTTTTTTGTCTAATGGTTTCGTCTCGCCCTGATTTTTATCATGAGGCCGATGACTCAATCAGTCCGGTGATTCAATCAGAGTATTCAGGCTCGCAATGTCATCGATATCTTTCCCTGCGCCTCGACACTGAAGTGGCGTCAAGCCTAGCGCTTGATACAGACCGAGCAGCGATCGTCCGCCACGGTCATAGTAATCATTGGCCTGCAGATAGCAACGCGTGGAGATCAGGCTCATTGGCGTATGGTGATCTTCATCTACCGCGTACAGCCCCGCAGACGTCATAGCATCCAAACGGTCCATGTGATCGAGCCAATTGGCAGGGATAAAGGCCTGATCACATGGGATGACCGCTAGATAATTTGTGCTGCACATATTGAGGAGGGCTACGATGCCCCCTACGGGGCCTTGGTTGCTCCAAGTGTCGCAGACTATTTGAGACGCGTAATGTTGGTATACCCAGCCATTGCGACGACAGGCAATCATTACGGCAGGCTTGGGCCATGCTAGCTGCGCCAGTAAGCGCTCAATTTGAGTTTGGCCATTAATGATCATGAGACCTTTGTCGCGACCCATGAGTCGTTGGCCTTTGCCACCAGCGAGTATTCCGATTGTTGTTTGCTTCAACGTATCCAAGCTCATCACGACTATGGGATAATACGAAGCTTACTTCATCTAGCGCCTATTACCCATGCATACTGTTCTGGCTATCGATACTTCGACCGACGCCTGTTCCGTCGGTCTCGCAACTCCGAATGGGAGTGTGGAGGTTCACCGTATAATTCCCAAGGCCCACAATAAGCATATCTTGCAGATGATTGACGAGTTATTGGGTGACATGCCTCCGTGCAGTGTCGACCTGTTTGCATGCGGTGTTGGTCCGGGCTCGTTCACGGGGTTGCGTATTGCGGCAAGCGTT
>CAJQLP010000012.1 GCA_905479205.1 uncultured Luminiphilus sp.
TCGATTCCAAATTGATCAAATATCTTGGCGTTATTGCGACCAAACCGCTCGAGGCTGGCACGCTGATCACCCGCCAAATGTGGATTATAAGGAACTGCTTCTGGAGCAAAATAGTACGTCGCGTCGGAGCCCATCTCATGCAAATCGACAAACGCTACAGGTAGCCACTGGCGCAAAAGATCACCATGGCTGCTAACTTCCGGCTGCGTTCGAATAAACCAGTCCCGGTTAAGGTCAAATAAGTAGTGGTTAGTGCGCCCGCCGGGCCAGGGTTCGTTGTGCTCAGCCGACAGGCGATCACTGCTCGCCTCAAGACCCAAAGTAGACTCATAGAAATGCACGAACCGATCACGCCCGTCGGGATTTTGAATCGGCACCAAGACAACAACAGTATTGTCTATTATTGCCCTCACCGTTACGTCATCTTCCGCTGCCAGCAAATGATACGCGGTCATCATGGCGGCATCGGTCGAAGAAATTTCATTGCCGTGTACGCCATAAGCCAACCACGTAACTGCTGGCATTGAAGCGATAAGCGCATCGACCTCCTGGCTTGTGGTTTTCGGGTCTAGCAGTGTCTGCATGCCCGCCTTAATGCCGTCGATGCGCGCGATGTTCTCTGCTGAGCCCAGCGCGACATAAAACAACTCACGACCTTCCCAGGATCGTCCAAAACCTTCAACCAACACCTGGTCGGGCCTCGCTAACTGCAGCGCATCAAAGTAGGCCCGGGCACTGTGACTCCAGCTGATCCGCGCACCAGGTGAGTAACCCAGCACGTCGCTCATGGTAGGTATATCTTGCTGGTATTTGGCGTCAGGCCAAGTCACTGGCGCAGCATCTTGAGCGTCACTCTGTGCACTGACTGCAGCCATTATCAGCATTGATAAGACGAGGCGGGGCATTGAACGGTGCCAGGTTAAAAAGCTGTTAAACATAGTAGGCGGTCCTAAACATTGGCATGGCAGAATTGTAGATACGAACGCTTTCGGTCATAGCGCACAAACGCTGATGTACACGTATCCTTATTGCTGGGCCAAACACGGACCCACAACTTTTAGGCGTTCTTTCGTCAACGTCACACGAACCGAAAAAATCGCAATGATGGCTGAGAGTACACCATATCGCCTTTTACGTTGCTAGATACACAACGCCATTTAAGTGGGCGCTGGAACATCGGGTTATACTCGCGAAAATGGGTCACCCGAAAATCCATAGTCACTTAAAGATTAAATAGTCACTTGAAAGATCAATAGTCACTTGAGAGATTCATCGGTTTAGGCTCTTTTCAAAACCATCAGAGGAACACAACCCATGAGACATTTCCTACAATGCGCTGCACTCGTCATGCTGGTATTCGTCGCGCACACTATCTCGGCTGCTCCATCAGATTTTGGTCCAGGACCGGTGATTAAAGGCTTTGGACAGATAGCCGATGTGCCTAACGCGGAACCGATACCAAAAGATATGGTGATCAAAATGGCTTACGACGTTAGAGAGGGAGGCGTTGATGCCGAAGTGAACAAAACCTTTAACTCGACGGCGGGCTTGATCAATTCACTAGTCGATGCAGGCGTTGGGCAAGAACGTATTAAACTGGCGTTGGTTATTCATGGCCCAGCTTACCGCGATATCTTAAACGATTCCGCTTACGGCGGTCAGAATCCAAACGTCGCACTGGTCGAACAGCTATTAAACAATGGCGTGGACATCTACTTCTGCGGACAGGCGGCTGTTTACAGAGACGTCGCCCCAGAGGATCTGATACCTGGCATCAAGTTATCCTTGTCAGCTTCTGCCGCACATGCAGTACTCCAGATGCAAGGATACGCAGTACGGCCCTATTGATACCCTGTGATATTCTCAGACTGCTCACGGAAACGTATAAATGAGAAGTTAGGTTAGGCTGATACGAGTAACGCAAAAACAACTAATAAAATAGAGGACATTACATGCGAGCATTAACACAACCACTCTTAACCGCGTTGTTCGTAATGGCGTTATTCGCGCTGGTTTTCAACAACAGTATGACCCAAGCAGCACAAGAGGACGACGAGCACCATACCTCAATCGAGCGGCTGTACGCTTCTTGGCGTAACGCTGTAGAGGCCGGCAGCATAGACAGCTACGTAAACGTATTGCATGACGATATCAGCCTCAGACCGCCAGGCGTTTCCGGTATCGACGGAAAATCCAATTACGCAACGTTTCTTGTTCCTGTATTCGCTACCGCCAGCTATGAAATCCAAATAGACACGCCGCCCAAAATCAGCGTTCTAGGAGATACAGCGATCGTTGAATATGATTACACAATCACTCGGAACGTAACCGATGAAAGTGCCGGCGAGCTCGCTCCTGGAGCCATACAGGCCGCGACAACGTCTGCGCACTATATTGATGTCGTGACACAAGACTCGAAGGGTAATTGGCGGGTAAGACTGCACAGTTGGTCTGACTATATAACGCCCAATAACGCCCAGTAACGAAATAACGCCATAAGTGAGGCGCCTGAGTGATGCAGCAGCTACAACATGCTGCCCACTATTTAACGAACCGACCGTAAGTCCTAAACGCCGAGCAATAAAAAACCCCAGCCGATTGGCTGGGGTTTTCGTTTTTAGAAGCCTGGCGATGACCTACTCTCACATGGGGAAGCCCCACACTACCATCGGCGATGCATCGTTTCACT
>CAJQLP010000013.1 GCA_905479205.1 uncultured Luminiphilus sp.
CTGCCCACCGCCGGTACACCAAGCAATAGTTTGCACCGGCTTTTCGCCTTCAGATAACACGGTCCGACCTAACACCTCGCCCAACTGATGGGCGATATCAGCCTGATTGCGGGGCTGATCGAGCGCCCCGGTAAACAGAGGCAGGCTCGGGTTTAAGGGATCTACGGTGGCAAAAGTGTCAATACCCATAGCCCGCCCTAGTCCAGCGTTATTACCCAGCTCAGGATGACTGTCGAGAGGCAGGTGATAGGCATAAAGATTGAGGTCGGCGCGAATCAAGGTGCGAATACGTCGTCCCTTCATACCGACGATACTGGGCGCTTCAGACTTCCAAAAGTATCCATGGTGAACCAAGATAGCGTCTGCTTTTTCCGCCACTGCGGCATCGAGCAGTGCTTGGCAGGCTGTAACGCCTGTCACCAGCCGATGAATGACGTCACAACCTTCAACCTGCAACCCATTGGGGCAATAGTCCTGAAACCGGTTGGGTTCTAGTAATTCATTCAGTGTAGCGAGCAACTGTTCACGAGATACTGGCATCGGTGTCTCCTCAAAAAAAACAACAGTCAATGTTGTCGTTATAAATTCTGCAATCTGTTTTACAATGCCGCAAAAGGAGCATTGTTTTGAAGTATTATTTGACAAAACTCGTCTGGCCCGTGCTCGTTGGCGTTTTAGCCGCCGTGCTCATTCTGGACCGTTGGATACTGCACGAGCCGCTGTTACAAAGTCGTCACAGCAGTGTCACCAGCTACAGCGATGCCGTAGCGCGCGGGACACCCTCAGTTGTCAATATATACACCGCTAAACTTGTACCCGAGCGTCGTTCTCTGCGATTAAACGACCCCCTCCTGCGGCGTTTTCTCGGTTCCACGGCTGGCAGTCAGCGCCTTGAGCGATCCCTTGGCTCAGGCGTTATTATGTCGGAACAGGGGCATATCATCACCAACAATCACGTGATCGCTGACGCAGACGCCATTCAGGTTCTCCTCCACGATGGTCGGTCCACTAGCGCGGTGGTTATCGGCTCGGACCCCGATACTGATCTTGCCGTTCTTAAAATTGATCTGCCTGACTTAACACCAGCGAAGCCTGCTGACTCAGATAAGATCCGCGTGGGTGACGTTGTACTCGCTATCGGCAACCCGTTTGGATTTGGTCATTCTGTCACACAAGGCATTGTCTCTGGGCTCGGACGCTACGGTTTACAGCTGAGCGCCTACGAAAACTATATTCAGACTGATGCCAGCATTCACTTGGGCAATTCTGGGGGGGCGTTGATTGACTCCCAAGGACGCCTGGTAGGTATCAACACTCTGATCTACACGGCGGGCACTGAAAATACGTCGAACAATGCCATCGGCATCAATCTCGCCACCCCCTCTAACTTGGCTACCTTTGTGATGGAGGACATTATCAATTTTGGCTCGGTGGTTCGCGGCTGGCTTGGCGTGAGTGTTGAGCTACTCGTGAATCGAGATGAACAGGGAATCCCCAAACAGATGCTGGTTGTCACAGGGTTAGCCGAAAACGGTCCCGCCGCACGCGCGGGAATGCGCATCGGGGACATCATTACGTCCATGGATGGCGAGGTCGTGAGCGATGGGCGAGTCGCTATGCACTACATCGCGCGCTTGCGACCCGGTGAAGTCATGAACGTCACCGTTGAGCGCAATAAGCAGAGCATCAATTTCCAAGCTATTGTTGGTAGTCGCTCGCCAACCGGCGTTTAATCCGGCTTCATACGCAGTTCAGCGCTGCGCGCATGAGCCGTCAGCGACTCGCCACGCGCAAGTGGGGAAGCAATCCGCCCGAGGGCATCAGCGCCTTGAGGCGAGCACTGAATCACCGAGCTGCGCTTCTGGAAGTCGTATACGCCTAGCGGCGATGAAAAGCGCGCCGTGCCTGAGGTCGGCAATACGTGATTCGGGCCCGCACAATAATCACCGACCGACTCACACGAATGCGCGCCCACAAATATGGCGCCAGCGACAGTGATCTTTTCGACCCACTGATCAGCGTCGTCCATCGCGAGCTCCAAGTGCTCAGGGCCAATTAAATTACTGAGCTCGATCGCTGCGACCATATCGGGCACCTGAATCAATGCACCACGGTTACGCAATGACGCACGAATAATATCCGCACGCTCCATGGTGGGTAAGGCGCGCTCAATCGCGTCTTCAACCGCGTCGAGATACTGCTTACTGGGTGAAATCAAAATAGCCTGTGCTTGCTCATCGTGTTCAGCCTGCGAAAATAAATCCATCGCAACCCAATGAGGATCTACGGAGCCATCCGCCAGGATTAGGATTTCCGACGGGCCCGCCACCATATCAATACCAACAGTGCCAAATACTTGGCGCTTTGCCTCGGCTACAAACCGGTTGCCGGGGCCTACGATCTTGTCGACGCGCGGAATAGTCTCAGTACCATAAGCAAGCGCCGCCACTGCCTGAGCGCCCCCAACGGTAAATACGCGATCAACCCCTGCAATAGACGCCGCAGCCAATACCATGGGGTTGAGTTCCCCATCGGGCGCAGGCACCACCATCACCACTTCACCGACACCGGCTACTTTGGCTGGGATGGCGTTCATCAATACCGATGAGGGGTAACTCGCTTTACCACCGGGAACGTAAATGCCCACTCGCGCCATTGCACTGATACGTTGCCCCAGTCGATTACCGTAGGGGTCCTCGAAGCTCCAGTCCTCGGCGACTTGATGCAGATGGTAGTCTCTAATGCGCGAGGCAGCCTGCTCTAGCGCATCGCGGGTCGGCCGATTGAGCAGCGGTAACGCTGACTCCATGGCCTGCGGGCTCACCGTGAGCTCATTCATCCCCGTCGCAGCATGGCGATCAAACTGTCGCGTAAACTCAACAACAGCCTCATCGCCTCGCTTTCGTACCGCATCAAGAATGTCAAAAACCGTTCGTGTGAGCTCTGGATCGCGCTCCTCGTGTCGCTCGGTCAACGCCGAGAACGCATCAGAAAATCCTTGCGCACTAAAACTCAAACGCTGAATAACGGCCGTCATGATGCCGCCTCTTTTCGAGCGACGGCATCACCGAGCCGAGTAATAAGTGACTCAATAATGAGGTGCCTGGTTCGCATCGCCGCCTTATTCACAACAAGCCGAGAGCTGATATCGGCGATATGCGCGAGGGGCACCATGCCGTTGGCTTTCAGCGTATTGCCCGTATCAACAATATCAACAATTTCATCAGCAAGATCCATCAAAGGTGCCAACTCCATTGCGCCATATAGCTTGATAATATCTGCCTGAATACCCTGAGCCGCGTAATATTGGCGTGCCACGTTAACGAACTTACTCGCCACCCGCAGCCGAGCTCCAGATTTAGGCGCGTCGGGGAAACCTGCCGTCATTAGGCGACAGCGCGCAATAGCAAGATCGAGCGGTTCGTAAAGGCCATCCGCACCAGACTCTAAAAGAACGTCCTTACCCACGACGCCGACATCGGCTGCCCCATGGCGTACATAGGTTGGCACATCGGACCCCCGCAATATAACCAGCTGGACGCCGTCGACTGTGGTATCGAACAGTAACTTGCGACTCGTAAAAATATCATCAAGAGGCTCAATGCCCGCCTCAGCAAAAAGGGGCAATGTCTCTTTAAGAATACGGCCCTTCGTAAGGGCAATGGTCAACGACCGAGTCATGTAATATCTCCAGCGACCACTTTCCCGGGCTGTCGCCGTATGTCGGCGCCCAGGGATTGTAATTTCTCTTCAATACACTCATAACCGCGATCGATGTGGTAAATCCGATCGACGATGGTTTCGCCACTGGCAACTAAGCCTGCAATCACGAGGCTTGCCGAAGCACGCAAATCGGAAGCCATAACCGGCGCACCTTTCAACGATTTCTGTCCTGTGACGATGGCGGTATTACCCTCTATCTGAATAGCTGCGCCCATGCGATTAAGCTCATGAGTTTGAATAAGACGGTTCTCGAAAACCGTTTCAGTCACTCGGCCAACGCCTTCAGCGATAGTGTTAAGCGCAGTAAACTGGGCCTGCATATCAGTCGGAAAACCCGGATAAGGTGCGGTAGTGATACTGACAGCTTTGGGGCATCTGCCGCCCATGTCGAGCTCGATCCAATTTTTACCCACGGTAATATCGGCTCCCGCCTCGCGCAGCTTATCCAGCACGACTTCAAGGTGCTCGGGCAACGCCTCATCGAGCCTAATTTTACCGCCCGTTGCCGCCACGGCAACGAGGTAAGTGCCTGCCTCAATACGATCAGGCATGACCGAATACTCACAGCCGTGTAGCCGCTCAACACCCTCAATCGTCACTACCGACTGGCCAGCACCTGAAATCTTTGCACCCATAGCATTTAGACATTGCGCCAAATCAACCACTTCCGGCTCGCGTGCCGCATTGCGGATCACCGTTGTGCCATCGGCAAGCGCCGCGGCCATCAGCAAATTCTCTGTGCCTCCGACTGTGACTGTTTCCATCGCTATGTCAGCGCCACGCAGCCGTCCATCGGTCGTGGCGTGAATATAACCGTCTTCGATAGTGATGGTTGCACCCATTGCCTGGAGTCCTTTCAGGTGCAAATCGACGGGGCGAGACCCGATGGCGCAGCCTCCGGGAAATGACACTTGCGCCTCACCAAAGCGTGCGAGCAAGGGACCTAGCACCAGAATTGATGCGCGCATGGTCTTAACTAGATCGTAAGGGGCGCGCCGATTGGCAATGGTCGTTGCATCAATCTCCACCGCAAGCTTCTCATCGATCGTTAACTGAACGCCGAGGCAGCCCAGCAGATCGATCATCGTGGTGACATCGTGCAGGTGTGGCAAATTACGCAGCGTGGTCGTCCCTTCAGGCAACAGCGTGGCCGCCAGAATCGGCAATGCCGCGTTTTTTGCGCCAGAAACTTTCAGGCGTCCCTCAAGTCTGCGTCCACCACGAATAGCGAGATTGTCCAAGATGTAACCTCTCAGTCTGCTTCAGCAGGGGTGAGTGCTCGAATGTTCACGGCGTGAATCGTGCCTTGCGCAATAATATCAGCCAGCGGGGCATAGACTTTTTGCTGGCGCGCAACGGAGCGCACACCTTCAAAGCCGCTATCGATAACCGTCACCGTGTAGTGCCCACCGGCTAGGTCAACATCGACTTTCCCGTCAGGAAAAGCAGCTACTATTAATGCTCGAACCTCATTGGCTTCCATCTGTGCTTTCCTTGTTTTCTACCCGAACGTTTGCTTCGTCCCAATGACTAATAACGTAGTCGACATCACCGTCAGCCGCTTCGACCGCGGCTTCAAATTGACCCCGATAAATTTCACCTAAATTAATGTTCTCGATGATTAAGTTGCGCAACTTCCAACTCCCATCTTTGTATTGGCCCATTTGATAACGAATAGAGTAAACATTACCTTCGGGACTGAACACGCGCTGAGTGACTGAGGCTACGCGCGAGCTGTCTGGCGCAAAATCGGTACTTGCCAGCTCAGTTCGAGCCCCCCCGAACGCCAGCAAACCACGGCTATATGTGTTAATTAAGCCCCGACGAAGGGCGACAGTGAACGCGTCTAATTGTGCTTTGAGAGCTTCACGTCCCGCTGCATCCAGAGTTCGGTAACGAGCACTGCTCGCGTAATCCCCCATGACGCCTCTGGCGAAGCCGCGAAAATCTACGACCTTATCAAGTTCAGCACCCATCGCGTCGAAAAAACGCTCAGGGTCGTCATCGAAATAATCGATCGCCTCGTCAACCAGCGCCATAATACGATCGGTGCTGTCCTTGACGATAACCCCCGGTCCTACCTCCGCCGCCGTTGCCGAAAACGGCATCAGCAAGCCAAACGCCAGAATCCATATTCCCAGTCGTTGCAAAATCGTTGTGTAACATTGCATAGTTGCCACCGCGGTCTCCGTCGAAAGCGTAATATAAGGTAAACTGCTGCCGCTGTTAGGGGAAGAATCGCCCTGCCAATACGCCTGTGCATATTGGTGCTCTGTAGCAATTTGTGGGGCGCTCATGATACCTGATCTTCACGCCACATGCCCCCAGCGAAAGCAGGCACTATAAAGGCCATAGTTGCCAACCGCCAAGGATAAAGACAGGACATAATGCTAACCGACTTATTGATCGTCGCCATCAGTTTTACTGTACTCGTTTGGAGCGCGGACCGCTTTATTGACGGTGCTGCAGCTATTGCTCGATCGTTCGGCATGTCTCCCCTGCTGATCGGCATGACCATCGTATCTGTTGGGACCTCAGCGCCGGAAATTCTGGTATCGTTAATGTCCGCCCTGGCAGGCGCTGGCAGTCTGGCCGTGGGCAATGCCTTGGGGTCAAACATTGCCAATATCGGTCTCGTGTTAGGCATTACGCTGCTTATTTCACCCATTGTAGTCGGAAGAACAACGGCCTTTTCAGATCTTCCTCTATTATTGGCAACCATTGTATTGTGCGCCGGGCTTCTCCACGACGGCGTACTGTCGGCTCTCGATGCCACTCTATTACTGTGCGGTTTAATCCTCTTTCTACTCCGCATGGCACGTCACGGACAGCGTCCAGATCAATCGGACCAGCCCCCTGAAATTCCAAAAATCTCCACTCGTAAAGCAACGATCCTATTTACTGTGGGACTTCTATTGCTCGTAGGTAGTTCCCGAGCGTTGGTATTCGGGGCCGTCAACATTGCAACGGCTTTTGGCGTCTCCGAACTCATCATTGGCCTTACCATTGTCGCCGTCGGCACCAGCTTGCCGGAGCTCGCCGCTTCACTGATTAGCGCGCTAAAGGGCCACGCGGATATCGCCATAGGCGCGGTCGTGGGCTCCAATATGTTTAATTTGCTGGTGGTACTCGCACTTCCGGGATTATTTACTGACCTAACGCTTGCAACTGACGACATTCGGCGTGACCTTGGAGCTGTTTTTATAACCACGGCAACCCTAGCCGCGTTCACTTGGATTGGCTGGAATAAAGTCACCGAGGTCTCTCGACTAGGCCGCGTTTTAGGTGCCATCTTTTTGAGCAGCTACGTGCTGTATTATGTGATCTTGTTTTTCGATACCACGAAGGTTTAGTCAACAATGCTCAACAAAGACGCCATTATTGCATCAGGACAGCGAACGCTGCGCATGGAGACAGAAGCTGTAGGCGCTCTGATACCCCATATTGATGGGCATTTCGCCGACGCTTGCGAGAAGCTTGTAGATATCGAAGGTCGCGTGATCGTTACGGGCATGGGCAAATCTGGGCACATAGGCAATAAAATTGCAGCGACGCTGGCCAGCACAGGCACACCCTCATTCTTTGTCCATCCCGCTGAAGCCTCCCATGGCGATATGGGCATGATTACGTCGAAAGACGCGGTTTTGGCATTGTCGAATAGCGGGAACACTCCTGAATTGCTCACACTGCTGCCTTTATTGAAACGGCTTGATATCACTCTCATTAGCATGACTGGCAACCCGTTATCGACGCTTGCGCAAGCGTCTGACGTTCACTTGTACACCGGCGTGGATACTGAAGCATGTCCGCTAGACTTGGCCCCCACATCTAGCACCACAGCCACGCTCGTCATGGGCGATGCGCTCGCGATAGCACTGCTTGAATGCCGTGGCTTTAGCGCTGAGGATTTTGCGTTTTCGCACCCCGGCGGTGCGCTGGGGAGAAAGCTGCTACTGAAAGTTGAGGATGTCATGGTGGCGGGCGCAAGCATTCCTTCAGTCTCTCCCGAGGCCTCACTAGCCGATGCGCTTATGGAAATAACGGCAAAAGGTCTAGGCATGACAACCGTCCTCGACAATCAGGTCCTCCAGGGCATATTTACCGATGGAGACCTACGTCGCGCGCTCGAAGATCGTCCGGATATTAACTCAGCCAAAATTGAGCACCTAATGTCTCGTGGCGGCAAGACGGTAAGCAAAGGAATGCTCGCAGCAGAGGCGCTGGGAGTAATGGAACAGCACAGTATTAGTACGCTTGTCGTTGTCGATGACAATGAGTGCGTGGAAGGTGTCATCCATCTTTTGGCGCTTTTAAAATCAGGTATAGCCTAATGACCCCACAAAAAATCACTCTGCTTGCACTGGATGTTGACGGCGTCATGACTGACGGTCAGGTTGTTTACGGCAACAGTGGAGAAGAAATTAAAGCCTTCAATATTAAAGATGGGCTCGGTATCAAACTTCTCCAGAAAGCGGGCGTTGAAGTGGCGATTATTACCGGCAGAACATCGGCTGTCGTCGAGCGCCGCGCAGGGGAACTAGGGATTACCTGCATTGTCCAAGGACGTGAAGATAAACGCACTGTGTTACTTGAACTCATGGCCGAGCGCGAGCTCGAGGCAGAACAAGTCGCCTACATGGGTGATGACCTACCAGATCTAGCTGCGATCGTCATTGCGGGTCTCGGTGCATGCCCATCAGATGCGGCAAAACCCGTGCGAGATGCAGCTGACTGGATAAGCACGGTAAAAGGTGGACATGGTGCTGTGCGCGAACTGGCGGAAATGCTACTCCAATATAAAGGCGACTGGGACAACATAGTGGCTGGATACGACGCGTGAAACGCTACTTTTCATTGCTCGCCCTCACTATGACAGGGATCGCACTGTGGTTCACTCTCGGTGGCGGAGCCCCCCTGACTGTATTCGAACGCCCCGCTAACCCCGTCACCTTGACACAAAGCTATTTAAAACAGGGCGTTATGTGGCGCTATGACGATGACGGCGTGCGCGAGCAAACGCTCACTGTAGGTACCGGCGTGCAATTTACTGATAGTCCCCAACAGCATTTAACGGGCCTACTATTTGAAGGTGCAGACGATGACGGCAGACGCTGGACCGTGGTTGCTGGCGCGGGCCTTCTTGAGCATGACGGTGACTCGTTACAACTTTATAACGACGTAGAAATCCGCGAAGCGCACGGCTTGGGGGTGTTGAGCACCCCAACACTTTCCGTCGACTTGAATGAGCAGATGGCGACTAACAACTCACACGTCACCCTCAAACTACGCAACAGCACAACCACCGCCACGGGCTTACAGGTCAACATGAAAACCGGACAGGCGCGCCTTTTGAGCAACGTGGAGACTGTCTATGAAGGCTAACAAGCTTAGGGCTATGGCGCGATGGCTATTTGCCGCCATCACATTAACAAGCATTGCCCACCCTTCATTGCTTAACGCACTGCCTAGCGACCGCGACCAGCCTATCCACATTAGTGCCGACTCAGCGGTTCGCGAAGAGAGCAAAGGGGAAACGAAGTACTCAGGTAATGTCGTACTCACACAAGGTTCACTGGTCATTCGCGCTAATAGCTTAGTTATTCAGCAAGATAACGACCCAGATAAAACCACCATAGTTGCAGCGGGAGATCCCGCGACGCTGGAGCAGATCCCCGCAGCCGATCGCGCGCCAATCATCGCCGAGGCGATGCGGATGGTCTATCGGCAAAGCGAAGAACTCATCCGCCTTCGTGACAATGCGCGTATTGAACAAGATGGAACCGTGCTAACAGGCGGTTTAATTGACTACTTAATGGCAGAACAGCGCGTGCGTGCCGTGAGCGACAATGCTGAGGGCAACCAACGCGTTGAAGTTGTGATCCCCCCATCTGCACTTCAAAAATCCAAAGAGGAAAGCTAGATCGTGCAAGCTAAACTTTCCGTCGCCCACCTCGCAAAAGCTTACAAAGGACGCCCCGTAGTAAAGGACGTTTCCCTCGAGGTAAACACGGGTGAAATAGTAGGCTTGCTCGGACCCAACGGGGCAGGCAAAACCACGTGCTTTTATATGATACTGGGCTTGGTCAATGCCGATGCGGGGCGCATTTATCTCAACGGTCAGGACATCACAAGCAAAGCCATCCATCAACGAGCCCGCGCGGGACTTGGCTACCTACCCCAGGAAGCGTCTATTTTTAGGCAGCTATCAGTACGCGACAACTTGCTCGCCATACTCGAAATGCGCAAGGATTTGAGTAAAGATGAGCGACATTCGGTGTGTGATGAACTCTTAAAGGAGTTCAGTGTGAGCCACCTCAGTCAATCCCTGGGGCAGGCACTCTCCGGCGGTGAGCGCAGGCGCGTCGAAATAGCTCGAGCACTGGCAACCGACCCAACATTTATCTTACTCGACGAGCCCTTCGCAGGGGTTGATCCCATCTCGATAAACGATATAAAAGCCATTATCCAACATTTGCGAGATCGCAATATTGGCGTATTGATCACCGATCACAATGTCCGCGAAACGCTAGACATATGCGAGCGTGCTTATATTGTGGGCGAAGGGCATGTTATTGCATCCGGCAAGCCAGATTCCGTTCTGCAAGATGCCAAAGTCAGAGCTGTGTACCTCGGAGAAAATTTCCGCCTCTAAACGACCTACTACGCGGATACCCGACGCTAAAAGCTGTGCCTTTTGGGCTCTCTCGGCACAAATACCTGTGAATTGGACGTCAAGCATTGCCGGCACTGCCGTCACGGCGCTACACTGGAAGAACGTGGTAATTATTGGGTGACAGCGCGAGCGCGATGAAACAATCCCTGCAGTTAAAAATTGGCCAATCACTGACGCTTACACCTCAGTTACAGCAGGCCATCAAGTTGCTGCAGATGAGCACTCTTGATTTACAGCAAGCCATTGAAGAAACACTGGAATCCAACCCTCTGCTCGAGCGCGAGGATGATCAGTCGGATCAAGCCCCCTCAGAAGACATCGATTTTAGTGCCCAAGCGCCCGTCGCTGACAGCAACGAAGACCTTCCCGTGGATACCCGTTGGGAAGACTTAATGCCGTCCTCTGCTCCACCCTCAACGGGTATAGGTGGTGATGGCAGCGATGGCCAGTTCGCCGAACGCGACGCCGCACCGGAATCCCTACATACGCATCTTTTATGGCAGCTGAACACCACACGATTTTCAGAGACCGATTGCAGTATCGCTCTCGCCTTTATTGACGCGGTCGATCACAACGGTCGATTGACACAAACCCCTGAAGAAATTTTAGAAGGGCTTGCCATAGACGATGTTGAGCTCGACGAAGTCATGGCAGTCCTGCACCGCTTACAACACTTCGAGCCGACCGGTATTTTCGCGAGCGACTTACGTGAATGCCTCTTGATTCAACTGCGTCAAATGGCCGCTGATACGCCTTTTAGAGAGATCGCAGGTGCACTGGTCAACCGACATATCGACCAAGTAGCCACTGCGGACCCAAGACAACTTTCTCGACGCCTGCGCTGTAGCGAGGAAGACTTGCGCGGTGCACTCGATCTCATACGCTCACTAGACCCAATGCCCGGCGCAACAGTGGGTGACCAAACTACTGAATACATCGTGCCCGATATTTTTGTTCGACGCGTAAATGGTTTTTGGCGAGTCGAGCTAAACCCCGACATTGCACCAAGACTGCGGATCAATCCCGAGTACGCGGGCCTTGTGAACAACGGTGGCTCGGAGCGGGACAAAACTTATGTGAAAGATAATTTGCAGGAAGCGCGTTGGTTCATGAAAAGCCTGCAAAGCCGCAATGAAACCTTGCTAAAAGTAGCCAGTAAAATTGTTGAGCATCAAAAGCAGTTTCTCGACGTCGGCGAAGAAGCCATGCGGCCATTAATTCTTGCGGAAATTGCCGAACAAATTGATATGCATGAGTCAACAATCTCGAGAGCTACCACTAGAAAATATATGCATACCCCGCGCGGGGTTTTTGAACTAAAGTATTTCTTCTCGAGCCACGTTGCCACATCAGAAGGTGGCGAGTGCTCATCAACGGCCATAAGAGCACTGATCAAAAAACTGGTACTGGCCGAAAATATCAAAAAGCCCCTAAGCGATAGCAAGCTTTGTACGCTGCTCAAGGAACAGGGGGTCATCGTTGCACGCCGCACGGTGGCAAAATATCGCGAGCAGCTAAACATTCCGCCTTCTAACGAACGTAAACGGCTATTTTAATTACGCTTGTAAGGCGATCAGGAGACTATATATGCAACTTACCGTTAGCGGACATCACATTGACATCACGGACGCACTGCGAACGCACGTGTCGGATAAATTCGACAAACTGCAGCGTCATATTGACCACATCACCAAGATTGAAGTGACCTTAATCGTCGAGAAACAACTGCATAAAGCAGAAGCTGGTTTACATGTATCCGGTGCGGACCTTTTTGCATCAGCGGAATCAGACGATATGTATGCGGCTATCGATGCGCTAGCTGACAAGTTAGATCGTCAAATTATTAAACACAAGGAGAAGCATCGAGGACACTGAAGCATGGCCAAGCTAGATAGCTTGTTGAGCCCGACTCGAATAATGTGTCGGATCGACGCTGCGAGTAAAAAACGAATTTTTGAGCTCGCCGCTCAACATATCGCCAACGCTGATGACTCGCTCGCTGAGGACGCGATTTACGCGCAGCTACTTGCGCGTGAAAAATTGGGCAGCACAGGGCTCGGTGAAGGGGTTGCGATACCTCACTGCCGAGTAACGGGCTGTGAACAACCGCTGGGGTGCATAATCACTTTGGCAACACCGGTTAACTTCGAATCACCCGACAATAAGCCGGTTGATTTGCTGTTCGTTTTGCTCGTACCCACGGAAAGCACACAAAATCACCTCGATATACTGGCCGAAATAGCGAGCAGATTTTCACGCGCTGGTTACTGCGATAGCCTGCGCCAAGCCCAGTCCGACACAGAGCTACTCGCTCTAGCACTTCACAACAGCGAGCGCTGAGCCATGAAACTTGTCATCGTCAGCGGTCGCTCAGGTTCGGGGAAAAGTACCGCACTGCATCAATTGGAAGATCTGGGTTACTACTGTGTTGACAACCTTCCCGCAGCCCTACTACCAACGCTGACTTTGCAACTTGAGCGCGATCAATACGCGGCTTTTAGCGGCGTTGCCGTATGCATTGACGCTCGCAATAGCGAAGACGATCTCCAGCAAATACATGAAGTTTTGCAGTCGTTGCCCGCAAGCATCATAAGCGAGGTGATTTTTTTAGATGCCTCGAATGAAATTCTTATTAAGCGATTCAGTGAAACCCGGCGACGACATCCCTTGAGCTCAGATGAGCGCTCCCTAGCCGAGGCCATTACTCGCGAAAGTGCGTTATTAGACAACTTGGCTAACCAAGCCGATCTAACCATCGACACGAGCCAGCTGACGCTTTACGACTTGCGCGCAGTAATGACGAGCCGCCTTGGGGGAACGACCAACACAGGCCTGTCATTGCTGATCGAGTCATTCGGTTTCAAGCGCGGAGTGCCATCGGATGCCGATTTAGTTTTTGATGCACGACTGTTATCTAACCCACATTGGGTAACCAGTTTGCGTTTGAAAACGGGGCAAGATCCTGAGGTAGCCGAATTCTTAGAGCAACAGGAATGTACGGAGGCTTTCGTCGAGCACATTGTGGCTTTCTTGACACGCTGGCTGCCTGAGTATGAGAGATCACAGCGCAGTTATATGACCATCGCAATTGGGTGTACGGGCGGGCAGCACCGATCGGTCTATGTGGCTGAACAAGTTTATAAGCAGATCAAGCAGCTACATGTCCGATCGCAAATTCGGCATCGTGAGCTTGCGGGGATGAACACGCGATGATCGAGTCCACAGTGGAAATCGTTAACCGACTCGGGCTGCATGCCCGCGCAGCGGCAAAGCTCGTCGAGTGCTCAAATAAATTCGGTAGCCGTATTCAGCTGTGCAAAGATACGACGTTCATTGATGCGAAGAGCATTATGTCGGTAATGATGCTCGCGGCGGGCAAGGGAACCCGTCTACGAGTGACTATTGAAGGCGAGGACGAGCAAGAGGCCTACGAAGCGCTCACGGCACTCATTGCCGATCGTTTCGGCGAACCTGATTAATCCGACAAATTCCAAGGTGCACCACTCCGCGGTCTGACGGATAATAGGCCCTCGCCGGGAGGGGGACTCATGAATACCGCTGTCAAATCACAAAAACAACTCGCACGTCTCGACAGCGCCTTAGCGAGTGGAACGCTCGCTGATGTCGCGAGCATAGTTTCCGATTTGTCACCGGGTGACGTGGCTCACCTGATTAGCTCTTCGCCACCTCGTTATCGGCACGTCTTGTGGAGCCTTCTAGAAGCAGAGCAAGAAGCCGCCGTCCTTAACGAGCTTCCTGAGGATCTGCGTAACTCCTTCCTAGCCGATATGGCACCCGAAGACCTCGCCGAAATTGTCGGACAGCTCGACGACGACGACGTAGCCGATATTCTGCAAGAACTTCCCGATGCCATTACGGGTCAAGTTCTGAGCATTATGAACGAGCAGGACCGCGCTCGTATTGAAACAGTGCTCGGCTACTCGGATGACACCGCCGGCGGCCTGATGAGCACAGACACGATCACTGTGCGTGCGGATCTTACCCTTGATGTGGTCTTACGCTATCTCCGGCGCCATACCGAAATTCCACTCAACACCGACACCTTGATGGTGGTGAACCGCGAGGATCGCTATGTCGGCTTACTGCCAGTACGTACCCTACTCGTAGCCGACCCAGGCGTGTCCGTACGCGAGATGATGGTCACCAACCGAGATCCGATACCCGCTCACATGGATTCGTCTGAGGTCGCGCGACTATTCGAACGGAACGACTGGATCTCAGCACCGGTAGTCGATGACGATAATCGGCTGATCGGCCGAATCACCATTGACGATATTGTTGATGTTATTCGAGAAGAGGCCGACCACTCGCTAACGTCCCTCGGCCGACTAGGTGAGGAGGATACGTTCTCACCCGTTTTACATACGGCGCCTCGGCGCGCAGTCTGGCTAGGGATCAATTTGTTGACGGCTTTTATCGCCGCTTCCGTCATTAATGCCTTTCAGGGAACCATCGAAAAAGTGGTTGCACTCGCAGTGCTTATGCCCATTGTTGCTAGCATGGGCGGTATTGCTGGAACGCAAACCTTAACGGTCCTTATTCGCGGCATGGCAATGGGCCACATTAACGAGCGCAATCAGGCATGGCTTGTTGGCCGCGAAGCGATGGTGGGCGCCATCAATGGAATTATTTGGGCAGTGGTTGTCGCCATAGCTGCCTCGCTTTGGTTTGATGATATAACGCTGGGTTTAGTCATCGCGGCAGCCATGGTCATTAATTTGATTACTGCTGGCGTATCCGGGGCACTACTGCCACTTCTCCTCCAACGACTCGGTATTGATGCCGCTTTAGCGGGGGGCGTGATTCTAACCACAGTCACCGATGTGGTCGGCTTCCTTTCATTCTTGGGGTTAGCGGCACTTGCATATGGTTGATGACGAAGAATTCGAATGGGATGGCCCGAGTAAAAGTGCGGTCAAACGAGAGATGACCGCACTTCAAGAGCTAGGGACGCGACTGACTAAGCTACCTGAGGCGCAGCTTAAACAGATACCTATCGACGATGAGCAGCTGCTTGATGCGATCATGCTCGCCCGCCGCCTCAATGCGCGCGGTGGACTTCGCCGTCAACTGCAGTTTGTTGGCAAACTTATGCGCAATATCGATCCAACCCCAATCGAAGATGCACTTGCCCGTATCGATGGTCAGCATGAAGAACAAAAAGCACGCTTTCATCAGCTTGAAATTCTCCGCGATCGACTACTGCTAGAGGGTGACAAAGGGCTTACTGAATTACTAGCTATTCACCCAGGCGCCGATAGGCAGCATGTGCGGCAGCTTGTGCGCGCGCATCAGGCAGAACTCAAGAACAAGAAGCCAGTGACATCAGCACGGAAACTTTTTCGCTACCTGAGAGAACTTGATAACGCTCAGGACGAGCTCTTTGAGTGAATCACACTGACTCCTGTCTCGGGCTTTGCCTTCAATAGCGGCGCACTCGATGTCTCTGACTCCCCACTCGCAGGGTCAGCGGCATCTGGAGTAGCAGGATCATCGACTCCATTGTCTGGATTTAATCGTGC
>CAJQLP010000014.1 GCA_905479205.1 uncultured Luminiphilus sp.
GGAAACAGATCAATACTGATCCTGCTCATGGAGATAAAACCCAGCCCCATGAGTGCTCCCACCATCATTATGGCCAGCACCGGGCGGCGTATACAAAGGTCAGCTATCCACATAGGACTGGTCTGAGATAATTACGGACGCGCCATCAGATACCATGTGGATACTCTTGCCCACTATGATTCTGGTATTAGGCGCAATGTCGTCAAGCAGCTCGAGACTGCCGTCATTCAGCTCACGAACTTTTACCTGGCGTTGACTTGCGATGCCGTTCTCAACGACGAAAAGATAACGGGTGCTGCCCAGCCCTTTGGTTGAATTGGGTGGCAACAATATTCCCTGGCGTGGCTTTGGAATGAGCTCTACTTCAATAAACAAGCCGGGTTTGATTTGGTAGTCCGGGTTCAGAACACCCAGACGCACGTCTATCGTGCGCGTCTTTGGGTCAATTCGGTCATTGATCAGATCCACTTTAGACTCGTAAGTTTGATTCATGCTTGGAATGTGAACTCTACCAGGGGTACCCAACTCGATGGATTGTAAATGGACCTCGGGTACGTATAGTAAGGCCACCATGATATCGATTTTCTGAATCTGGAGGACAGACCTCTCCGAGCGCATAATGGATGGAATTTATGTCCCTTCGTCCACGCCCCTCCTGGTGATTACGCCACGGTAAGGGGCCAGGGTAGTCGAGTCATCCAGCTCCTTTTGAGCTTCCGCCAGATTGGCCCGGGCAATGCCGCGTCTCGCGTTTGTCACCTCTACCCGTGTCTGCCTGTCATCAAGTTGTTCAACGGAAAACGCATCCTTTTTTCTCAGCGCGACTGCATTTTCGAGGTCGCGCTTTGCATCGGTAAACTCAGCTTCCGCCAGGCGCTCGGCGTTAACCAGCCTGGAGAGTTTGATTTCGAAATCCTTCTGGCGCATGCGAAAAAGTGGCTCACCCTTTTCAACGCGATCTCCGACGCGGACATAGATTTCATCAATTAGACCGCCAACCAGTGGAGCGATATCTGTAGATTTAAGCGGTAGGATGGTGCCTGTTACGAAAATTGGCTCAGTAAGCTCGGTCAGATCCAGGAGGACTGTGGAAACGGCAAGTGGCGTCGCCCCCACTCCGACAGACTCAAGGTCTTGTGTGCTCTCGCTCTGACCGTCACAGCCAGTGAAAAAAAGGGCAATCAGAAGGGCGGTAGCCGCCCGTTTACCATGGCACATTTTACATGTCCGGTTACACTTGCAGGGCATGAATTGACAGTCGCATTAATTGGCGGCTACAAGTATTATATTAACTGTAGTTATATTAACTAGGATTATTAAATTGTCAATGAAAGAAAAGTCAGGCTACGAAGGCAGGCAGGAGCAACAGCCGGTGAGCACCCTGTTTCATGAAATCAGTCTGATGGTAGCCCGGTTGTTCAATCGACAGGTGAAGGAAATGGGTCTCACCCGCACTCAATGGCAGGTGCTGTATTTACTGTATATGCAAGGGGAACAGAGTCAAACCTATATCGCTGATACGCTGATGATGGCGAAACCCCCCCTCGGTAAAGTAGTAGAGCGCCTCGAGTCCGGTGGGTGGATTACGCGGCGAGACGATGACAAGGACCGACGTGCGAAGCTGGTCAGGTTGACCCCAAAAATACAACCGATGCTGAATTCCCTGGAGAGCCTGGTTGATGATATTGGCGGCATTGCCACGCGGGGGATGTCTAAAAAGGAAGCGGCTCAGTTCTACAAGTTGATTAAATTGGCGCATGCCAATCTAATGGCCGAAAACTAGTGGATATGATGGGCGAAAAGGCTACAGGGAAATTAACTTCTGGAGGGCGTAAAAGTGAGGCCTGTTAGTTCAAGCAACCGCCCTACTGGACTTACCAATGCCGGCACCCTTAGCGACCTCAGAGCGATTGAGCTTTCCCTGATAGATGATCTGGGTAAAGTCTTCATCGGATTGAGTGGCAGCCCATGCCTCTAGGGCGGCCACATTCTCCTTACCTACCTCCTGACCATTAGGCATCTTTGCTCCTTGTATTCGCACTCATTACGTCATATCACTTTATAACTATGCAGTATTTTCTCGATTGCCTGCTGAAATCCTTCAGAGGTTAGCCCTGTCCCGGCGCGCATATTCCGCTTAGTTAACATTTTTCCATCATCATTAAATTCGACCGCCGAACTTGAAAGCAACTCACTGAGAACCTGAACTTCGAACTCCGTCAACACGATTGAAGAAGAATCCTCTAAGCGTGCACCGTCAGGACCATCGACCATGTAAATAGTCTGCATCTGCCGCACATCTCGCATCATATCCAGTTGTTTCTTGTATGACTTAGTCTGACCGACCAGAAGCGAAACCCTGTACTTGATAACCGGATCTGTGATTTTTTCCAAATCTGCATCATCAACATAAATATCCTCACTATTCATGGCGAGGTTTGCTGCGGGAGACTTGCCCTTAGATAGACGGTACTTACCCCATGCTTCAAATATTTGACTGTAAGGGTTCCCATCCTTGTTATACACAGTCTGCGCCGATATCTTTTGACCACGATTTATCATGTGCCTTACACAATTAGACACTGTCAGTTCAGAGTCATTCTGTATGAGCATCTCACAGACAGAGTTCCACTCTCTGATCCGGTTCTTTTGACTTTCCCGGCTTGCCTTGTCAATTAGTCCTTGGACTTTTTTATCAATCTTATTTTTCTTCATCTTCTTTCTGCTCCACATCGACTAATGGTATAAGGCTCGCTTGTGAACCGTTATCGATATACTCATTCAGACAAGCTCTTACTTGAGGTGTGTACCCAAGCTCAGCCAAGGTGACCGCCTTGATCTCTAACATGGCCAGTTCTCTGTCGCTTAGATGCGTCACGAGATACTTTGCTGCGGCATCCGCTGCTTCGCGCTTCTCAGTGTCCGACAACCCACTTAAACCTATTGGGGTAATACCCGAGTTAAAGAGAACCGTATCAATAAAATGCGCCCTGTCTTTTTCGGCGTCTTCTACTTCAAGGAGCGGGTAAAGCCTTGAAGCCTGGACCAAGAAGTCTTGCTGCTTAAAACTGGAAGTCTCCTGAAAGATGAAACCACCGTCGTCTTCATCTTCCAAAGGCATCGGTAGATTTGATAACTCGTCCGCACCGACGTTTCGCACTGCTTCGGTCAGAATGTATGCCCGGTGAGCTTCATTGAGCATCTGATCAAGCCTGGCGCTAGCCTTGTCTAAAGCCGCTTCAGTTTGGCTGATTTCGGTCTGTAGGGAGAATGGAACCCCTGCTACGCCCGCACCCATAGCAATTTGGTACCTTTCCTTTAGTAGACGTTCTAGTTGAACTCTATGAATCTCGACTTTTTCTGACAGGCCTTTCGCATTGAGAAATTTCTCGTTTGTCATTAGCCAGAGCGGGATTAGCCACGGCTTACCAGTAATCAAATACCTGCACATATGGCAATTACCGGGACCACCTGGAACCGGCCCGTTAATCGTTTTGCCTCTATCTTTTCTGACAACCTCCCCACCTGAATTGCACAAGGTCCCGCTATTTGGGCATATACCTATTTGTCGATTCTCAAACAATGACGAGTCAATTTGGCCAGAGTTCCATCTATGGGAGTATGTTTCCTCAGAATTGAAGACACTGTACTTTCTCGCATCAGTCCAGGACGCCTCCCTTAACCACTGCCTGTAGTTATGCTGTTCGGAAGCTTCTATATCGACTTTTGCTTTGTTAAGAACGTCGGTTATGTGCGTATTGTTAAACTTAATGTAGTGAAGCGTCATAAGTATTGCCGAATGTCCGGCAACAATCTTACTCAGCACCTCAAGGGGAACTCCTGCCCCCATCAGTGCCGTGAGGCCTGTGACTCGCAAGCCATGCGGGACAAAGATGGCACCGTTTGGCTCGGCGCTTTTCTTATACACGTTGTAGCTAGTTACTATCTGAGTGTCGTCACCCATCGCATTGAGACGATTCTGAAGCTCCAGCATTAATCGATACCAAAACTTCAATTGCTTGTAGTCAGGAGGTGGAGCCTCAGGATCAGACTTATTTAGCGGCGATCTGAACAAATAGAATCTATCTGGGGTGGCTTCTAGCACAGACTTTGATGGTCTACTGGCCCAAGTGCTTGCGGGGCAGGTTATGGCTTTTTTGGGCTTGGCAACTGGGTTGTGTTTCTCCTGCCATTCGCGCATCTCGTTACAAAGCGAGATAATTGTTTCGTTATGCCACGGAATCCACTGGCCAGATTCCTCGCCAAATCCCACTGCAATATCTTTCGTCTTGTTTGTAGTCAGATATAGATCTACTTTATCCGGCGCTGTTTTTGATGGGCTTATCAGGCCTCTACTAGGCACCTTCGCACCTATTTTCTTCCAATAGCCTGCATGTACACTCGGATTTTCGATCCACTTCTCGCGAGTGTGATCAAAATAGAGTTCGTCCCCCTCTCCAGAGTCCACCAGTTTCATTTGACCTCTGCGTGCTGGAAGCTCAAGCAAGATCAAGAAGCTTATGGTGTTACAGGGGCACCAGATTCTTTCACCTTCTTTTTCGAAGTATTCGTCTTCAAGTGATTTCGAAAACGCGTAGTCTTCTTCAGTCAGTATTTCCTTGCACAAGGATACATACTTGGTCGGCATAGGGAGCTTGGGAGTCTCACTATTCCTTAAAACTGACGGATTCTTTTCCTGAGTAATGTTGTTGAGCCGCTGATCGGAAAACAGCGGATGGCCAAGAAAGACTCGTTCATTTTCATCTTCATCGTAATCGACTAAATACTGGTCAACGAACCAATTAGAAAAATGTTGCAATTCTTTTGCATACGTCACTATTGGCCCTTCGACATTGTTCTTTAGCCAGTCGAAGAAGTCTGGCCTTTGCTCAGAGAAGAAGACAATTGGGTCTTGCATTCCGACCACTTCCTGATTGAATCGGACAAACTTGTTGAAAGCAGCGTCTTGGTTTTTGAAGCTTTTAAGGTGCCTCTGCTCCTTGTAGCTATTCCAAGCGTCATTCCACTTTTTATATTCAGGATGTCGATCAAAAAACTGATGCATGCCACTCGCATGGCGACTTTTCTTTTCTCCATTCGGACCCAGCCGTCTAGGGTCTGAAATCGAGACCAGCTTGTATCCAGAATCAATGTTCATTTTTGCCAAAACATTTCCGAGATGTCTCAGTGAGTTAGCGTGTTTTGTCGAAATCTCAGAACTGAAAATTCCGTCAACTATCAAAGAACTCTTTATCTCTGCCCATCGATCTAGAGAGACATCACTGGATCGACTCCAGCCGTAAAGTTTCCCGATAATCCCAACGAGTTGCATAAGGCCGTTCTTCTGCTGTGCATTCTTAGGAAAGTGGTCTGCCGCGCTGGTGACGATGTCACAATAAAGCGGCATTTTCTCCAGTGACTCATTAAGTATTGCCTTCTCACTGTTGGACAAGCTGTGCTGATAAAAATTGAGCAGATGGCGCAACCCATCACCGGATTGCTCGACCCCATGGTGCTTCATTGTCATGTTGTCGAAAAAGCCCTTGGCTGCAGATTTTTGCATTAGGCTTCGAGCGCCTCCACGATTTGGTTCGTTAGCGTTAGGGAACCTTCATCATTTAACTTGCGCCGCGCCTTATCCAGTTCGTCGCTAATTCGCTGATCCGAAGGCTCCGTGTATGTCTGTTGAGAAAAGATGCTTCTTTGATGCAGAAGCCTCTGTACGACTTTTGAATCGACTCCCGCGTCACTAAGGCTCTGACCAGCAAAGTGACGCATTCCATGTGGCGTCGTTCCCGCGTTTTTCCCGCGCGGTATGGTGTAGCCTTTGCGGCGCTCTAGTCGCTTGTAGGCGCGCTCTAGTGCCTTTTTGTAGCTATCAATTGAGTAGGGGCTACCAGTGGTATCGCCGTGCTTTGATACGAAGAGCCAAGGATGCGTGGTATTCGTTCTTTCCTTATATGACTCAATTAAGTGCTCTCTGTACCTGAGGTAGTAGATAAACATCTCTCTGAACAGAACCTCTGCAGAACCGTGGATAAAATGCACCGGAGCTTGCAGGCTTTGATCAACAGCCAGGTCCTTCCAGCCCGCATATAAAGTCTTTGGCAGTCCGTCTACATCTCTGGGCTGCAATCCACGCTCTGCAAGATACGCCTTTCTTATAATTTTTTTTTCATAAGGCAAATTGGTCTGCGCATCAGACGGATGTTGAAGTATTATCTTGCAACTGCCATCAACTTGGGGGATCACATCGTTAAACCACAGGTGAAACGGCTCCGACATCCGCACGGCGCCGAACATCATCAGTAGCGTAATCATCTTTGCCGCAAGATCCTCTCGTTCATGGAGGACCTCAACTCCGGGTCTTACGATAAAGCCTTCAGTGATTAGGTCTGGAACCAGCCAGGAGGGAAAATACTTTGCCGTTTTCACAGTTGCGTCTGTGGAGGTACCGAGATCAACTATTTTATTCACCGCTTTTCCTGAGAGCCTTTTCGCTACATCCCCGGTTTTAGAGGTGTAGCCAAGGAAACTCATGTCCTTGATCTTCATCGCCGTCGAGAGGTATCGAATGAAGCTGCGCTCACTTGGAAAAACACCGTAGCCGCTTACCGCCTCGCTACTTGTGATCCCTTCGCCCGCGCACCAGCTAGTAAATCTTTGAAGCGAACTGACCGCACCTTTAACCGCCTTAATCGATGACGGCGGCCAATAGAGTCCAAGTGCATCTTCACTAGAGCCTGGAGTGACTGTGCCGTTTAGGTATGCCAGAGCGAACGCCCTAACCATATCGCGATGACTTATTTTGTTGCCGCGTGTCTCGATGTGCGATTTAGAGAAATCGTAGAAGAGGCCAACGGCCCTTGCCGTCTTCCTGCGCCAGTCGTAACTTCTAAGTGGGTATACTGTGAAATACCTAATTAGATTGGTTACTAAGGTAGGTTTGCCACCCACTTCAATATAGAGAGCAGGGACTACTAACGAGCTTACCCCTCCAACCTTTTGCTTTGCTATGACGTGATGGCTTGCGACTGGAGCCAGTTTCGAGTCAGACATCGCACACCTCTAAAGTATATATAGTAAATATCATACAGGGGGCTAGATATATTGCAAGTCGTCCGTTATTGTTCTCTCTAGGAGTCGATTGCTGGCTTTAATTAGTAAAAAAGTAAATTACAATAGAGGGGCAGGAAGAGCAGTCGACTCATAATCGATTGGTCCCAGGTTCAAGTCCTGGTGGGCCCACCA
>CAJQLP010000015.1 GCA_905479205.1 uncultured Luminiphilus sp.
GGTGCGGGTCGTCGGTATTGCTAAAGGTACTACGCGAAAGGCAGGATTTGAGACACTGATTGACGGAGATACAGGACGCGAGAATCAGTTGAGAGGCGATAATCCCGCCTTGCATCTCATTCAACAAATTCGCGACGAGGCGCATCGCTTTGCGATCACGGGGCACCGTGCGCGCAGATCAAAAGCGAGAAATGCGTCATCCCTGGAGGGTATTCCAGGCGTAGGAGCAAAGCGTCGACGGGAGCTTTTGCGGCACTTCGGAAGCGCGACGGGCGTCACCGGCGCAAATGTAGACGAATTATGTAAAGTGACTGGCGTTAGTCAGTCACTCGCGCAGACCATTTATGATCACTTACACAGCGTGGGTGATTAAGCGTGTTATGTGCGACACTACCGACGATTCCTAAGGAACGAAACTGTGCGCTTTAACTTACCCAACACACTGACTCTGCTGCGTGTCGCCGCAATCCCTTTAATGGCAGTGCTGTTTTATGGCGAGCCGCCGTTTTCCACTTGGGGTGCCGCCAGTGTATTTACGATTGCGGCCGTTACCGATTGGTTTGACGGGTGGCTAGCGCGGCGCTCTGGGCAGACTACCGCATTTGGTGCTTTTCTTGATCCGGTAGCCGATAAGCTCATTGTTGCCACCGCGCTGGTACTGTTAGTTCACCGGTTTGACAATAGCCTGGTAACGCTGTGCGCCTGCGTTATTGTCGGCAGGGAGATTGTAGTTAGCGCACTCCGAGAGTGGATGGCGCAATTAGGTAGGAGCACCGCTGTCAAAGTGTCGCAGTTGGGGAAGTGGAAGACTGGATTCCAGATGACAGCCATTGGTATGCTGCTAGTCATTCTCCCGGACACTTATAAATACTGGAGCTGGTTTGCACAGGCTATTCTGTTCTTCGCCGTTGTGCTGACTCTGTGGTCTATGATGATTTACCTTCAAGCGTTTGCCCAAGTTTTGCGCGAACAAGAAGGGTAAGCCGGCCGGTATCATCGCTTCACACAACACGTAGGTTGGGCGGCAGCGCTTTTTTACAGCGCTTTCGAAGGCATGTCGACACTGTTGATGATAAGGGTTCGAAACACACTCAAATGCGTGAAGCATTGGCAACGTTTGTAGGTTGTGTGTATACTCGCCGCGCGCTGCAAACGACTCACTGTGTTTATTTCCAGAGCAGTCTGAAGCGCAGGTTTTTTTTGGCTCGGTGGCAGAGTGGTGATGCAGCGGATTGCAAATCCGTATACAGCGGTTCGATTCCGCTCCGAGCCTCCATTCTTTTTTTGCGCGTATCCAGTAACCTGATCGTCGTGCGTTAGCCGCTAAATACATCCCCCGTACTTTTATGTTCTGCGAAGCGTATGAGCCTCGACGTCTGAACTGCCGCTTGGCGGTTGACCACTGCGAGTTGGTAATCAGGATCTGTGACCATCTCAAGAAATGCGTGGGCGTTGGGGTAACGAGCGATGAAGACGGTGTCCCACTTTTCATCGTTTGGACCTATTACAACCCCTTGAAAGTGTCCGCGCCAGACGATGGTGCCACCCACTCGTTGAAAAATTGGACCACTGGTTTCGCCGTAAAGCGCATATGCCTCAGCGCCACTCATTGGCTTGTCCGCGAGCATATGGCCCTCTGGATACGCCGCGACTGCCTTAAATAGCAGCTGATTCAGCATCAGAATGGGTGTGTCTCTATCTAAAGACTTAAAGTGCGCAAAATTTTCCGGGCTGGGGTCAACAAAGGTTTGCATAGCGGTGCTCCTTAATGACAGATATAGAGGGGTATAGGGCTGTTAGCGAGTCCAGAGACTCACACGTATAGAACGATAGCATATTGCTCGCGGCACGGGAGTACCCAACGAGCATCCGCTCGCCCTCAAGCGGAGTAGTCGATATAATATCGCTGGTCTTTTGTTATCTCAGCACCGCAACCTATTCTTGATGGGCAATCGCCATAACGACTCATAGCCAAAGTTTAAGTAAAAATGATACTCGTGAGCCTACGTTGATGCTTGTCGTATGTCGCATTTTGATCGTGGTCGGTTTGTCGTCAATTCTGCTTCTAGAGAAAGTCTTTGGTGCCTCGGTCGCATGTTTATTTCTCATAAGTGTTGTGACTGTTGATCCTCGACATTATTTACGTTTAACGGTGCCAGACTACTTGTTCATAGCGACACTCAGTCTTTACCCTTTGGTTGTTATTCTCAGGTCATTGGCTTCAGATACATTTATCGTAAGCGAGCTCGATAATCCGTCGCGATTTTTACTCATTATCCCCGTCTACCTATGGATGAGAGTCCAGGGGGCGCAATTGCCCTATGTCATTGTGGGCGCCGCGCTCGCATGTTTCCTGAATGCCGGAGTTTTCGGCTATGAGTTTCTTTCTGGCACGACTTGGACACGTATTTATGGGCACGAAAACAGCGTTACCTTCGCTCAAGTAGCCTTTCTACTCACCACTCTCGCGTTGATACCCGCGGCGCTTGTTAAAGAGGCTGTGGGCAACGTGAGGAAAATGTATTGCATTGGCATTCTCGCGTTGGGCCTTGTCTCCGTGCTAGTGAGCCAGACGCGAACCGTGGTTATTATTTCCCCGCTGCTCCTTCTGGCCTTCGTTTTTTTCTCAGACACGTACGTATTTTCTAGGCGAGAAAAATTACTGAGTGCGGTGGTGGTTTCGCTTGTAGGTTATTGGGTATTCATGGGTGGAAGCTTTCTTCGGATGTCTGAATTATTGGTGGAGACCCAAGAGTTACTGATTAACCGGTCGATCCCTGCCTATGAGTCTAGTCAAGTTCGAATCGCGCTGTGGCAAGTGGGCTGGGATATATTTCAGCAAAATATTTGGACAGGGGTTGGTAAAGGCGAGTTCCATTCTGCGGCCGAGTCAATTCATCGGGCGAATCCTGATATTTCCAACGCCGTGCTCGGTTATCGACATGCGCACAATGAGTTTTTAAACCTTGGTGTAGAGCTAGGCATCAGCGGGATGGCTGCAATCCTTGTAACAATGACTATGATTCCATTGTTATCCTACAAGGGGGAATTCAGCTCAGAGAGCCGCTACCTGCTGGTCATAACCGTAATGTCATGGTGGCTATTTGGAACCACCGACGCCGTGTTGGAAAATCACAAAATTACGCTGCTTATCGTATTTATGCTGTGTATTGGCTTTGCAGAAGGTTTGAACACCAAGTTTGGGCGGCTAGATGAGTGAGTGAATTTGCGTTCGGCACATTGAGCAAGAACGATCAAACTCAAACCCTAGATCCTACAACGAGATAACGTCATGCATTCTAAATTAGGTTCGATTCTAAAGCGCTGGCACAGCTTTTCCGCAAATCCTCGCCAGTTGCAGAAAAAGTGGGCGGGTGTATTTTATAAAAACGAATCGGATTACCTACGGTCGATTTCCTGTGCCGACTGCCGCAGTTTTGATTCTTCAAAAAATGCCTGCGGTATAGGGTTTGGCACGCCACTGAGGAAATGCGTTGTATCAAGTATCGAGGCCCACTTTAATAATTGCGTCGATGAGCATGTGCTAGAAATAGGCTTTGGTCGCTTTATGCTCGCAAAAAGCTTGATCACTCGCAGCGGAGGGGTGTGGACGGGAATTGAGCCGAAGATACCTAAGTCTGTCGTGCCAACATTGGGCCAGGGCGGCCACGGCGATGCCGCCAACATCCCATTTGGTGATGCTACTTTCGATAGGGTTTTTGGTATTCAATCGATTGAGCACTGGGGCCAAAAGGTGGGGGGCAGGGTGCCCTCAGACTACGGTGAGTGTTTGAAAGAAGTAAGCCGCGTATTAAAGCCTGGCGGGACCGTATACTTCGATGCCCCCATTTATTTTCACGGTCATGAAATGTTCATCGCTAATGATCTTCCTAGAATTCGGGCACTTTTTTGTGACGAGCTATGGTCGAATGTAAAGATAGAAAAATGGCGCCAAAGCTACGAGCCTCTAGAGCGCTATGCCCCCTCTGATACCGTGCTCAAACAAGATTGGCCAGTAGAGCTAGTAAGCTATTCGGCAGACGATCTACACAAAGCTCGGGATAGCGTTAGCGTTTACATGATCGCAATTACGGCTGAAAAACGCATAGCATGCTAGGTCGAATGCTTTCTATCTCTGCGCTTTTCGGAGCATTTTTATGAAAATCCTTGTTTACAGCGACTTTAGAAAAATCAGCCACAGCGTGCGGCCGGAGTCGGAAATATTGATCAAGCTGGCTGAAATGGGGCATCAGTTAACGGTTTGTTCGCCACACTTCGACGACGAGCATTATTTCAATCAAGCGGGCATTTCTACCGTATGTACGCATCAAGTTCATAAAATAAGTCTATCCGCCATCAAAATCCTGCGCGAAGAGCTACGCAAGGATGATTACGATATCGTCTATGCCACCAACTCAAAAAGTATTCCAACGGCAGCATTCGCCGTTATGGGTTTCCGTGCGAAACTGGTGTGTTATCGCGGAACGACACGCGGACTGTACAGAAGCGATCCCACCTCTTACCTAACGGTATTGCACCCCCGTGTTGACGCGGTCATATGCGTTTCTGACGCGGTGAAGCAAGCCGTAAAGGCAAAAATATGGCGTGAGCGCTGCGTGTTAACCGCGATCTTCAAGGGCCACGATCTCGACTGGTATAAAGAGTCCCCGCTAGACTTAACATCTGAAGGTATACCCGCGAACGCGTTTGTAGCGGTGGCGGCGGCACGGTTTAGGCCGACTAAGGGATTGAGTGTGCTAATCGAGGCAGCGGGTTTATTAGCCGACTTACCTAACTTTTACCTGTTAGTTGTCGGAAGCGGCACGGATGAGCCGCAGTATAAGAAAGCCATTGAAAGTAGCCCGCTTCGCGCACGCATTCGGCTAACGGGACAACGGTCCGACGCGCCACAACTTATCGCCGCAAGCCAAGTGCTTGTTCAGGCATCCACCGATGGGGAAGGGCTGCCGCGTGCCATTCTGGAAGCGCTTGCGTATGGCGTGCCGGCTATTTCGACAACAGCGGGTGGCGCCAAAGAAGTACTGGAAGAGGGCCAGACTGGCTTTGTCGTGCCTACCCATGACCCCGAGGCGATCGCTGCGAAAATACGCGTCCTGTACGATAACCCAAGTCAGCTGGCGCAAATGGCAAGCGCGTGTAGAGCGGCTATCTCCGATCAACTTTCGTCAACGACGACAGCTCAGGCTTATGCTGCCTTTTTTGAGTCCTTGCTTGTCGACACTAACTGACATGGCGGAGTGTCGTCATCGTGACAGAACCTGCAGGCTCGTCGCATGAGGCAAGCTGGTAAGCTACCTTTCACAGCGACTCTAAGCATTCACAGCACTCTAAGCATTCACAGCACTCTAAGCATTAACAGTGACTCTAAGCATTG
>CAJQLP010000016.1 GCA_905479205.1 uncultured Luminiphilus sp.
TACCCGGAATAATGGGCTTATCCACACCAAACTCGGCGTTCTCAGTTCTCACTCTGACCTCATAAAACGCGTTACCCTCTTCGTCGACCACGGTGTCCGCACCGATCTGCTCCACCTTGCCTTTGAGCCCGCCGTAGACCACGAAGTCATAGGCCGTCACTTTGACGTTAGCTACCTGTCCGGGTGCCAAGAAGGCGATATCCTGAGGTCGCACGCGCACCTCTACTAACAGCGTGTCGTCGGCTGGAACTAACTCGATAATATCTCTACCGGGCAAAACGACGCCGCCCTCGGTGTTGTAAAACAGCTGCTTAATCGTGCCGTTAACGGGCGAGGTTAAGTTGGTTTGTCGAACCCGATCGGATAGTCCTTGCGTCGCCTCGGTCAGCGCGTTAATGCGATTCACCGTGTCAGCCAACTGCTCGCGAGCTTCGTTAACAAATTCCAGCTTTACACCACGCAACTTACCTTGGGCCTCAGCGATTGAAGCCTTTACCCGCTCGAGCTGTGCTCGCGTTTGCTTGAGTTCACCGTCGGCCTTGTTAACTTCTCGTTCGAGTCGCAGTACCTCCACTTCCGACACTGCTCCCGAGGCAATCATTGGCCGCGTTGTGAAAAGCTCTCTACTCGCTAACTCTAACTCCGTATCTAACTGC
The DNA here is from genome assembly GCA_905479205.1 of uncultured Luminiphilus sp. Lineage (GTDB taxonomy): Bacteria > Pseudomonadota > Gammaproteobacteria > Pseudomonadales > Halieaceae > Luminiphilus. The sequence goes on from CAJQLP010000016.1 coordinate 657, forward strand.
GACTCTCGAGCCACCAATTCAGACAGCTCTTCTCGTCGCTGGGTCAACTGCTGACTCGCAATGTCTTGCTGCACGCCCAGCTCGTCGAGGGTTGATCGGTACAGATGCATCTCTTGGGACACGATATCGGGAGCATCGGCAAGCATCTTAGTCGTCGGCTGAAAAGCGGTATCATCAACAACCGCGCGCAAGCGAGCCGCACGAACCGTTGATCCCGCAAGCTCAGCCCGACTTTCACCCAGCGTTGCTAACGATCGCGTTTGGTCGAGCTTAAGCAGCAACTGACCCTTCTGAACTGAGTCGCCCTCACGAACCAGGATCTCCGTAATAACGCCGCCATCTTGGGAGCCTATGACTTGTAGCTGGCGCGATGGAATGACTTTACCTTGGCCACGCGTGACAGTATCGATCTCTGCAATAGCAGCCCAAAAAACTAACAACAAGACCGCACCAGCAATACCGTACAACAGCCGCTTTGCTCGCAACGGCTCTTGCTCTATCAGCGCCTGTTCTGCGAGTACATCCCAGTCAACGCCGCGCGCAATAGCGCGTCGATGCATAGTCGTTAGACTAGGGAGTAATCCCTTGTCAGCGTATGTTTCGGCAGAAAGACTTTCAGTGTGACTATGGCGTCGTTCGGGCATCTTCCAGTCGTTTCGCGCCAAGAGCTCGAAAAATTCTACATCGGTGGATCGACTCACCCGAAAAATCATTGAAGACACTTTAAATACGCCTAAAAGATCATCGGGAAGTACGGCGCGCGATAAATTCTGAACAAGCCAGGTCACATTGCGATTAAGTCGCAGGCTGTCGACGTCATCGTATTGGCAGTCTGACGTTACCTCACCAATATGAATCGGGGACTCGTCGAGATCAGGCAACAGGATAATCCAATCCCCCTTCTCTATTCTTCGAGAAAATGCCCAAGTCGACGTAATCGCCGCTACACCATCGACATTCTCTCCTTCATTGGTGTAACCAGCCATCGCCGTTCTAAGCCGGCTGTGCTCTTCATACTGTGTAATGTCTGAGGTAATGTTCTCAATGGGCAGAAAGACTTTGTTTTCTTCAAGGCAGCGCTGTTCGTATTCAGCACCTCGGCCTGCCTTGACAACCCAAATAGCCATCACTGCGCCTTGCCTATACGCCCATCGCGCAGGGCCGCAATAACACTGTCACGGGGTCCGTCGGCCACAACCTTACCAGCGTCCATGACGATGATTCGATCGACTAAATCGAGCAGCGAATTACGGTGGGTAACCACAATCATAGTGCGATGTTCGGCGTAGGCTTTTAAGTGTTTCTTAACTACAGCCTCAGTCGAATGATCCATTGAACCCGTTGGCTCGTCGAGAATCAAAATATTTGGGCTGTGAATCAGCGCCCGTGCCACGGCGATACAACGGCGCTGCCCTCCGGAAACAGAGTCGCCTCGCTCAGCAATAAGCATGTCAAAGCCCCTAGGGTGGCGGTTTACGAACTCCGATAGCCCGGCGCGCTCGACTGCCGCCACCAATGCTTCGTCTGAAATACCGCGCTGTGCGAGGGTTAAGTTTTCTCGCAACGTGCCATGGAAAAGGGTGATGTCTTGAGGCACATAACCCACCGAACTGCGATACTCACGCGGTTCTAGCTGGCGAAGGTCGATACCATCGACCAACACGGCACCTTCCACAGGCTGGTAAAGGCCCATCGCTAACTTAGTCAGCGTCGACTTGCCTGAGCCCACTCGACCAAGAATTGCGACGTGCTCGCCTGCTTTAAATTTTAAGCTAACCTGATTCAGCGACTGGGTTTCAGCATTCGGGTAGTTAAAAGAAACACCTTTGAATTCTATAGCGCCTTTAAAATGCTCTCTGGAAACAAAAGCCCCCTCCTCTCGATGCTCCACCGGCGTAGCGAAAAGACCGTCGAGGCTTGTCATACCAATCTTTGCGTTGTGGAATTGAGTACTTAAACCGGCGACCTGCCCAAAAGGCTGGATCGAACGGCCAGCGAGCATTGTCGAGGCGATCAGCCCGCCCATGGTCATTTCACCTTTTGATATTAAATAAACACCGGTCACGATAACCAGTACAGATGTCAGCTGCTGGCACCACATGGTGAAGTGCGTCACCGAAAGGGATGACAATCGCTGCTGCACACCAACCCCGGCTAAAAAACGCGTGGTCTCTTCCCACTTGCGCTGCATGATGGATTCAGCGCCCATAGATTTCAGAGTTTCCATGCCGGCCAACGACTCAATCAAGGTGGCATTTCTGAGCGCACCGGCCTGATAAGTTGTTTCAGAGAGTTTTTGCAGGCGCGGGCGCATGTAAAAGGCGAAAGCGAGGAGTAGCACCACGCAGAATAAAACAGGAATCAAAATGGGCCAGGCAATCCACGCAATTACACCAAAGAACAGAACTGCAAATGGCAGATCCACCACCGTCGTAATCGTCGCAGACGTTATAAAATCGCGCAGCGTTTCGAATGAACGCAAGTTTACGGCGAACGACCCCACCGATGCAGGCCGGTGTTCCAATCGCATACCTAGAGTATGTTCCATGATTCGAGCCGACAGGCCCACGTCCACACGCCGACTCGCTAGATCTAAAAAATGCCCACGCAAAGTCTTCAGAACGACGTCGGCGATCAGAATAAAGAAAACACCAAGGGCTAAAACCCACAGGGTATCGAAGGCGGCGTTTGGAACCACGCGGTCATAGACGTTCATCGTGAATAGCGGTAAGGCTAGCGCAAAGACATTAATGAAGAACGCCGCGATGAGCACATCTCTGTAGACCGGCGTATTCTCTTTAACGGCAGACCAAAACCAGTGGCCGTCGCGACGAAAATCAGCTCGACTGACCCTGCTGTCAAAGCGAAAACGCGGTCGAGCGATGAGCACAAAGCCGGTTTGCTTGGCGCGAAAACCCTCGTAATCCTCGGTCACCGGTGAGTTGACGAGCGCAGGGTAAATAACCTCAGCCTCACCCGACGCAGTCCGTCCGAGATAAACACAAGCGTTATTGTCTTCTAATAGCACAACCACAGGGCATACGGCGTTAGGCACGTCGTTGACGTCGAGAGGCTTTATGCTCGCATTTAGACCCGCACGCTTAGCAGCTCTGGTCAAAAGATCAGGAGTGAGCCCTGCCTCACTTAGCGGCAAACCCGCCGTCAGTGATTCGGGCGTCGCCGGCAAACTGTGGTGCTGACAAACTAATATCAAGCACTGCAGCAGTACATCGTGCTCCGAGCTTTGCATAGCTCCCTCAAATAAGATCGGCTTATTAAGTACCGGCTTATTTGCAGTATGTCAGTGTCCCAGAGTAATAACTAGGCCGGAGTAGGCCTGAAAATGCGAGGTTCTTCTCAAATTCGGGACTTTTCAGTAATACGCGCATGCGCGAAGAATAACGTGGCGGTGAGTAACACCACCGCTCCACTCTGATGCGCCGCGGCAACGGGCACTGCTATGTGGCTCAGCAGAGCCGAAATCCCAAGAACAACTTGTGCCGTAAGGGCGCTCAGCAATAAGTACACGCTGGTGCGCAAACGCGTATCCGAACTTAGCATCAGGTTCCTCACAGCGACGACCGCAACCACACAGACGATAAAATACGCAAACATTCGGTGATTAAATTGAATCGTGGTTACCTGCTCGAAAGCAGAAATCCAACCATCGGCATAAAGCGCCGGCGGCAGGAAGCTGTCCCCCATTAGCGGCCACGTGGGGTAGGAGTAGCCGGCATCGGTGCCGGCAACAAAGCCCCCCGACAGAATCATGAGGTAAACGAGGCCCACGAGCCATAGCGACCGCCAGCTTGCTATCGGTGGCACTGCGCGGTGCGGAGACGTCAAACCGATAATTAACCAAACCATAAAGGCGTAAACCGCGATCGCAAGACCCAAATGCGCTGTGAGGCGATACTGAGAGACATCGGGGCGGTCAACGAGGCCACTCTTCACCATGTACCATCCCAACAGGCCCTGGCAGCCACCCATAACAAATAGCGCCAACAACTTAACGGTCAGCCCACGCTTAACCATGCCTCTCATTATGAAGAATACGAGGGGTACGAAATACAGTAGTCCAATCAAACGCCCTAAGACTCGGTGCAGGTACTCGTACATGAAAATCACCTTGAAACCCGCTAAATCCATTTCGTAGTTGATTTTTAGATATTCGGGGTACAACTTATACTTCTCGAACGCCGTGATCCAGTCCTGCTCAGATAACGGGGGAATAGCTCCCATAATCGGGCTCCACTCAACCATAGACAGCCCCGAGTCGGTAAGACGTGTCACGCCACCTAGCAGGATCATGCCAAAAATAACCACAGCACACAGCGTAAGCCATCGGGCAATCCAGCGATCATTTGTATCGGTCATATGGCCATACATAGCACTTTCTCCTCTCTAATGGCGTGGGATTTTAACCAATTCACGGGAGCTATGGCGCTGCCGTACACTTCGCGCTCAACTTTTGGAGATCAATATGTCCCTTTTACGCCTTGATCAGGTGGAACTGCACTTCGGAACGCACGTCATTCTCGATAAAATCAGTCTCAATCTTGAAGCTGGAGACCGTCTCGGGCTCCTAGGACGCAACGGCGCAGGCAAGTCTACGCTGTTTAAAGTGCTCTCTGGAGAAATAAAACCAGACGACGGTGAGCGCTGGATTACGCCGAGCGCGCGCCTTGCGCGACTCGAGCAAGAGCTACCCGGAGCCGAAGACTTAACTGTTTACGACAGCATTGCGAGTGGCTTGGCCAATGTAGGCAAATTGTTAGCCCGCTATCACCATCTGATTGACCAGGGCATGGACGTCGACATGGATGAGCTCGCTGATGTTCAACAAGCGCTGGAAGCTGAAAATGGCTGGGAATTACAGCAGCGGGTTGAAACTGTGATCTCGCAGCTCAACTTACCCGCTGACACCCCCCTTAAGGCGTTATCCGGCGGCTGGCGGCGGCGGGTTTCACTCGGACGTGCGCTCGTTACCCAGCCAGACATATTGTTACTCGATGAGCCGACTAACCACTTAGACATTCCCACCATCGAATGGCTTGAGGAGCAGCTCGCCTCATACCGGGGCGCGCTAGTACTGATAACTCATGATCGTCGCTTCTTGCAGAATGTTGTTAGCTCTATCGCCGAGTTAGAGCGAGGGCATCTATCCGTATGGCAGGGAGACTACCGTGGCTTCCTCGATTTTCGGGCTCACGAACTCGCGGCAGAGGAGCGCGCCAACGCCCTGTTCGATAAAAAATTGGCTCAAGAGGAAGTCTGGATTCGTCAGGGCATTAAGGCACGCCGCACCCGTAATGAAGGTCGAGTGCGAGCACTTGAAGCGCTACGACAGCAGCGAGCCCAGCGACGAGATCGCACAGGTCGCGCAAGCTTTGATATCGAAGATGCCAGCAAATCAGGCAAAGTGGTCACTGAAGTCGAAGGCATCAATTTTTCTTACGACGGCCGCCCAATCGTGCGCAATTTTTCAACGGTTATTCAGCGCGGCGATCGCATTGGTATTGTTGGGCGCAATGGCATCGGTAAAACGACGCTTGTTAAATTACTACTCGGCGAACTCGCTCCCGATAGTGGCGTCGTTAAGGTCGGCACTAAACTCGAAGTCGCCTACTCCGACCAGCTCCGCGGCCACCTCAATCCCGAAGCTAATCTCATCGACAACGTCTGTGGCGGGCAGGACTTTATCGAGGTCAATGGCAAGAGGCGCCATGCCATAAGTTACTTGGGGGATTTTTTATTCACACCCGACCGCGTGCGAACGCCTGTAAAAGCCTTGTCAGGGGGTGAGCGTAATCGCGCGATTCTTGCCAAGCTGTTTACCAAGCCAGCAAATCTATTGGTGTTAGACGAACCCACCAACGATCTCGACATCGAAACTCTCGAGTTACTTGAAGAAATCCTTATGGATTTTCAGGGCACACTGCTACTCGTCAGCCACGATCGAGATTTCATGGACCGCTGCGTTACAAGCCTGCTGGTAATGCAAGGCGATGGCAGCATCGATGAGCAAGCAGGTGGCTACAGCGACTGGGAGGCTCGCGGCGGAAGACTTGTGGCCGAGGGTGCCACCTCCGGAGCTGGAGATAACGTTACGAGCACAACAACATCGACGGCCTCAACAGAGAGCTCAGTGCAGAAAGCGGAATCACCAAAGCGGAAGCTCAGTTATAAAGAACAGCGAGAACTCGATGCTCTACCCCAGCAAATGGAAGACTTAGAAGCAAAGCAGGCCGCTCTAGAAGCTGAAATCGCTGACCCTAGCTTTTATAGCCAAGACCAAGAAGTGGTGACAGAGAGGCTTGCTGAGTTAGCTAAGGCGACGGAAGCCCTAGACGCCGCCCTCGAGCGATGGACCGAACTCGAGGGCTAAGCCCGCAATCAGAGTACGGAGACAACCGCTTCAACGACCTTATCGATGTTGCGGTTGTTTAAGCTCGCCACATTGATGCGCGACGAATCGAGCATGTACAAACCGCGCTCAGTGCGGACGCGCTGGGCCTGCTCCTTGCTTAAACCAAGAAACGAGAACATGCCTTTTTCATTGGCGATAAAACTGAAATCGCGACCCGTTGCCACTTGCAAGCGATCTCGGAAATCGGCGCGCAACGTATTAATACGACCACACATGGCTGAGAGCTCAGCTTCCCAATTGCTGCGCAGTGTGGGATCACTCAGAATACGGCCAGCAATGATTGCGCCATGCGCGGGCGGCATAGAGTAAATACGGCGTGCCGCCGATTTTGCCTGACTGGCGGTCGCTTCCGCTGCTCGCTCATCCTTACAAATAAAGATCACTAGACCTGTGCGCTCTCTGTACAAGCCCATATTTTTTGAACATGAAGCGGCAACTACAACTTCCGGCGTATTATCGATAAGTGCCCGCAAGCCGTGGACATCTTGCTCAAGCCCGTCGCCGAAGCCTTGGTATGCTAAATCGACCATGGGAGTGAAGCCTTGCTCAGCGGCCATCTGCGCCATGACTTGCCATTGCTCAGCATTCAAATCTGCACCACTGGGGTTGTGGCAGCAACCGTGGAATAACACGATATCGCCCTTCTGAGCACCTTTCAGATCTTCGACCATGGCGTCGAAATTCACCCCGTGAGTTAGGGGGTCGTAGTAGCGGTATTCAGTGAGCTCAAGACCGACGCTGCCAATCAGTGGAATATGTACTGGCCATGTGGGGTCGCTGATCCATACTTTACCCCCTGAGTTTGACGCCTTCAGTACCTCGGCGCCTAAGCGCACAGCCCCGCAACCACCCGGCGTTTGTATGGCCGCCACTACACCTTTTCGAGCTGCCAATCGCTCGGCACCAAGGACTAATTCAGTCATGCCATCGACGAACGCCTGATCACCTTGAGGCGGTATATAAGCTTTAGTTACCTCTTCATCGATAAGCGCTCGCTGCGCCTGTTTGACGGCGTCAAAGACGGGACACAAACCTGTCTCGTCCATGTAAATACCAATCGTTAAATCCACCTTATTGGGATTAGCATCAGCACGGCAGGCTGCGGCAAGACCGAGAATAGAATCGGGCGGAAGTACGGGCAGATGGTCGAACATGTGAGCGTCTCTAGATAGGGTGGGGACAAAAGAAAGCCAATTATGCTTCAGTGAATAATGCTTCGCCACTAGCGGGGCCTGTTTGTTACCATGGATCGCCACTTTTACCGATCTTTCTCACCCAACAAGACTGACCAACTGTCATGAATTCACCTCGAGACAATTTATTTGCACAAACCCTAGGGGATCCCGGGCTATTTACTTTTAACGAGGCGGTCGTCGGCGTATTCCCCGACATGATTCAACGCTCAGTCCCGGGCTACAGCACTGTTATTGCAATGACAGGCTTGCTCGCAGCTAGACACGCCCGGCCCGATAGCCGCATTTACGACCTTGGCTGCTCGTTGGGTGCATCGTTACTGTCGGCCGCACGCCACAGCGAAACCGATGCCTGTGAAATGATTGGCATCGACAATTCCGAGGCAATGCTGAGTCAGTGTCGAGTCACTCTCGATCGAGAGCAGCCAGATAATCGCATTAAGTTAATCGCGGGAGACATTACCGAGCAAGAATACAGCAATGCGAGCGTCTTTATTATGAATTACACGCTGCAATTCATTGCCCCCAAAAAGCGGCTAGCCCTGCTCACCAAACTGCGAGGGGCTTTACAGCCGGGTGATATATTGATTCTTTCAGAGAAAATCGAACTCGGCGAGCCAGCCATGAACGATCTCATGGTCGACATGCACCACGACTTTAAACGCGCCCAGGGATACAGTGATCTAGAAATTGCCAAAAAGCGCCAGGCCATTGAAAACGTGCTGATCCCTGAAACTCGCGACGCTCACTTTGCGCGATTAAAGCAGGTCGGCTTTCGCCATTGCGAGTGCTGGTTTCAGTGCTTTAATTTTGCCTCGCTCATCGCCGTAGCATGACCATCCTGCCCGAGTTACAAGCCGATTTTGACACCCTCAACGAACGCTGGCGCAATACAGCGTTTGAACCATGGCGCCTGC
>CAJQLP010000017.1 GCA_905479205.1 uncultured Luminiphilus sp.
AGGCACTTATGTCTCCCGCTCGAAACCAATCGGCGTAGCGGTGAAAAGGTATTGCCTCACCATCGGCTTCCTCGACAACTAACCCATCAACATGTCCACCCTGAGTGACCAGGCCAACTAAACGATCATGGCCGGCAACCGCACAGCGTAAACCTAGTCGCGCGCCCTGTGATACGCCATAGAGCGCTACTGGGCCCGTTAAATGGTCAATCAGCGCCAGGACATCCTCAACTTCACGTTCGAATTCAGGGGTCAGACCACTCGCTCCAAACCCACGACGATCAAATCGCGCTACGCGAATACCTTCCGATGCTAAGTCGCACTGTGAGGAAAATGAGTGATAGTCGAGAGTCCAGCCATGTAAGCAGAGAAGTGTTATCCACGCGTCTTCGGACTCGGGCTCGGTAATGTGCAGCCTGATGGAATCCTCAGCGTTGACTGGCACGGATTGAACATCGAGCTTTGTTGGTAATATTTTCATACCCAAAACACTCAGTCTTCGGCGTAGCCTACAGCTCCCTCAGCACCTCGCCATAGCGCGTCACCCACTGGACTATGGCTTTCCTCATAGATATGTCCGACTAGGCTCGCGCACCGTGCAATTAATACTACGCCTCGCATCATTTGTGATGGAATACCCGCCTCCAGCATTAGCACTGCCAATACCGCACTGACATTCATCACTAGAGGTCTCCCGAGCGCCTCGCTTAAAGCGACTTCAAGAGCCAGCATTGCCCGTCGAGGGGTGCTCTCTGCATCCACCATATCGAGCAATTTATCGACTCGAGGGTCTCTTCCAGTGTGGATAGGATGCCCAAAGCCAGGCACTGGCTGCTTTCTCGAGCGATAATCTGCGACCAACGCCGCCGCCGCCGCATCCATATCGCCTGCGGCTAAAAGGCTTTCAGCCACCTCGCCACAGCGGCCAGCAGTTCCAGCATATCGATCACCGACACCTAGCAGCCCAGCAGCGACAGCCCCCTGAATAGAGTCAGGGGCGCCATGAAATGTTAGTCGGGAAGCTACTACCGATGGAACAAGGCCATGTTCCATAATGGTGACCAGCACAGCATCGACAAGCTCAACTTGCCGTTTAGAAGGCGGTCTTCCCAGCGCTTGTAGTAAAAATGCGCCCGTAAAACTGTACTGTCCAATCACATCCGCAATCAGGTCCTTGCCCCGCAAACTAATGCTATCGGCGTCGTAGCCACAGATTTTCGTCACAGGGGTCTGATCTTCAGCTGTCATACCTTCTCCAAAATGTGTAAAAAAATTACTTATAAAGTGGTCTGATCTTCGCATACTACGGTATAAAACCACGTTCGTATTCCGAATTTTGTTTCGATTATCGAAAAACCAAAAAATAAGGTAAAGCCCAAAGAGAGGTCACACCATGAATCACACACGCAATCTGCTTTCCGTCGGCGTAATTACAGCCCTTTTCGCCACTGACATAATGGCACAAGCGACATTAGAAGAAGTCGTTGTAACGGCTCGAAAGCGCTCAGAAACGCTAGCCGAGAGCCCCATTTCAGTGAAGGCCTTTACCGAGAGTGAAATCCGCGCCACCGGCATTCAAACACCTCAGGACTTTGTCGACTTAACACCCAACGTCACACTTGTTCAAACTCAAAGCACGGGTAATTCATTCCTCAATATTCGTGGTGTTTCATCTGCTAGAAACTCTGACCTTGCGGCGGCAATCCTGATCGACGGCGTGCTGCTGTCAAACCCAACCCAGCTCAACCAACAGCTTTTCGATATTCAACAGATTGAAGTGATGCGGGGTCCGCAGGGCGCTCTCTATGGCCGCAACGCAATTGGCGGAGCAATTAAAATAGAAACGAAAGCCCCCGGTGATGAGCAAGAGGCAGAGATTCGCGTGGGCGCGGAATCGGCTCCCGGTTACAGTGTAAAAGGTTACATCGGTGGACCATTGACCGACGATGGCAGCGTGAAATATCGCCTTGCTGGTTCTTTTATTGACCACGACGGCTATCTCGACAATGCCTACCTCAATGAAGAGGCAGATCCTTACAAAGACACTTCCTTTCGCGCTCGGCTCAACTGGGATGTTTCAGAAACGCTAACCACGGATTTTCGAGTGAGTCATTCAAAGCTCGAAACTCAAGCCTTTTATTTTGTGATTGATGCTGAGGCAGACGATACAGATACTCCCATCCAAGTGAACAATCCCGGCTACAACGAACGGGAGTTTACCAGTGCATCATTTAAATTTGACTGGGATCTGGGCTTTGCGACGTTAACTGGAATTACGTCTTACGATGACGTCACGGAGATTTCGAGCGGCGACAACTTCAATTTTTTACCGCGGGAAGCTACCTACAACTTTTTCAATAACGACCCCTTTGGCGCGTATATCAAGTTCCTGACTGGCGACGACTACACCGACTTAAGTCAGAACCAGTTCTTAGAAGTTGAGTCGCTCAGCCAAGAAATTCGTCTGACCTCGAACAACGAGACGGGGATTCGTTGGATTGCGGGCGCTTACGCAATACAAACCGACCGCTACATTTCGACAGGCGGACAAATCGATCGCGGCCTTGGCGTTTATAATGTTGAAAAAAACTTTCGACCCCAAATTTTCAGTGACTATTTTGCCGATGGGGTGGTTAACGATATTAGCCCGCAGCTGGGCGTGTTGGCTGACGAGCAAGACAATTTTGCTTGGGCGGTATTCGGGCAAGTAGCGTTTGATGCTACCGACAATGTCGAAGTGTCATTCTCGCTTCGATACGACGATGACACTCGGGAAAACACGACCTTAACGCCGCTGGAATACAACGTTCCTTTTAACGTCGACATCGTTTTTGGCGAGACGCGTAAAGAGAGCTGGGACGCATTGCAACCGAAGTTAACTGTTCGCTGGCGCCCAAGCGACGATTGGATGGTTTATGCAGACGCCAGTCGCGGATTCAGAAGCGGCGGCTATAACCAAACAGGCGTAGGCAGTGCAGTTAACTACCCCGGCATCGAGGACATATTCGATGAGCAAATCGCCGATACTTACGAAATCGGTGCGAAAGGTGATCTCATGGATGGCAAACTGCGGCTGAGCGCTGCGGCTTATCACACGATATTAGAAGGGACCTATTTCTTCTACTACGACGCAGTCACTAACACGCAGAACTTAGGCAGCATTGACGAAGTTGAATACACCGGACTCGAGGTCGAGGGCAGCGTCTTACTTGGCGAGTTTGTGACTTTAAGTTTCGGTCTTGGCCTGACTGATAGCGAAATCACCAAAGCGCCCGCCGCCCAATGGCTGGGCAACCAAGCTCCCCTAGTTAGCGAAGTTACGGGCAATATTGGTCTTCAATATCGTGCACCCGTTTCGGGTGACATGGAGTTCTTCATCCGCGGTGATTATCAACATCTTGGTGACACATGGTGGGAGCCAAACAACGACTCATCACGCAGCCCCGTCAACTTACTCGACGCCCGAATGGGACTGGAAGTTGTTGATGACTGGGGTGTCACCGTATGGGTCAAGAACGCCTTTGACGAAGAGTACAACACCGAGTACTCCCCCGGCCCCGCACCTGGCTTTAACTTTTTGTGGCGTGCACAACCGGTTCGCTACGGCATTGAGCTCACTAAGTGGTTCTAAAATACCTGCACGATATTCTTGGAGAGTTATATGAATGCAATAACACCCGTTAAAGCGAGTCTTCACCACAACGCTTACGTTTGCAAAGACTTAGAGGCTGTTCGCCAATTTTATGAGGACGTAATCGGTTTTAAATTAGTCGCCACATGGGCTGAAGAAGCCGACCTGTTCGGAAAAGTGCGCACCTACGCGCACTGCTTTTATGACATGGGTGACGGGTCGTGCCTGGCCTTTTTCCAGTTCGCCAATGCTGATGACGCAGAGGAATTCGGGCCTGAACTGCCACGTTCAGGCTTTCGCCATATCGCAATGAAAGTGGACCAAGCAACCCAGGATGCCATTAATGAGCGCCTGCAAGCGGCGGGCTACTTTGATAGCGGCGAAGCCTACCCTCTGAATCATGGCTACTGCTGGTCAACCTACGTGTTCGATCCATCCGGTTTATTAATCGAATTCACCGTCGACCATGAAAACGTGGAGGAAATTAATCGAGATAAAGCCATCAATGCCCACGACGATCTCAAGAAATGGCTGGGCGGCGATCACACACCCAACAACGAACAATTCCACCGCTGATCAAGGAGCGATCAAATGACTGTAAAACTCGCTGTAATTTGTCATTCAGGATACGGGCACACTCAGGCCGTAGCCGACAGCGTCGCTGACGGCGCTAAGAGCGTTTCTGACGTAGAGGTCAGCATCATCAATGCTGCAGACATTAGCGGCCCTGAAAGTCCGCTACTGGCGGAGCTGGATGGTGTCGATGCAATGATCTTTGGATCACCGACCTATATGGGTTCAGCGTCGGCGGTATTTAAGGGATTCATGGAAGCTTCCTCAGGTCGCTGGATGGAACAAAAATGGGCCGACAAATTAGCCGCTGGATTTACCAACTCAGGCTCAATGAATGGTGATAAACAGAACACTCTTATCGAGTTTGTCACTTTTGCTATGCAGCATGGCATGGCGTGGGTGGGTCTAGGGCAAATGCCCGGAAATAACCACTCGGGTGGATCCAACGCCGATTTGAATCGTTGTGGCGCATCAATAGGCTGTATGACCCAAGCGAACGTTGATGAGGGCGGCGATGTCGCGCCACCCCCGTCTGATCGCGAAACAGCGATGGCATTTGGGGCTCGCGTTGCGACAGCCGCGAAACGCTGGGGAACCACTGATGCGTGACCACCAAATTTATGACCCTGAAGTTGAAACTCGACCGGTAAGTGAACAGTTTGCTCTAGACCGCGAAAGCTATCGACGACAGGTGGCTTACCTAATGGCTAACTCGGAATTCTATCAAAGGAAGTTTTCCGAGGCAGGGTTCGACACGCCCGAAAAAATTGGGGAATTAGACGATATTGCGGCATTACCCTTCACGGAGAAGGATGAAATCAGAGCGAGCCAAGCCAATTTCCCACCCTTTGGAAACCATGTTGCAGCTGAACCCGATGAATTGGTGCGCATCTTTAGCACCAGCGGCACCACAGGCGTGCCATGCTATCTGGGATTAACAAAAAATGACCTCGAGATGTACGCTACCAACGTTGCACGGGGATACAGTGCCGCAGGATTCAAACGCGGGCAGCGATTGGTGGTTGGATTTAACGCCGGTCCCTTCGTAGCTGGCGCGGTTTACTACGGTTTCGACAAAATGGGGTGTAGCGTCATTCCAGTCGGAACAGGGAATACCGAGCGTATGGTCACCGCCATTCAGCGCCTCGGTGCCACAGGAGTAAGTTGCACTCCATCTTATGGACTGTATCTCATCGATTGGTGCCGCGAGCAAGGCATCGATACGCGCAGCCTGGGCCTGCAAAACATGATCACCGCCGGTGAGCCCGGGGGCGGAGATCCACTGGTACGTAAAGCTATTTCAGATGCTTTTGGCTGTACCGTTCGCGAGTCCATGGGGATCGGCGATATCTCACTGTCTGTATGGGCCGAAGATGCAGCTGAAAACGGGATGAATTTCATGGCGCGAGGGTTTGCGCACGTAGAGCTAATCGATCCAATCAGCGGTGCACCCATCCCCTGGGAAAATGGTGCACAGGGTGAATTGGTGTATACCGCGCTCCAAAGAGAGGCGATGCCACTTTTCAGATTCCGCAGCAGGGATCATGTTGTGGTGACCATGGAGGATAATGCCACTGGTCGGACCGGCGCTAGAATTCGTTGCATTGGTAGAACTGACGACATGCTCATCGTGCGCGGAGTCAACCTATTCCCGACTGCCGTCCGCAGCGTGATGGAATCCTTTCAGAATGAGGTTTCGGGTATTTTCAGTATTCGTCCCAATGAAGTGGGAGTACTACAGACGCCACCACTGCCGGTAGTTGTAGAAGTTGCCCATGGTATGAGTACTGACAACCAGGTTCTCGCTAAGCGGATTAAAGATGAGATCAAGGCGCGGCTTTTGGTAACAACGGACGTTCGATTAGTACCTCATGGTTCTTTACCCAGAGAAACCTATAAAACAAAACTGGTAGACTATTCCGAGGTCGCAGCCTAACTCGATCTGCTCCACCCATTAATCCCTATCGTTAACTCATTGCTATGGGAAACCCATGCCCGGAGATCATAAATGAGCCAATCCCCTTTGTTTCCCACAAGCTTAGTGGGAAGTTATTCGCAGCCAGACTGGCTTATTAATAAAGCCAAACTCAAAGGCCAGTTTCCACCAAGGACTCGTGCACAAGAGTTGTGGCGGGTAGCACCGGATTTTTTGGCTGAGGCTCAGCGAGATGCGGTTCGCCTTGCTGTCGAGGACCAAATTAAGGCAGGCCTAGACATCATCACAGATGGCGAAGCCTGTCGTGAAAGCTACTCGAACCACTTTGCGACTGCCTTAGAGGGCATTGATATCGACAATCCCGGCACGGCTCTTGATCGCTCAGGTGAGCCTGTATCGGTTCCAAGAATCACCGGCAAAATTCGGCGCAAGCACCCAGTCAGTGTTGAAGAAGTTAAGTATCTCCGCACGCTGACTGATCGAAAGATTAAATTTACCGTACCGGGGCCATTCACAATGAGCCAGCAGGCTCAGAATGACTTTTATGCGTCACCTGCAGACGCCGCGATGGACTACGCCGCTGCCGTTAAAGAAGAAATTGCCGATTTGTTCGCCGCGGGCGCCGATATCATTCAACTCGATGAGCCGTACATGCAAGCACGGCCAGAAGCAGCGGAGGAATACGGTGTAGCTGCATTAAATGCAGCCCTCGAGGGTGCTGCAGGGGAAACCTGTGTGCATATCTGCTTTGGCTACGCGATGCTAATCCACGAGCGACCAGAGGGTTACTCGTTCTTACCCCAATTAGCGGACGCATGCTGCCATCAGATTTCTATCGAGACGGCGCAGTCTGCCCTGGATTGTAGTGTGCTCGCCTCACTCCCGGATCAAACGATTCTACTCGGGGTCATCGATCTATCCACCGAAGAGGTGGAAACCCCCGAGATCATTATTGAACGGGTGAATCGAGCCCTGCCTTATATTGATAAGGAACGCTTGGTTTTAGCGCCTGACTGCGGCATGAAGTACCTCCCACGTGATGTGTCCATGGCGAAACTAGAGGCCATGGCCGAAGCCGCTAAACGTCTGCGAGTACAATACAGCTAGCACCCGGCCACCCAAAACCTGCGCCGGTCGTTGGCCTCTCGCAGGTTACTGCGGGTGGCCAGCATTTAGCAGTACAAGTGCCCCAAGCGCGAGTAGTAGCGTAACGCTGCCGCCTCCCCTTCCCTGATACCTGTGGCCGTAATACACTGTTGAGACAACGCGACGCAGGTGCAAGCCAATGACCACACAACCCGATGATTCAGCAGCACAAGAACATGTCACCGCCAATCGACGCTCTAGACTCGGAATTGGATTAAGCCTGGTGGGTATGGCGCTGCTTATTGGTGCCTTAATATGGGGGTTCACCGTCGATAAGCCCGCGCCCTCAGTCGATATGCCGCCGTCCGCACCTGTCTCTGAAGCACCTGCAGCGGTAACTAACCCGAGTGCTAGCGATACGATCGAAAGTGTTGTTCTACCTGAGCGTGAACCTGATCTACCACCCGTGACCGCTCCTGAGCCTACAATCGAACTGACACTAGCAGAGGCAAACACTCAGCTAGCAGAGCGGCTTAGCGAGCTACAAATTGCGCCGATCGATGAACAATTCGCCAGCAAGCCCAATGCGATCGAGCGCGGGGTAGCCATCGCTGACATTCTTCGCCAAGGTGAGGTGCCCTACAAATTACTACCTGTCGCACGGCCCAAACAAAAGTTTCCTTTCGCTGACAATGGGCTCGCCGTCACCATGGATCCAGCCGGGTTTGCTCGTTATGACGGCCTTACGAATACCCTCAGCAGTCTGGACGTGAACACCACTATTACGCTGTTTCGTGAGTACCAATCGACGATAGAACAAGCCTGGCAAGCATTGGGCTACACGGATAATAGCGTTGAACCTGCGTTGCTTGAGGCACTTGAACTGATCATGTTAACCCCTGACATACAAGTCGATGCGCGATTGCTGAAAGATGAAGCAAACTGGATTTACGAAGATGAATCTTTAGAAAAGCTTCCTGCCCTTCAGAAGCAAATTATGCGGATGGGGCCTGAGAATGCAGAGCGACTTAAGGCTCTAGCGCGTGATCTACGTGGCGGTCTTCTCGACACGCAGTAAGGCATTTGAGATTTAACTGACAATCTACCTGACATCATTTCACCCTACAGGCTGACCAACTTCGGTAAAGCCCTGAGAGACTTCGGTCCTGTTAAAAACAACAGATTGGCAGCTATGGATGCCACGCACCGGCTCTTATCTGACTGAATCCAGCGCATTCATAACAGGCATCAATTAACCCCTGACCACGCTCATTGAGTAAAATCCCGTGGCCTTGCTGATTCATAACATATGCGGCGGAAATCCCAAGCTCGCGATCACAAAAGCCAAAACTTCCTCCCATGCCAACATGACCAAACGCCCGTCGACCGATAATGAAGCTATCAGCGCCAAGATCATCACGATTGTCAGTGGACAACATCAACCCACTTGAAAAACGACTACGTGCGAGTAGCGTGGCATCTCGCTGAGTGGCACTTGCTACTGTTTCAAGCAAGGCTGCAGAATCCTCAGACAAACCCACACTTTCAAGCTGCTTACGATCAAGAAATATAGCGAGTAATGCCGCAAGTGAACGCGCGTTACCCACACCATTGGCCGCCGGTATCTCTGCGTTGAGACCTTCGAAGCTATTAATGGTATCGAGCTTCCACCGGCCGGCATTGAACAGCCAAAGATTTTGAACTGACCCAATTATCTGACTGGCGAGGGCTACGTGCTTCCTTGGGTCCTCTCGCTCCATACGGTAACCACGGGACGGCGCGTACCTCCCATACTCAGTGGATGGGAGACCAATATAGAGATCTAAACCTAGAGCATTAGCAAAATGCTCTTGAAAATAGCGACCAAGCGTTGTTCCTGTTACCCGTCGTACGAGCTCACCCAGAATAAAACCATAGGTTAGCGGGTGGTAGCCAACGCGCGTCCCTGGCGGCCACAACGGCTCTTGCTGCTCAAGTTGCGCCTTCATATAGTCATGGTCGTTATAGGCGCCATCTTTTAACTTCCGCTCTAAGGCAGGGAGCCCAAGCGTATGTGACAGCGCCATTCTCAACGTGCCGCCGACTTGTCCGGCTTTGAGCTCCGGCCAAATAGCACTCAATGGCTCGTCAAGCTTCAGCTCTCCCGTCTCAACTAACCGATGAATAACAATTGCCGTAATAATTTTACTGCAACTATAAAAAATACTGAGCGTATCTGAATCCCAAGAGTCACCGCCGACTGATATATCACCGCCCCAGATATCCACTACCCGGTAACCGTCAGCTATGAGGCAGAAACTAGCGCCTAGCTCGCCACGAGAAAAATTACTTACAAACGTCTCGACAACGCGTTCGTAGCCCGGGGCGAAGAAACCATCAATGAGCGGTGCATACGATGTGCTAGACGCAGCTCGAGTGTCGGTATGTAGAGGCACCCAAGTGGGCCGACTTGTCTTGTCTTGGGTCATGAGATGCTCTCGGGCTCAATCGTCTTTTTGGAGAAACGGGATGAAATGGTCTGGATCAAAACCGCGATACTGCATGAATCGCGCTCGCTTTGCCCGCTCTTTCTGAAAATCCGCCCGATCTTTAGGCCAAGGTTTTGAGGCAAATTTCTTTAAGTAGACTTGTTCGGCTCGGTCAAACCAATCAACTTCAAGCTCAGTGCTGTCCGCACAACTTTGCCAATCTGACTGCAAGCCCCGCGCTCGTAACTCAGCATCTAAACGCCGAGGCCCAAGCCCTCGAAGAATGAGCTGGCGCACCGTTGCTGCAGCGAAGCGTTGATCACTGAGCAGTCCTTCAGATGTAAGCTTCGCAAGCTCTGTGATAATCGCATCGGCACATTCGGAATGGCGGCGAAACCGCCGTTTAAGTTTGTTAAACAGCTCCTCGCTCCCGTGCTCTCGCCTGGCAAGTAAATCCATTGCGGCACGACGAATATCTACGGGTTTGAGGGGCTGTGTGTCGGTCATTACTCCCCGCTAGCAGCCTCGACTGGCTCGACCGGGGCAACAGGTGAAGATTCCACGACTGCCAATGGCACGCCCATAGTCTGATGGCGAATTTGCCCTTCTATTTCCTCCGCAATCGCTCGATTTTCTTCGAGGAATTTCGCCGCATTGGCTTTACCTTGCCCTATTTTGTCGCCCTTGTAGGCATACCATGCACCGGATTTGTCAACGAGATTTAGCTTCACACCCCAGTCGATAACTTCACCCATATGGTAAATACCGGAGCCGTACATTATTTGAAACTCTGCCTGCTTAAATGGCGGTGAAACTTTGTTTTTGACCACTTTCACACGGGTTTCGTTGCCTACGATTTCATCGCCATTTTTAACAGCGCCAATACGACGAATATCAAGCCGGACAGATGCATAAAATTTAAGGGCGTTACCGCCGGTTGTCGTCTCGGGGCTGCCAAACATAACGCCAATCTTCATGCGAATCTGGTTAATGAAAATCACCAAACAGTTGGTTTGTTTTATAGCTGCGGTGAGTTTCCGCATAGCTTGGCTTAACAGGCGAGCTTGCAAGCCCATATGACTATCACCCATCTCGCCTTCAATTTCAGCTTTTGGCGTCAGAGCCGCCACTGAGTCGACAACCAACACATCGACAGCACCCGATCGAACAAGCATTTCAGCAACTTCTAACGCCTGCTCACCAGTGTCGGGCTGTGACACGATGAGATCATCAACCTGTACGCCCAATTTTTCAGCGTAACTAGGGTCTAGCGCGTGCTCGGCATCGACAAAAGCCGCCGTCCCACCCGACTTTTGCGCTTCAGCGATCACCTGAAGCGTCAATGTCGTTTTACCCGACGACTCAGGGCCATAGATCTCAACGATACGTCCCTTTGGTAGGCCGCCAATACCCAGAGCAATGTCGAGACCTAAAGAGCCCGTAGAAATAGCGGGAATAGCTACGCGTTCTTCGTCACCCAAACGCATCACAGTGCCCTTACCAAATTGTCGCTCTATTTGAGCAAATGCTGCGTCGAGCGCCTTTTGCTTATTCGAATCCATGTCATGTCCTCTGATGCTGTGCGAATGGGGAAACAAAGTACTGTATATATAATCAGTGTTTTTATCGGCAATTGCAATAGAGTTTAACGCTCTTAACTCCCTTGAACACCATCGCGACTGCGCACATGTCGTCATTTACGACAGGTTTACTACAGGCGCAACACCGTTTGAAGGACAGTAGAACTCTATTACGCGATTTAGTGGGTTGATTATCCGATATTAGGTCCCGAGGCGCCCTTGCTCAACCCACCCGAGGGGCGTCATGAGGGGTGTTGTGAGGGGTGTCGTGAGTACTGATAACATATGTCTATCAGATCTTTTGATAAACGCGCACACAGTGAATTTAAACAGTCTGTTAATCTGTCCCATCGCAGGACAGATGCCGCCGCAAGTTAACACAACGTGCGGAGCCAACTCACGCTCTAAACCGCCCATTACAGCGACTTAACAGAGCGATCTAACAAACTGGCTTAACTTTGGAGTGACTCATGAACACGCAGAACAAACAATCTCAGGACGCGATAAAACCGCAAGACGCGCTGCAGATGTTAAAAGAGGGTAATGCGCGATTCTGTCAAAATCTTAGAGCGGACAGAGACCTGCTTCAGCAGGTAAGTGCAACCGCCGATGGTCAGTGGCCGTTCGCTGCGATTGTTAGCTGCATAGATTCCAGAGCCTCAGTCGAGCTGATCTTTGACCAGGGAATTGGCGATGTTTTTAGTGCGCGCATCGCCGGCAACTTTGTTAATGACGATATCCTAGGTAGTCTTGAGTTTGCGTGCGCCGTCGCAGGTGCAAAACTAGTAGTGGTGTTGGGCCACTCTGCTTGTGGCGCAATCAAGGGCGCCTGTGATCATGTAGAGCTGGGCAACCTCACCCAAATGCTCGCCAAAATCGCACCTGCTGTCGATGCCGTAGCGCCAGACTATGAGGCAGAGGCTCGCAACTCTAGCAACGGCGAGTTTGTCGAGCGTGTTGCACATGAGAACGTTGCGCGAACCGTTGCAGCTATCGCCGAGAGAAGTGCTGTTTTGAGAGACATGAAAGAAAACGGCGATATCGAGATCGTTGGCGGCATGTACGATATCTCAAATGGTAGGGTCACCTTCCTCTAGCCATAATAACCAAGTACCAATGACCAATCGCCCTAGAGAACGAGTGACGGGGCGTTACACACAGCAACCGCTGCGGATTGGTCAATGACCTCGACCTCGCGATGGCAACAGCGGGTTCAACCTCACGGGATTGGCCAGCCTCTCCGACACCAACTCAGACGGCCTAACCAACTCAGACGGCTTAACCAACTCAGTCGGCCTTGATGCCATTCAACGAGCCATTGCTCAATGACAGACACGCGCAGTAGGGGTTAAAGGCCTCTGGAGATGTTTTGGGACTCGCTGCCACCTCATATTGAACGTAAATGGCCACATCCTCAGCGAATTTGGTAAGCTCGCCGCCCTGCATGGCCATATGAGCGCATACACAAATACCTACTCACCGTCGTTTTACATCATAATTGGCAGCTATTTTGAGTTATAGATTACAGGTTACGCGGATGTCAAAAACTGCAAAAAATGATGGTAAGTTAAACGGTTACGTGCAGAAGCCAAGCCTATGAGCGCCAACGAACAAACACAGCACACACCGATGATGCGCCAGTATTTTTCGATGAAACGCGAGCATCCTAGCGAGCTGCTTTTTTATCGAATGGGCGATTTTTATGAGTTGTTCTACGAAGACGCAAAACTCGCGGCTCGCGTGCTCGACATAACACTCACCGCACGAGGCAAGTCTGCTGGCGAACCTATACCCATGGCAGGTGTACCCTTCCATGCTGCTGAAAACTATCTAGCGCGCCTTGTACGAGCCGGACACTCTGTAGCCATCGCCGAACAAGTTGGGGACCCCGCGATCAGCAAAGGACCCGTTGATCGAAAGGTCGTCCGCGTTGTAACACCGGGTACTTTATCTGATGAATCACTCCTCGATGCCAGGGCAGATTCATTATTGCTGGCACTGTCTCACCGCGAGAGTCTATTCGGATTGGCATGGATTGACGTCGCAAGCGGACGGTTTTTGGTCTCAGAAGTCGAGGGAGAAGAGGCGCTCCGCGCTGAGATTGAGCGACTTAACCCTGCCGAGGTGTTGATTACGGAAGGCTGTCAGTACGCTCCGCTCGCAAACCGCACAGGAGTCAGACATCAGCCGCCGTGGTACTTTGACAAAGAAGCCTCTGAGCGAGCATTAAACCAACAGTTTCAAACTCAAGACCTTCGAGGCTTCGGCTGCCAAGATCTCACGCTCGCGATTACGTCAGCAGGTTGTTTGTTGGAATACCTCAAGGATACTCAGCGCAGTGACCTACCGCATTTACAGAGCATGCGTGAAGAGAAATTATCCGACAGCGTGCAACTCGATGCGGCAACACGCCGGAATTTAGAAATCGATCTCAACCTAGTCGGGGGGGAGGAACACACGCTGTTTAGCGTCATGGCAAGCACGGTGACGGCTATGGGCACTCGTCATCTCCGTCGCTGGCTAAATCGACCACTCAACGATCGCTATGAACTCGATGCTCGACTCGCAGCAGTGCAATCGCTCACCGAACAGTTTGCTTTTGAAACAATCAGAAAAGCCTTGGCTCCCGTGGGTGACCTAGAACGCATACTAGGCCGGGTTTCACTCGGATCGGCCCGTCCCCGCGACCTCACTCGCCTCGCGGACACGCTAACGGCCCTGCCCGCTATTCGGGCTGCCTGCGCAGGCGCTGGTGATTTACCGCAGAAGTTATCGCTCCTCGTTAATGACTTGAATGACTATCCGGAATTAGTTGATGAGCTTAATCGTGCACTCGTAGAAAACCCTCCCGTACTCATACGAGACGGCGGCGTCATTGCCGATAAATACGATGCAGAGCTCGACGAACTGCGCAATGTCTCCAAGAATGCAGGCGACTATCTTGTCAAGATAGAGCAAGAGGAACGCGAAGCTACAGGCCTAAGCAGTCTCAAGGTCGGCTATAACCGGGTGCATGGGTATTACATTGAAATTTCCAGAAGCCAGTCGGAAAAAGCCCCCGACCGGTACATTCGCCGCCAAACGTTAAAGAATGTTGAGCGATTTATCACACCAGAATTAAAGACTTTTGAAGACAAAGCCTTATCGAGCAAGTCTCGTGCATTGGCTCGAGAGAAAGCATTGTATGAAGAACTGATTAATAAGCTACGGATTCATCTCAGTCCTTTACAGACAACTGCCGCCGCACTTTCTGACTTAGACGTCCTGGCATGTTTCGCAGAACGCGCGGTAATGCTCAACTGGTGCCGGCCGGCGTTCAGTGACGAAGCGCTGATGAATATTCGTGGTGGCAGACACCCTGTCGTCGAACACATCAATGAAACGCCTTTTATCGCCAATAACACTCGTCTCGACGATAGTCGGCGCATGTTATTAATTACCGGGCCTAATATGGGCGGTAAGTCGACCTATATGCGTCAAAATGCGCTCATCGCTCTCTTGGCTCATGTCGGCAGTTTCGTGCCTGCAGATGAAGCGCGGCTATCGCTCCTCGATCGGATATTCACGCGAATTGGCTCTTCCGATGATTTGGCCTCTGGGCGGTCTACCTTTATGGTCGAGATGAGCGAAACAGCCAATATCTTGCATAACGCTACGCCACGAAGTCTTGTCCTCATGGACGAAGTAGGCCGTGGCACAAGTACATTTGATGGACTGAGTTTAGCGTGGGCAAGTGCCATCGCTCTGGCGACGCGAGTCCAAGCATTCACCTTATTTGCTACCCATTACTTCGAGCTGACCGCCCTGCCTGATCAACACCCTAGCATGGCCAATATTCACCTCGATGCCACCGAGCACGAGGACCATGTTGTTTTTATGCATAACATTCAGGAAGGGCCAGCAAATCGAAGTTTTGGACTCCAAGTGGCCAAACTTGCTGGTGTACCCAGCGACGTATTATCCCTCGCACATGACAAGCTGATACAACTTGAAACGACAGACCAAGGACAACCCCCACGTTCAATAGCCTCGCCGTCACAAACAGATCTGTTCCAGACGCAAGCGAAACATCCCGCGATTGAACAGCTTAAGAATGTTGACCCTGACGCCCTGACACCCCGAGAAGCCTTAGCTCTACTTTATGCGCTGAAAAGTCAGATCTGAGGCACTTACGTATTCAAATTTTCGGCGAGGGGAGGTATCCTTCTCGCCGTACTCAACGAGAGGATAGATCATGACATTTATAGTGGGCGAAGATTGCATCAAGTGCAAACACACCGATTGTGTGGAGGTCTGCCCAGTGGACTGCTTCTACGAGGGACCCAATTTCCTCGTCATTCACCCCGACGAATGTATTGATTGCGCACTTTGTGAACCTGAGTGCCCCGTCGACGCGATCTTCTCAGAAGATGAGTTACCCGATGACCAGCAGGCGTTTCTAGCGTTGAATGCTGAACTTGCAGAGGTGTGGCCCAATATTACAGAGAGGAAAGAGCCCCCTGCAGACGCGGAAGATTGGGCAGGAAAACCCAACAAGCTCGAGCTTCTCGAACGTTAATATAAGCCTCGTCGAACCGGCTCCCAAGGGGCTTTACCGCCTTGGGAAGACCTTCAAGGGATCGATGGGTTTACCTCGTCGCCTAATTTCAAAGTGCAGTTTTACTGTATCAGTGCCGCTACTACCCATCCGTGCGATGGTCTGCCCTTCAGTTACCGTTGCACCCTCAGACACTAAAATTGCGTCATTGTGTCCGTAGGCACTGAGATAATCCTCGTTATGCTTAACAATGATTAAAGCACCGTAGCCTTTTACGCCCGTGCCCGAATAAACCACCACGCCCTTGGCAGACGCTTTTACGTCAGCGCCGCGCTGGCCTGCAATATCTATTCCCTTGTGGAGATTGTCAGAATAACTTCGTACAACTTTACCCGTAGCCGGCCAGATCCAGCGAGCGACCGGTCCAAATGACACGGCGGAATTCTGTGACGAAGACGGAGCGACCGTTATGGTTGATGTTTTCTTCGACGCAGTTTTTGCCGGTTGTGCCTGTGCTACCGAGGGTTTGCTTGCACTTCCCGGGGAGGCAGCACTAGGCGTTGCAGTGGCGGTCACTCTCAGCTGCTGGCCCAATTCAATCTTATAAGGCGGCTTAAGACCATTGAGCTTCGCCAATTGATCGACGCTCACTCCTAGTTCTCGTGATATTGAGTAAAGAGTATCGCCTTTAGAAACCTTTATTGTCGTCGATTTAGGCTTCGAACCAACTGATGCAAGCGGTGCTTTCTTGCGCGAGCTAGCGCTCTTTTTTAGAGCGCGTGTTTGCAATACTTGACCCACGTCAATGCTGTAAGGGTCGCTTATATTATTGATTTCGGCCAAAGTTTTGAAATGTATACCGAGCGCAAAGGCTATCGATGTCAACGTGTCGCCCTTGCGCACGGTGTATGCTTGGCCGACCACGGGGGCCTTGGTACCGCGCTGCGATACATCCTCCACACTGCCTTTTTTGGGAGCGTAGCGGCCACCACTTCGATCTTCGATAGGCGCTGGCGCATTCTCCGCGCAGGCAACGACTAAAACGGCAGTCAACAAAATGACATACCGCCGAATCACTTACTGAGCCCCAGCTGAACGCCTAGACACATGGCGATGCATGAAACCAATGAGTACAAACCCCAACGTTGCAGCTAGCAAACACAGACTTAGCTGATGATCACCATGAATCGCGGCATAGTCAGCCGGAAGTACTGGCCGAGTTTGCAGCACGCGACTGTCACCGTGGCGATCGATAACGGTACTCACGGCTTTCTGCCATGGCCAAAGAGTAACAAGCGAGCCCACCAAAAAACCCGTGAGGATCGCCATACTCACGGGGCGCTTGTGCGCTAACACCCAGTTGAGGAGTCGAGAAAATATCAGCAAACCCACGATACAGCCTATGCCAAACAAACCCATCACAACAACATCAAAGGAGCTAATCGCCGTAATGACAGGGCCGTACATGCCGAGCAGCAGTAAAATAAAGCTCCCTGAAATGCCCGGTAAAATCATTGCGCAAATAGCTAGCGCACCCGCCAAAAAGAACCCTAAGTTGCCCTCAATAAAGGACAGCCCAGGTGCAAGACCAATCGCGGCCGCAATAACGGTGCCTACTAAAAAACCAGCGCCGAGCGGAAGTGTAAATTCCCCCACCTCATCGCGCCAAAGCAGCCACGCCGACATCAACACTAACCCAAAGAAAAAGGACCACAACGGCAATGGATAGGTTTCCAAAAGCCTGTGAATAATATTGGCAAGTAATAAGACGGAACTACTAATACCGAGAATAAGCAGCAATAAAAAACGACCATCGATATGCTGCCAAAGCTTCCGCCAACGTCCGGATATTAATAGGGTCAGTGCTTTAGCATCCACCGCCGATATTGAGGCGAGCAATCGATCGTAAATACCCGTAATTAACGCGATAGTGCCGCCTGATACGCCGGGCACTACGTCGGCCGCGCCCATAGCCACTCCGCGCAAGAATACGCCTAGAGCGTTGATACTCGATGTATCAGTCATCCTCGCTCCGTACCACTGAGCATCGGTACGAACTTAACATTTTCCACATGGGTTGTTTCGGGGCCGTCAGCACCCATAGTCACCATGACCAGTCGTTGATCGACTCCTCCTACCGGCAGAATCAGGCGACCGCCAGGGGCTAGCTGTGTGAGTAACGCGGGTGGAATTACCTCGGGTGCTGCGGCTCCAAGAATAACATCGAAGGGGCCTTTATCGGCCCAACCGTCAAGACCGTCAGCGTGACGAAGCTGTACATTGCGCAGCCGTAACGCTCGCACGCGTTCTCGAGAGCGGTCCAGCAACCCTTTTATCCTCTCAATGGCATACACCTCGCCAACGAGAGGCGAAAGCACCGCGGTTTGGTAGCCAGATCCACTGCCAATTTCCATCACTTTATTAGGCCGCCCCGCCTGCAGCGCAAGTTCGGTCATTCTCGCCACGATATAAGGCTGTGAAATGGTCTGCCCCCAGCCGATGGGCAAGGCGGTGTCCTCATACGCGCGATGAGCCAAGGCTTCATCGACGAAAGCATGACGAGGCGTGGTTCGTATAACATCGAGAACCGAGTAGTTCGTGATGCCCTGCTCCATCAACCGTTGGATCAGACGTTCGCGAGTCCTCTGGGACGTCATTCCTATGCCTTGCTTATCCATCACCTAGCGTTTTTCCCCAGTGTCCAAGGGCATCAGTAATGCCACTGCGTGACTCGCTATACCTTCCTCTCTACCGATGGCACCCAGCCGCTCAGTCGTTGTAGCTTTAACGTTCACGTTACGAAAATCGGTGTCAAGATCGGAAGCAATATGCGCTCGCATGATATCGATATGAGGCGCCAGTCGAGGTAGCTGTGCGACTACCGTAATGTCTACATTGCCTACCTGCCATCCATGGCTTGTTACTTTCACCATGACTTGCCTTAAGAGTTCGCGACTATCTGCGCCGCGCCAAGCTTCATCGGTATCTGGAAAATGCCGGCCAATATCACCCAAGGCAGCCGCGCCCAATAACGCATCACAGAGAGCATGCAAAACAACATCGCCGTCTGAATGTGCTACCAATCCATGATGATGGTGGATTTTCACTCCACCAAGAACCACGTGGTCTCCTTCACCAAACGCGTGGACGTCAAAACCGTGTCCAATTCGCATAATATTCAATCCGTCCTAGATAACGCTTGTAAGTAAAATTCGGCCAAATTAAGGTCTTCTGGAATCGTGATCTTCAAATTGCAGGCGGGCCCGGGCACAACCCGGACAGGAAATCCCGCTCGCTCCATGGCGCTCGCTTCGTCGGTAATCACATCGCCGCGCTTGAGAGACTCATTTAGCGCAGCCTGTAACTCACTTAAACGGAACATCTGAGGAGTTTGGGCACGCCACAACTGTGATCGATCCAACGTTGTAACCACCAGGCCTTGGTCATCCGCCTGCTTAATCGTATCGACTATGGGCTGTGCAAGAATAGCACCGCAATCATGCTCTCGCGCCTCGGCAATAAGTTGATTTAGGTCCTTCAGAGGCAGGCATGGTCTCGCTGCATCGTGAACCAACACCCAGTCGCGGGGCGCTGCAATCGCTGACAGTGCAAGTAACCCAGCTAATACCGAGTCCGCACGTTCAGCGCCTCCTGCAGTGGTTGAGACTCGCGGGTCCGAAATGCTATTGATACTGTCGACATGATGGTCGTTAGGGTCAACAGCGACAACTATCCCACTAATATCGGCAGAGGCTAAAAGCCTTTGCAGTGTATGTTCGAGTATAGGTGCACCCGCCACCCTCAGATATTGTTTAGGGGCTTCCGCGGCCATTCTCCGACCGGTACCCGCAGCGGGCACGATCGCCCACAGGCGCGTCATGGCTGCTCTCTCTTAGAGGGTCCATCAGTGAACTGAAAGTAGATTTCTCCTTCCTTAACAAGCCCTAGGTCTTCTCTTGCGCGCTGCTCGATAACACGACTGCCATTCTGAAGTTCGAGAATTTGTTGCTCTAGCAGTGCGTTTCTAGCTTGGAGCTGTGCATTTGTCTTTTGTTGCTCTTCGATTCGAGCATTCAGACGCACAGCTTCGGCAATACCTCCACCGGCAAGCCAGAGCCGGTACTGCAACAATATCAGCAGTGCCGTAAGCCCCACTAGGAGCCAACGCATCGATCAGCCCTGCTTGAATTCCGCCCGACCACGATAAGGCGCTGTCATACCTAGCTCAGCTTCAATTCGCAGCAGACGGTTATATTTCGCAACGCGATCAGATCGACACAGCGAACCTGTTTTGATCTGACCAGCACCGGTACCCACCGCGAGATCGGCGATCGTCGAATCTTCGGTTTCACCTGAACGGTGCGAGATAACCGCGGTGTAACCTGCCGCCCGGGCCATGGCAATCGCGTCAAGGGTCTCGGATAAAGAGCCTATCTGATTAAATTTAATCAGTATTGAGTTACTAACACCTTCATCAATGCCACGCTTGAGAATCTGCGTGTTAGTCACAAAAAGGTCATCACCAACCAATTGAATACGCTTTCCTAACTTCTCAGTTAAAATCGCCCAGCCCTCCCAATCGGACTCGTCAAGTCCATCTTCGATCGATATGATTGGGTGCTCGTCACAAAGGGCAGCAAGATAATCTGCAAACTCGGCGTTCGAAAACTTACGCCCTTCGCCTTTTAAGTCGTAAACCCCGTCTTTATAAAATTCAGAAGCGGCGCAATCGAGTGCCAATGTGACATCTTCACCGAGGGTATACCCCGCGTTAGCCACAGCTTCAGCAATTATTTCGAGGGCAGCCGCATTGGACGGCAGGTTTGGCGCAAAGCCACCTTCATCTCCGACAGCAGTCGCCAAGCCACGGGCGGAAAGCACCTTCTTCAAATGATGGAAAATTTCAGTACCAACGCGCAGGGCTTCCGCAAAGCTCGTCGCAGATACCGGCTGCACCATAAACTCTTGAATATCTACGTTATTGTCTGCGTGCTCACCGCCATTCAATATATTCATCATGGGAACAGGCATAGTGAGTTGAGTATTGCCCGAAAGGTCGGCGATATGCTGATAAAGCGGCTTGCCCGCTGAAATAGCTGCCGCTTTAGCGACTGCAAGTGAGACAGCCAGAATAGCATTAGCACCAAAATTCGCTTTGTTCTCAGTACCATCCGCGTCAATCATACGCTGGTCAATGGCGCGCTGATCTGCAGCCTGATGGCCCAGTAACAAGTCTCGAATAGGACCGTTCACGTTACCAACAGCAGTTAAGACGCCTTTTCCAAGGTAGCGGCTGTCATCACCGTCACGAAGCTCAAGCGCTTCTCGACTGCCTGTGCTTGCTCCAGAGGGAGCAAAGGCCGATCCCATAGATCCGTCTTCCAGAGTGACCTCGGCCATGATCGTGGGGTTACCACGAGAATCCAATACTTCAAAGCCGCGTACATCAATGATTTCGCTCACGTCCTGCTCTCCTTTGGGTAAGCTATGCTAAGGGATGTCGAGTGCCGGCAATGCTTTAATCATCGCATCGCAAGCTTTGACCTGCTCAAGAAAAGGCGCCAATAAATGCAACGGTAATGCACTTGGGCCATCGCACAAGGCTTTCTCTGGGTTGGGATGCGCCTCGAGAAAAAGGCCGGCAATCCCAGTCGCGATGCCTGCTCTCGCAAGCTCCAATACCTGGTGGCGCCGACCGCCCGACGCTTTCTCACCCGGATCGCGACGCTGCAGCGCATGGGTGACGTCAAAAATCATCGGTAGCCCTTGCGTGATCTTACGCATGACGCCAAAACCCAGCATGTCGACGACCAAGTTATCGTAGCCAAAATTACTGCCGCGCTCGCAAATAAGCAGTCTGTCATTCCCGCACTCGCGAAACTTATCGACAACATTGCCCATCTGCTCAGGACTCAAGAACTGGGGTTTTTTAATATTAATCGCCGCGCCCGTTTCGGCCATAGCCGCCACCAAATCAGTTTGCCGCGCTAGAAACGCGGGTAACTGAATAATGTCGCAGACCGCCGCAGCAGGTGCTGCCTCATGAGGCGCGTGAACGTCAGTGATCACTGGCAAGCCAAATTCACGCTTCACAGCTGCAAGCATCGACAGACCTGCCTCCATTCCGGGTCCACGATAGCTGTGAATCGATGAGCGGTTAGCCTTGTCGTAGGATGCTTTGAATACGAGCGGAATGTCTAGTTGCCCACATACCTCAGCGTAATGGCCCGCTACGTCTAACGCGAACTGCTCGCTTTCTAGGACGTTAACGCCTCCTAGCAAAACCAGAGGTTGATCGTTGGCGAAACTAATATCACCAACACAGACAACCTGCTCACTGCTCACGCCTTAGCACTCTCAGCATGTGCGAGGGCCGATTCGATATAACTGGTAAACAGCGGGTGACCCCCTCGAGGACGCGAGGTAAATTCTGGGTGAAATTGACAAGCGAGGAACCATGGGTGGTTAGGCAGCTCAATCATTTCCACCAGTTCATGATCATGGGACCAGCCCGACACTTTCATGCCCATGGCCTCAATTCCGGAAACATAATTATTGTTCACTTCATAGCGATGCCGATGGCGCTCACGCACCTCACTCGCACCGTACACCTTAGCGGCTAAGCTACCCTCAACTAGGTGACAGGTCTGAGCACCCAGGCGCATCGTGCCACCTAAGTCAGATGCTTCCGTGCGCTGCTCAACAGTACCGTCAGTTTTCTGCCACTCAGTGATCAATGCTACGACGGGGTGCGGAGTGTTGGAGTCCATCTCGGTAGAATGTGCACCCTCAAGGCCACACATATTTCGCGCGTATTCTATGATAGCCATATGCATACCGAGACAAATACCCAAGAACGGCACGCCATTCTCTCGGGCGTAACGTACTGCCTCGATTTTACCGTCCACGCCTCTATCACCGAAGCCACCCGGGACCAGAATCGCATCCAGGCTATCAAGGATGCCGGTACCGTGAGTCTCAATATCTTCTGCGTCGATATACTCTATTTCGACTTTGGCGCGTGCCTGCAGTCCCGCATGGCTTAGCGCTTCATTGAGGGACTTATAAGCATCGATTAAATCTATGTACTTACCGACCATACCGACTTTAACGGTACCACGACGATCAGCAAATTCCCGTGCTACAACATCGTCCCACTCAGATAGATCGGCGGCGGGACAGTCGATGCCGAAACGCTCAAGAACAAAGTCATCGAGGCCGTTGGCATTAAGATTGCCGGGGATTTTGTAAATACTATCGGCATCTAGAAGAGGAATAACGGCGCGCTCTTCTACGTTGGTAAACAAGGAAATCTTTCGTCTAGCTCCCTCGTCGATATCGACAGAGCAGCGACACAGCAGCACATCAGGCTGCAAGCCAATAGAGCGCAGCTCTTTGACTGAGTGCTGCGTAGGCTTGGTTTTAATCTCACCCGCCGTGGGAATGTAAGGCACCAAAGTTAGGTGCATTAACATGGCTCGTGATGCACCCATCTCGAGCTTCAATTGGCGAACGGCTTCAAGAAAGGGCTGACTCTCAATATCGCCAACCGTACCGCCAACCTCAACTACCGCAACGTCATAGCCTTCTGCACCTGCTTTAACTCGACGCTTGATCTCATCGGTAACGTGGGGAATCACCTGTACAGTGGCACCGAGATAATCTCCACGGCGCTCTTTACGCAGAACTGTGTCGTACACCCGGCCCGTCGTGAAATTATTCTTCCGGTTCATTGTCGCTCGGGTAAAGCGTTCATAATGACCCAAGTCTAGATCGGTCTCGGCACCGTCGTCGGTAACAAAGACCTCACCGTGCTGGAAGGGGCTCATCGTGCCGGGGTCGACATTGATGTAAGGATCGAGCTTTAGTAGGGTGACTTTTAAACCCCGAGCTTCCAGAACAGCCGCAAGTGAAGCCGCAGCAATACCTTTACCCAGTGAAGAAACTACCCCACCTGTAACAAACACATAACGTGTCATGCAGACCACCAAATCAGGGAACAAACGAAAGTATGTGCGCCCCGACCTTGTATAGTCATGGCCCGCACTCAGATGGGGTGTTAGCTTACCAGTATGAAGCCATTCACTCAATTCGATCGAGCGATTGGAATGGCAACCAACGTGGAGAAAAACGGGCAATATCACCAACGTACGGTATGTCATCGGCGCCACGTAATACCGAGACCCCCAACAGACAGACAGGAACACCATCGTGCTCAAGCACAGTAAGCGCTGCCCGCCACCACGGCGGTATCGCCTGCTCTTGGCAAAATTGCTTAAATTCGCGCGATCGACGGCCACGAAGCGCAAACTTCTCACGGGGTTCACGACACCTGCTAGATAGGGAAAGGCCCTCCGGTAAACCGTTACAATCGGCCTCCCAGTAAAGGGAGCCCCAATCGCCTGTGAGATTCATACCAACGACTATCTCACTCGGCAAAACAGCAGTAGGCATCTCAATGGGTAAACGATAGATAGCTCCTTGCCAAGCAACTAATCGCTGGTTACCAAAGATCAATTCTGGCAGTCGGTCAGCATGCGCCTCCAGTGATTGACGCGCGAATTCGCTGAGCTGCGTAAAGTTAGGGGGTTCAGCTGCGTCTTCCACCAACCAGCGATAGAGCTGATGGCTAAGAGCTGCATTATCACTGCCCTCGTCGATTCTTAAACCGGGCTCACCGAGAAGCCCCGAAATACGTGCCAGAGGACACTGATCTAGCTCCGCGAGCGTGAGTTGCTGTAGCAGGGCGGCTCGGGTCACGGTTTGTCGAAAACTGGGCCAGCGCGTAGCGATCAGTGGCAGAACCTCATGGCGCAGAAAATTTCGATCAAATGAAGTGTCGACATTGCTTGGGTCGTCCTCAAAAAGCAGCTTTGAGGCCTCAGCCCAGGCCGTAATCTCTGCCCGGCTACTAGTAAGCAATGGCCTTATAATACGGCCCACACCTAAAGAACGCGTAGCTGGAATTCCTGCGAGGCCACGAGGGCCAGCGCCACGCAGTAGACGATACAACACCGTTTCTACCTGATCATCTTGATGATGCCCTTGCATTAATACTTCGCCAGGCCCTAGGCGGTTCTCAAAAATAGCGTAGCGCGCTTCCCGCGCCGCGGCTTCTAAGCCCAGACCGAGATCGCGCGAGACAGACACTCGATGGCATTCAAATGGCACTCCGCGGTCAGCGCAGTGTTGCTCACACAGCCGCGCCCAATGATCTGCGCGATCGGACAAGCCATGGTGGATATGAATTGCGTGGAGCTCGGGGCCTTTATGAGACTGCAGCCAACGATGCACCATGTCGAGCAACACAATGCTATCGCGCCCACCCGATAGCGCCAACCACCATTTCGGAGCCCTACAGACAGACTCGAGGGCTTGCCCTACCGATGTAGGTAATGGGTCTTCGGCCGCTCTCAATTGCCGTAAGACATCAAACGCTGGTAGCGAGTTTCAAGCATATCTTCAGTACTCATAGCCGACAGCAACTCAACCTGCTGGGCGACATGATCGCGAATACGATGTGCCATTTCTAGAGGGTCTCGATGGGCTCCGCCCATAGGTTCTTTAATTGTTGCATCCACAATGCCCAGCTCTTGCAATGTTGATGAGGTCACCCCCATGGCTGCGGCGGCCTGGGGTGCGAATTCCGAACTCTTCCAAATGATGTTCGCACAGCCTTCTGGTGAGATGACGAAATACGTCGAATATTCCAGCATAGCTAGGTGATCGCCGACTCCAATACCCAGTGCGCCACCTGAAGAGCCCTCTCCAATAACGACACACACAATAGGCGTACGCAACCGAGACATAACCGCGAGATTTTGCGCAATCGCTTCGCTAATACCCCGCTCTTCTGAATCGATACCCGGATAGGCCCCGGGCGTGTCAATGAGGGTAACAATAGGCATCTTGAATCGCTCAGCCATTTCCATGAGACGCAAGGCCTTGCGATAACCCTCAGGCTTCGGCATGCCAAAGTTTCGATATACCTTATCTTTCACCGAACGCCCTTTCTCCTGCCCAATAACCATCACGGGCTTTTCGTTGAGTCGGGCAACACCACCTACTATCGCCTTATCATCACCAAATCGGCGATCACCGTGCAACTCATCAAAATCGGTAAAAAGCTCAGGAATATAATCTAGGGTGTAAGGACGGAGCGGATGACGAGCTACGCGCACAATGTCCCAAGGACTCAAATTTGAATAGATTTTTTGCGTGAGCGACGAGTTTTTTTCCTCTAATCGCATTATTTCATCGGCCAAATTAAGATCCGCATCGGCACCAACATTGCGTAACTCGTCGATCTTGGCTTCGAGGTCAGCGATGGGTTGTTCGAAGTCAAGGTAATTTGGATTCATGGTGTTGTCCTGTGAGGAGAAACGTTTAGGGTATAGAGTCTACAAAAGCATAAGACATTCCGCCACGCCCAAGTGACAGTTAAAGTATGCCTCAGGTATGCTCGCGGTCATGAATTTTGCACTCCCTCTCATTTCACGGCCCACTCGACGCTCATGACGCGGAACTCATCAACTTCGAATCGCTTGATTTTGGCGCCTATGGAAGGGGTTATGGACAGCCTTATGCGCGATTTGATTACCGGTATCGGCGGCTATGACCGCTGCGTCACCGAGTTTGTTCGTGTCTCACAAACAGTGCTTCCCACACGCGTATTTTATCGACTGTGTCCTGAACTGCATAATCGCGGTCTTACCCCTAGTGGCACACCCGTCTTCATACAACTGTTGGGCAGTGACCCCGATTTAATGGCAAAAAACGCGGCAGTTGCTGCGCGTTTAGGCGCGCCCGGCATTGATTTGAACTTTGGATGCCCTGCAAAAACGGTCAATAAATCGCAAGGAGGGGCGTCACTACTTAAGAATCCACGGTTGATTTACGAAGTCTGCGCAGCCGTTCGCGCAGCTGTGCCAACTGATATTCCTGTCACGGCAAAAATCCGCCTCGGCTTTGAGGATGATCAGGCGTTTGAGTCCGTCGTTTGGGAAATTGTGCGAGCGGGTGTGACTGAGCTGACTGTGCATGCGCGCACTCGACGCCAAGGCTACAAGCCCCCTGCACACTGGCATCGGCTGGCCAATGTCAGTCAAAACATCGATATTCCGCTGATTGCTAACGGTGAAATGTGGTCTCCCTCTGACGTGAGTCGCTGCGCATCGATCAGCGGCTGTCATGATTTCATGCTCGCGAGAGGTGCTCTGTGCCGACCTGATCTTGGTTTAGCCACTCGCGCACTACTTGACAATCGATACTATGAATCTATGAATTGGCCGCAAGTAACACCTTTACTCAGCGTATTTTTAAACCGTAACGCAGCGTGCTATGACGCCCGTTACGCCATCAACCCACTCAAGCAGTGGCTGGTGTACCTATCTTATTATTTTCCTCAGGCGGCCGCGCTGTTTGCCCAAGTCAAACGCATAAAAACAGTCGACGAAATGAATGCGGCTCTTCGTATGGATGCGCACAAATCTTATTCTGCACAGCCATCTGCCGCTTAGTAAAGCAAGCAACGGCTGATTGTGGTAGAACATCGCTGAGGCAGTTAGGCGCTCCTTCGACTTACAGTGTATATGAGGTAACAGTCCACATATGAATGATAAAACTTCAGCTTATCAGCGAGATCTCCTAGGCCATCCAAAAGGCCTCTTTATCTGCTTCGGCACCGAACTTTGGGAGCGATTCTCTTTCTACGGCATGAAGTATCTTCTGCTGTTATACCTCACCAAATACCATTTATTCACCGACGAAGCAGGCCTGGGCGTTCTGGGGAGCTATGCCGCGTTAGTGTACGCCATGCCGGTCATAGGCGGGTTGATTGCCGATCGGTATCTGGGTATGCGCCGAGCCGTCGTCTTTGGTGGTTTATTGTTAGTTGCCGGACACCTAGGAATGGCATTGGAGGGCGAGCAGGCGCGTCAGATAGGTGACACAGTCGTGCAAGATACGGGAGCCTTACAGGTCTTTTATTTCTCCTTGGCGCTGATTGTTATGGGAGTGGGCTTCCTCAAGCCGAATATATCCACCGTGGTCGGCAAACTTTATGCGGAAGATGACCCACGACGAGATGCAGGCTTCACAATCTTTTATATGGGCATCAATCTCGGTGCTTTCACCGCAACGCTTTTATGCGGTTGGCTTGGCGAGGTTTACGGCTGGGCCTATGGCTTTGGCGCAGCGGGCATTGGAATGATATTTGGATTGGGTCTATTTTTATGGGGACAAGACTATCTCGAGGGTCACGGTGAAGCACCCGATCAGAACGAACTTAAGCGACCCTTCATGGGCCCGCTGTCTCTGGAATGGAGTATTTACTTAGCCGCTGCTGCCTCGGTCATTCTTGTTTGGCAGCTCATTCAATTCACCGCCGCCGTGGGTGTTGTTCTTAACCTAGTTTCTGGGCTCGTGATCGCAGCGCTACTCTGGTTTCTCTTTGCGCATTGCACAAAGGTTGAACGCGACCGTATGCTTGTGCTGATCGTTTTGACACTGTCCACAGTCGTGTTCTGGGCTTTATTTGAACAGGCCGCAGGGTCCATGACGCTCTTTGCAGATCGAGCTACCGACCGGTCTTTATTCGGAATTCAACTAACTGCAGCTCAATTTGGTGCAGCCAACTCCTTTTTCATCTTTACTCTGGCGCCCGTTTTTGCAGTGCTCTGGACGTGGCTAGGAAGACGCGGGATTGAACCCAATACGCCCATGAAATTCACACTGGGGATTGCCCAAGCAGGCCTAGGTTTTGGTGCGCTCGCCTACGGCGCGCAGTTCCCCAATGAGGCAGGGTTAGTGTCGGCTTGGTGGCTAATTCTTGCCTATCTGTTGCATACAACCGGCGAACTCTGCTTGAGTCCCGTTGGGTTGTCGGCAGTCACTAAACTCGCCGTACCAAGCGTTGTAGGGGTCATGATGGGAACGTGGTTTTTGGCCACTGCCTATTCGTCTTTCGTTGCCGCACAACTTGCTGCGGTAGCGACAAAAACCGTCGATGTTGCTAACACAGCGGTTAGCAACATCGACGCTTATGCTGAGCTCTTTGATCAGCTATTGTGGACAGGACTCATCGCCGCCGCTGTTTTGCTTGTGCTCACACCCCTCTTAAAGCGCCTGATGCACGGCATTCACTGATCGGATTTGAGCAGTGCAGCCGTCTCTTGATGCGGCTGTACTGGTTGAGCAACACCTAAACGCTCTTTTAACCGTCTGGTTCGCTGCTGCCAGTCCCAACCGATGAGGTAGAGCGCAGGCACCATCAGCAAGCTCACGAATAGGGCGAACAAAACGCCAAACGCTAACGACAATACCGCAGGTTTCAAGAATTCTGCTGTAGTCGAGCGCTCAGCCATAATGGGTAGCAAGCCCACAAAAGTGGTTACCGTCGTCAGTAGTATGGGCCTGAAACGATTAACAGCCGCGTCAATAACGGCGTCAGGCGAAGAAAGCCCCTCTCGCTCTCGGCGCCGAATGTAGTCCACCAGCACGAGGTTATCGTTCACAACGACACCCGCGGCCGCACCAATACCAAAGTACGAGAAGAGCGCCATTGGCAAGTTAAATAGCAAGTGTCCAAATACTGCGCCCATAAATCCAAACGGTATTGCTGTCATGATTAGCAGCGGCAAAGCATATGATCTAAAGGCAACAGCGATCAGCGCGTAAATCACGAACAGCGCCACGGTGTACAACGCGCCTATCTCGCTGAAAAACTCAGCTTCCGACTCTTGGGAACCACCTTTTAACACTTCAAGTCCCGGATAGCGCGTAACTAACTCAGGGATAAATTCGTCGTTAACTGTCCGAGAAAGCTTATCTAAAGCATCACGATCAACGCTCGCTACTACTCGAACCACGCGCCGCCCGTTTCGACGGTTGATCTTTTGAACACCCTCTCCCAGCGTTACGTCGACTACCGAATTCAGTGGAATACTTCGACCATCTAACGTTCGTATCCGAAAATCGTCCAGCGATGCAAGCTGCTCACGAGCATCGCGCGGGTAACGCACCATAACGCGTACATCACCAAACTCGCGAGGTAAACGCTGCACCTCTTCCCCGTAATAGGCTTGCCTAACCTGCTGAGAAATATCCGCTAAGGACACACCCATTTTCTCTGCGCCCGGCTTTAACGCAAAATGAAGTTCGCTCAGCTCACCTTGCTGATCATCTCGTACGAAGAACGCAGACTCATAACCCTGTAAATGTAATTGCAGGTCTTCACTGGCCTGCTTGAGCGTCTCAAAATTACTATGCTGAAGCAGAAACGTCACGCTAGGCGTATTGTCATTAAGGGTATAGTTAACACGAATTTCATCCGCATCTGGGATTTCACCCGTTAACTCCCTAAGTCGTTCGGCTGCCTCACGAGCACTCAAATCACGTATCTCTGGCGGCGATAGACGCACAATTGCGATAACACTGTCGCGCCGCGACCGGGTATACCAACCCTCAATCAACTTGCCGGTGCCTTCGCCACTGCTCTCGGCTTTCGCCTCCACCTCTTGAGCCAAAGCTCGCTCAGCGCTTTGCAGCTGATCAAGAACTTCCAGTGCCCGTTCGTAAGGCGTGCCAGTCGGCAAGTTAACACTGATGTAAATCTGCTCGTTTTCGACTTGAGGCATAAAATAAAATTTCACCCAGCCCGTAGCGAACAAACCAATTGACACAATAAAGGCGGACACAAATACCATCACAGTGGTGTAGCGATTCCTTACACATTTTTTGAGGAACGGCTGATAGTAACGCTCACTGAAAATAACGATACTGTGCGCGATCTTCTGCTGCTTAAGAGCCAGACCTTTCAGATCATGACGCGGTTCAACGTGCCGTAAGTGGGCGGGCAGAATAAAAAACGCCTCGATCAGAGACACAATTAAGGCCAAGGTGATCACAATAGACAACTGGCGAGTAACCTGTGCGTCGACACCGGATACAAATAACCAGGGAGCAAAGGCTACAATCGTTGTCAGCACCGCAAAAATAACGGGTCTCGCAACGCTCATAGTGCCAACGATGGCCGCTTCTTCGCCCGGAAGACCGATATGGGTGTGGTGATGAATGCTCTCGCCCACCACGATCGCATCATCGACAACAATGCCAAGTACCAACAAGAAAGCGAAGGTAGAAATCACGTTAAGCGAGACGTCGTTAGCGGGCAAAAGCGCGAACGAGCCCAAAAAAGCCACTCCGATACCCGCTGTAACCCACAGCGCAACTTTTGGGCGCAGGGTTAAGATCAGCACAATGAATACAAGGATAAGGCCTAGAATCGATGACTCAGTAATCAAGTCCATCCGCGAGGTATAGATATCGGCAGTATCGAACCATAGCTCCAAGTGAACACCCGGGGGTAACGTTTTATTGGTCTCCGCAATCCAACGTTTGGTTGATTCACTACTTTTGACAACCTGCATATCATCGGTGGACTGCACCTGCAATAACACCGCCGGAATACCGTTAAGAGTAGCGAGAATCTCCTCTTCCTCGAATCCGTCGATGACACGGGCGACATCTCCAACGCGAATGACACCGCCTTCGGGCGATTGCCTAATAATAATGTCACTAAAATCTGCCGCGTTATCGGCCAAGTTGATCACTCTTAGCTGGATGTCTCCAGTTGCAGTCCTCACTTGACCTGACGATAAGTTAATTGAGTTCGTTCGTATGGCGCCTGCTACCTCTGCAAACGTCAAGTCATATCGTCGCAAGGCCAGCTCAGAGAGCTCTACGGTAACTTCTTCTTTGCGAGCGCCAAATAACTCGACCTTGGAAATATAGGGCTGGGAAGCAAAATCCTCCCGCAAATCTTGAGCAAGCCGCGTTAGGGTGCGCTCGCCGATATCTCCCACCACTGCAACGCGAATTATCTCTTGGCGCCACTCTAATCGTCGAACACGCGGATTCTCGATATCGCGCGGAAATGACGTCACGCCATCAACAGCGTTCTTGACATCATTTATGAACCCATTGAGATCAACGCGAGCATAGGTTTCGACGCTAATCACCGCGAGGCTTTCACGCGCTTCAGAACGCACGCGATAAACATTACTCACATTCTCAATAGCATCTTCGACACGCTGAACAATTTGCTGCTCGATCTCTTGAGGCGAGGCGCCGGGCCAGATAATCTCGATTTGGACTTGGTAGGGACTCACTGATGGAAAGGCTTCTTTCTCAATATTTTTGAGCCCTAACCAGCCCGCTATTAAGATACCAAGCATCAGTAGGTTAGCGGCAACCGGATTACGGATCCACCACGCGATTAAGTTTTGCACGATACTCTCCTCAGTCCGCAAGGGCGTCGATAGCGCCGCTGTCCTGATAATCTTCCTGATAATCTTCCTGATTACCTTCCTGACTACCTGGCTTCGAGTCGATGGACTCTAATCGCATACCGGCAATCGGATTTCGGATCGCAGACACTATGACGTTTTCGCCTTGCGAGACACCTGAAGAAAGCAATGTTTGATCCGCTGTGTTGTGAATGACATTGACGTTACGTATTGAGAGCTGCCCTTCCTCGGTGAGCACAAATACGCGATTACCTGCACGCAGCCCTTCCCCTGGAATCTCTATCGCATCATCAACAATGCGACCCGCAATAGATGCGTTAACGTAGAGGCCCACGGCCAGAGGCATCGCATCACGGCTGGTTAAATTCTTGTAAGGATCTTTGACCTCTGCGGTGGCATAAATGACCCTTGTCGCTGGGTCGATTAACGCATCCATTCGGGTCAGCTCGCCAGACCACCGGTAGACCTTACCAGCGACCTCGGCACTGAAGTCCACAGGCAAGCCCTGCCCCTCCTCGAAGCGATAACCAATTGGGACGCCTAGCGCGCCTAACTGGGCATCGGTAAGTGGTAACCGCACTTCGACACTGTCCGTAGAGAACGCCGATCCAACGACTTTCCCCGCGCTCACAAATTGCCCAAGATCTACGGTAGTCATCGCTATGCGCCCAGCATAGGGTAGCGAGACGCGGGTACGTGCCAAATTGGTTTTGGCCAACGACAAGCTCGCCAATGCGGCCTCAAGGCCCGCCTCTGCGCGTGCGACCTGTGGCTTTTTCAGTGCTAGTGGAGAGGGATTGGCCTGCCCTGCCAGCTGTTTACGCGCCACGTCTGCATCCGCCAGGGCTTGCTCAAGATCCACCTGCGCGGAGGCAACCCGGGCTTGCGCCTCGTTCAATGCAGACTGGTAGTCCGTGTCTTCAATAACAAAGAGGGTTTCGTTAGCGGCGAATGCTCCACCTTCGACAAACTCGGGAGACACCTCAATAATTCGGCCGTTAACTTGTGGGACAATATCGGAACGAATTCGAGCACGGACTTCACCGTTGGCTTGTATGCGCAATTGCGCGTCGCGCTCAGAAGCCGTTTCGACATAAACACTAAGCGCACGGGGGAGTTCCGTAGCGGCATCGGGTGTAGGTTTGGTGGCATTGAGTAAAACGAAAATCCCAATACCAACAGCTAGCACAGCTAGAGGAACGGCTGCACTTTTTAAGCGGGTCAACATAACAACTCCTTGTTTAATAATGACTTCCTGTCAATTCGGCTAGGCCGAATGCATGAGGTCGGTCGCCGCGTGGTGATTGTAACAGGCAAAAGGGGCGGCTAATCAACCCCAAGAATGCCAACAAATGCAGCATCCTACTTACTAAATCGCTCCACGGTATCTCCATGCGCATCCGCGACGGCAACAGTGGCCGTTAGAGCCATAACGATCAGAGTAATCCAACCCCTTGTGCGCGTCGTAACTGTAAATTACAAACAAAAGGAAATTCTCATGCTTAATCCAACAGTGAAAAGCAAGACCGTCAACTTTCCGTCGACTTTAAGTACCGAAGCTGAGCTGGTTCGGAGCGCATTGATAGAGCGCGGTCTGGAGACACCTCTGATCGAGAATGGCTACACCCGTGAGCAGAAGTACACCATTATCCGTGACGCTTTTACTGACATCACAACAGCGCTGGGCCTTGATCTCGCGGACGACAGTTTGTGTGAGACGCCCCATCGCATAGCGAAGATGTACATCGATGAGATTTTTTCTGGCCTTGATTACGGTCAGTTTCCAAAAATTTCAATAATCGATAATAAAATGCAGGTTGAGGAAATGGTTCGCGTTGATGACATCGATTTAACGTCGACCTGTGAACATCACTTTGTGACGATCGATGGTAAAGCCCGTGTGGCCTATATCCCTAACGATAAAATTATCGGACTCAGCAAGCTTAACCGTATCGTAAGATTTTTCGCTCAGCGCCCGCAGGTGCAGGAACGGCTAACTCAGCAAGTTCTGGTTGCACTCCAAACACTACTTGAAACCGACGATGTTGCGGTCACCATAGACGCAGTACATTACTGTGTTAAATCGCGGGGGGTTATGGACAGTAATTCATCTACGCGTACAACTGCACTTGGTGGGGCTTTTAAAGCGAACTCGGAAACCCGCGCTGAGTTTCTTCGTTAAAGTCGCTGTTAGCACAGGCCTACATACAGCAGCGCGCAGCAGCACGACGTTACGGGCTTAAAGGCATTTTTCGAGCCCAGCAAGCATCTCTACCAAGGGATGGTTTTTCCATCCCAGTCAATGTACGTCAACTCTCCGTCTGAGGCGATAGCGTCAAGTAAAGTAATAAGACGGTGCGCGACAAAGGACGGCTCGAATAACTTCCCCTCAGGCACTCCCTTTTGAAATGGCTTTGACATCGCGGTATCC
This sequence comes from uncultured Luminiphilus sp., assembly GCA_905479205.1. Lineage (GTDB taxonomy): Bacteria > Pseudomonadota > Gammaproteobacteria > Pseudomonadales > Halieaceae > Luminiphilus. The sequence continues at coordinate 34,550 of CAJQLP010000017.1, forward strand.
GTCGTTCCCGGGTGGAAAGCGATCAACTTTGTGTTCTTATTGAGTCGAGCGTACTCGATAGCCGCACATTTCAGCGACATATTAAGCGCCGCTTTACTTGCTCGATAACTGCACCAGCCACCTAATCCGTTGTCGGTAAGGCTTCCTACTCGCGCTGAAAAAACGGCAATACGGAGTTCATCTGCATTCTTAATAGCCGTCGTGAAAGCGGCCAACCACAACATAGGAACTACAGTATTCGTCTCGAGCACGTGAAGCATACTGTGTCTATTCAAATGCTTAATTGAGCGCTCAGGCCGAAAACTTTCGCCGTGCAGGACGCCGTTGCAAATGATCAAGCGTGAAAGTGAACCGGGCTCAGCGCTGATGGCTTGAGCGATTCTTGCAATCGAGTCATCTTCGTAATCGCACTCCCAAGAGCGGTCGACTAATGCATTGACAGGCTTACGCGATACAGCGTGAACCGTATAGCGCTCCGTGGACATAAGCTCTGCAATAACGGCGTGCCCTAGCCCGCCGCCTGCGCCTATGACAATAGCCTTAGGTCTTACGACACCAGAATGCTCAGTCATCAGCGTTAACCCTCGACAAATTGAATTGGAAACATAAACCTTGCTCTCTTTGGTGCACGTGAGCTTAATCCCCTAAGTACCCAGCGATTACGCGGGCGAAACGCTTGTCAGTATAGCGTCTCTTGCAGTCCCCATTTATAGATTACTGAGAGCCAATTTCTATCCGTAACCACTTCTAGCTACTTTTAAAAATCTCTAAGTACTTCGCGCTACGCCCAATTCTCGGTCTCTCTCCGGGGCGATCACTTCTATCACGGGCTTGAACCAACCCCTCTTTTGACAGTGAATTCATACCAGAATAGGCCAAGCATCCTTGCGCTGCGCCAGTAATCCTATAGCCTTGGACATGACATTAACACTCGCTACTGCGATCATTGGAATCACACAAAAATGCCATCTAATAGCGAGCCCACTAACGTTTAATGCGTAGTCTTAGACCACTAACATCATTATTGATAGCAACTGCCCTACTCTTGGCTGGGCATGGTTTGCATCTCACACTCCTCCCCTTACGCGCAGACCAAATTGGCTTCAGTGATACGCTGATCGGGCTAACAGCGTCCGCTTACTATCTAGGGTTTGTAACCGGCTGCTTTTTTATCCCCAATATCATTGCTCAGGTTGGCCACATTCGTATCTTCGGCGCACTGCTTGCCGGATTTTTGAGCGCACTGCTCGCCCTCGATTTATCAAACCACCTAGCAGTTTGGCTCATCCTTCGCTTTACCATCGGCGCAATGATGTGTGGTGCCTACACCGTCATTGAGAGCTGGCTAACCGACCAAACACCGAGCGACGCCCGAGGAAAAGTACTTGCGATTTACACATTTCTAACTCTCGCAGCGATTACACTCGGGCAGTTCTTAGTCAACTTAACACCTGCAGATTCGTCAAAACCGTTCATCTTGGCGGGCATCTTGATCGCACTCGCCGTAGTACCCGTTAGTCTCACCAAGTCTTTGGCGCCAGCACCGGTCCCCAGTACTAAGCTCAGTTTTACACTGCTCTACAAACGCTCCCATACTGCTTTTGCAGGAGGCTTACTCTCGGGTATTGTGATGGGCAGTTTTTGGAGTCTCGCCGCAGTTTTTAGTCTCCGTGCGGCTGGCACCACCGATTTTGTGCCGCTGTTCATTAGCTCAACGGTCGTCGGCGGCGCTTTAGCGCAATACCCCATCGGTCTCATATCCGATCGAATTGATCGACGTTATGTGCTCGCAGGCCTGGCAATCGCAACGGCTGGATCCAGCTTACTCATGACGCTGTCGACCAATACGAGCTGGCTGTTATGCGCAGGATTCCTTTTTGGCGCAGCAGCCAATGCTATCTACGCTGTATCCTTGGCAAAAGCTGCGGATAACAGTAAGCCAGATGAGTTTGTCACTATTGCATCTTCAGTGCTGCTACTTAATTCACTAGCCGCTGCCACAGCGCCTTTGGCCATTGGTCAGATGATGTCGCTGTTCGGGAGTAGCTTTCTCTTTTTCGGGATCGCGGGCTTTTCGGTCATCGCTGCGCTTTACATTATGCTGCAACCACTCGGCAAAACCGCTGTATCGGTAGAAGATCAAAGTCCTTTTGTCGCCGCGGGTCTCGATACCGCACCCGCGAGTTTTGATAATGACCCTCGAAGTCCAGAAGCTAGCGAGGCGGATCTACAGCCTCTTCCTGAACGTCCTTCGTATTCCGAATTTGAGGCAGAGTTCGACTACGATGAAGTATTCACGGAAGAGGAAGAGTAAGGTCACCAGGCGGTAACCGTACCGTCTTTTCTCATCTCTGTTGCTCCCGAGTAAACGCCACTATTTGGGTCTCTCACTATTGCCTGATAACCTCCAAACATCACTCCGCCATCATTAACTTCAACCGTATGGCCCAAAGCCGACAGGGCATCGATTGTGCTCTGAGGAACACCTGGCTCTACATAAAGTACACCGTACTCGTCAGGTGCCCCGCCGTCGGGACTTGCACCGCCATCATGGGAAAAACGCGCAGCATCGCCCGCCTCTTGGACGTTCATGCCAAAATCAATCATGTTTACCACGATTTGCACGTGCCCTTGAGGCTGCATGCCCCCACCCATGAGGCCAAAGCTCATGAGAGGCTGTCCATTCTGAGTGAGAAAAGCTGGAATAATTGTATGAAAAGGACGCTTACCGGGTTCGTAGCTATTGGGATGCTTGGGATCTAACGAGAACAATTCACCGCGATCCTGCAACATAAATCCCATACCATCAGGGACAAGACCCGAACCCATGCCTCGATAATTAGACTGGATGAGCGACACCATAACGCCATCTTTATCAGCTACAGTCAGATAGGTAGTGTCGCCCTCACCCTCTAATTCAACCGCCAAGGCGTCTGGCGCAATCACTGTTTTGGGATCAATTCGCTGAAATTGTCGTCGCGCAAAATCCTCTGACAACAAGTCATCAATAGGAATATTCGAAAAATCAGAGTCTCCAAACGTTTGCGCCATAGTTTCAAACGCTAACCGTTTAGCTTCGACCATGTAATGGAAGATTTCTGGCGAGCCTCTCTCGAAATCGCGTAAGTCAGTCTGTTTGAGAATATTGAGCATCATTAAGGCAGCAAAGCCCTGCCCATTAGGAGGCAGTTCCCATAGAGTAACGCCATGATAATCAACACCCCGCGGCTCAACCCACTCTCCTCGATGCCGCTTGAGATCGTCGTAGGTGAGGTCCGCACCAATACGCGTGAAGTATGCGCCAAGTCTGGCCGCCAACTCGCCCTCGTAAAAAGCATCGCGACCCTCATCCGCTATTACCTGAAGCGTTTTCGCCAGATCAGGATTGGAAAAAATATCGCCAGCAGCAGGTGCTTTTGCGCCGGCGAAATACAATGCCATAGCATTATCAAGCTCCTCCACCATCGGCGCGACAGACTGAAAACGGCGAAGATTTGCAGCAAATCCACTGGCTATAACCGGCGACAGGGGGAAACCTTGCTCGGCATAACCAATCGCGGGTGCAAGCACTTGTTTCATGGATAGCTTTCCCCAACGCTCATGCAGCGCAAACCATCCATCGACAGCTCCGGGCACTGTTACTGACAGCGATCCATGGGAGGGAATACCGGCATAATCTGCAGCAAGACGACCGTCGGCTTTCATCGCGGCAATCTTTGTATTCATCTGATCAAGATCACGACCCAATGGCGATCGGCCTGACCCGTTGTAACCATAAAGTTTCTGCGTTTTGGGATCCCAAACAATGGCAAATAGATCGCCACCGATTCCATTACCTGTGGGCTCCATCAATCCTAAGGTCGCATTTGCTGCCACCGCAGCATCAACCGCACTCCCCCCCGCTTTAAGCACATCAAGAGCGACTTGCGACGCCAACGGTTGCGCCGTAGCTGCCATGCCGTGCGTGCCATAGACAGGACTGCGCGACCAATCGGCACCCACGGGTCTTGCGCCGGGACCCAAGCTTTGCGCGAACCCAGACATTGCGACGCCAGCGACAATTACCCCTGCGACCATTTTATGTAGTACCGCCATGCCCTAACCCTCCTTGCACTTTAATCTACGTGTAGCGTTTAACTATCTTTATAGTACATCTATTATCATGCTCTCTGTATGGGGGTGGCATAGAGTTAGTTACATTCCGGACCCGGCCAAGCCCACGTTACGGCGAACAATATCGCTCAAGGGGATAGAGATGACATCGAACATAAAGCGCGTTGCTTTTATTGGCTTAGGGGCCATGGGTTACCCAATGGCGGGCCATCTACAGAAAGCCGGCTTCACTACCTGCGTTTACAATCGAACCGCCGACAAAGCCACACAGTGGGTAACAGACTACGGCGGCGTCAACGCCGAAACGCCCGCCCTTGCTGCATTAAATGCCGATGTGGTTTGTATCTGCGTCGGCAATGATGATGACGTCCGAAGCGTGATCTATGGGGACAACGGTATATTGACCACAATGAAGCCAGGTAGCGTCGTTATCGATCACACCACCGCATCTGCCGAGCTTGCGCGCGAACTTGATCAGACCTGCACCGAACACAATTTGTGCTTTCTCGACGCGCCAGTATCGGGTGGACAAGCTGGCGCTGAGAACGGTGCTCTCACCATCATGATTGGAGGCGCCGAGCCTGTTTACGAGCGCATGATGCCACTGCTCAATTGCTATGCAAAAAGCACTCGACTCATGGGGGAAAGCGGGGCAGGTCAACTCACTAAAATGGCTAATCAAATTTGTATTGCGGGGCTGGTACAGGGTCTTTCAGAAGCACTGCATTTTGCCGACAAAGCGGGGTTGGATGGCCGTGCAGTGATTGCTGCCATCTCTAAAGGCGCCGCACAAAGCTGGCAGATGGAGAATCGACACGCCACTATGATCGATGGTCAGTTCGACTTTGGCTTCGCAGTCGACTGGATGCGCAAAGATTTGGGTATCGTGATCCAAGCCGCCAACGACGTGGGCGCATCGCTGCCGGTCACCGCCTTGGTCGATCAATTCTATGCTGACATTCAACATATGGGGGGTGGTCGTTGGGATACATCGAGCCTCATTGAGCGCCTAAGGCGTCTTAATGGAT
>CAJQLP010000018.1 GCA_905479205.1 uncultured Luminiphilus sp.
TTAATATCGTCACCGCGTGTGTGGTACTCCTCCCACAAGCGCCGATAGCCGGTGGAAGCAACTCGCCACTCACCCTCTACCTTGCGATAGGTATCGTTATAAAGCGCGCTGCCCATGATGGTCAGCTTATGATTAAGCTCGACGAAGATATCTTGTAAGTACCAAATACCTGTCGCCGTTTCCCCATCCACCGTAATTTCGGGGTGGTGGCCGTTATGCATACCAAAGGACGTATCGGTGAATGATTTACGATAAAACGCCTCTAATGCATCCCAGCCTTCAAGTTCAAACTCATAGTCCGCACCTTTAAAATGCGCTTTTGCATCCGCTGTAAACACTGATTTAAGGCCATCGATATCGCGCGTATCGAGAAAACGAAAATAACGCGCCTTAAGCTGCTTTATCAGTTCGATTGCTTCGAGGTCGAGCATAAGAACTCCCTAGTCGTTGTAGTCGTTGATATGCTTTGCGGCTTGGTACGCCATTGTCATCGCAGGGCCCAGTGTGGCACCGGGGCCGGGATACGTCGGCAGCAACGCAGCTGAGCAGTTGCCCACAGCGAATAGGCCTTTGAACATGCCCCCGTCCGCCTTTTTTACCCGCCCATGAATATCCGTATCCAGCCCGCCGAGAGTGCCAAAGTCACCCGCTTCTATGCGCATTGCATAATAGGGCGCTTGGTCAATCGGTGCGAGACAAGGATTGGGCTTAATCGATGGGTCGGCGTAATAGCGGTCATAAGCCGACTCTCCGCGCGCAAAGTCCTCGTCTGTGCCGGTGATCGCAAACTCATTCATGCGCGCAATAGTCGTTTCGAGACCGTTAGCATCGATGCCTAATTGTTCGGCTAACTCCCGTACGGTATTTGCTTTGGCAATGAATCCTGTCTCAAACCATTTTTTGGGCAATTGCCAATCGGGCTTCATTGCCTGAGTCATCATAGGCCCGACTATGTAATTCTTTCTAAAACGCGCGTCAAAAATATGCCAAGCGGGCGCGTTTGGGGTTTCCGCGGTGTGAGTTTTGAACAGGGCTTTCTGAAACGCCATGTAGTTTTGTGACTCGTTCGCAAAGCGTTGGCCCGCGCTATTAACCACGCAAGATCCTGGAAAGGACTTCTCCATAATTGCTAAGCGTGGCGTGGGTTCATCGGGGACGCATAAAGTTGTTGTCCACCAAGCATCATTCATTAAACGCGTTTTAGCGCCCACTCCAAGGCCCGCTAGTAGCGCATCACCTTCGTTCGAGGGTGACCCAGCACTCCACTCAGTATTTGTTGGCTCCGGCAGATATTGCTCGCGTAACTGTTGGTTGTGCTCAAAACCACCCGACGCCAATATAACGCCCTTGTGCGCACGCACCCGCTGTCTCTGGCCACCGTGCTCAATGACTGCACCGATTATTTGGTCGCCATCCGCGATGAGTTCCAAGAAGCGCGTGTTCAATAATACGGGGATCTCACGTTTTAATACGGATAAGTACAGCCGGGCTACACCTGCCGAGCCACACGCTAATCGCCGCGATATCGGTGTTTTAATCCGCCAGCCGATATCCTTAGCATAATCCCAAATTAATTTGCCAAGTAACTTTTTCCAACCAGGCACCTGAACCATGAGAGTGTGGGCTTCAACCTGGGTAAAGTGAATACGGTTAAACATGCGCATCATGTGATGCGTCCACGTCATATTGCGCCAGCTGTCGCCCAACTCAGACGCCATAATAGGCGCGGGCTCAAGTGAACGATGCCCTTCTCGGGCTCCCTCGGCGTTGGTGTAGTAGTCGGGATAATGTTCCAACGACTCATAACGCACGTCGGTACGGTCATGAAGAAAACGAAGCATGCGCGGGCCGTTCTCGACGTAATTATCGATGAGCTCTTCAGGGACATCTTCACCTGCCAAGGTTGCCATCAAATACGTTTTTGCGTCAGCCAATGAATCATTGGCGCCGGCTTCAACCGCATAATGATTAACGGGAATCCAAATACCGCCGCCTGACGTCGCACTTGTGCCGCCGACTTTATCGGCCTTTTCTATCACTAGGATATCTTTCGTGCCCATCTCATAATTGCAGACCGCGGCAGTCAGACCACCATTACCGGTACCGACAACGAGTACATCGACTTCGCGATCAAAATTATCGTCACTCATGATCTCTCCTTTTATTCTTGTTGTAGTGTTCAGGCATGCTGACTCGACACCGAAACGATTTCACCGGTCATGTAACTTGAATAATCGCTCGCGAGAAACATCATGACATTAGCCACTTCCCAGACTTCAGCCGCTCGCCCGAATGCTTCACGGGAGGACAACTGTTCCAGTAGTTCAGGCGGTGTGGTCTTACGCAGAAAGTCATGCATGGCAATACTGGGAGAAACTGCATTAATACGAATGCCGTGCTCAGCAGCTTCAAGTGCCGAACATCGGGTCAAAGCCATCACACCGGCCTTCGCCGCCGCGTAATGGCACTGTTCTTTTTGCGCGCGCCAGCCGAGCACTGAGGCGTTGTTAATAATCACGCCGCGCGCGCGGGATTGCATGCGATGCAACATTGCGCGTGTCATACGCATGGTGCCGGTAAGCGTTATATCGAGCACCCGCGACCACTCTTCATCTGTCATATCGACAAGTAATTTAGAACCGCCGAGTCCCGCGTTGTTGATAAGCACATCAATGTCACCTGCTTTCTGGTCGGCAAATTCAACTAAAGCCTGAACGTCGTCTTCACAAGTAACATCGGCGAGTTTCCCAAACACCTGACAGTCAGGATTAATTGCCGCGAGCGTATCAACCGCTTGCGCCAGGCGCCCTTCATGGACATCACTGATAACCACAGCGCGTGCGCCTTCCTCTACCGCTCGCTGCGCTGCAGAGAAGCCAATGCCCGCGCCCGCAGCGGCAGTGATCAACACACTTTTTCCCGCTAATAAATTATGGCCGGCGACGTAAGGTGGAATAATCTTACTCATGGGATTCCTCAAGTAGCTGTGCCGCGGGGCTCTTTCGGCATGCCGAGAGCACGCTCCGCGATAATATTACGTTGAATTTGATTAGTGCCACCGTAGATGGTGTCCGCTCGGGTAAACAAAAAGAGCGACTGCAAGCGCCCTAGTTCATAAGGACCGTCGAGAAGAAGCTCAGCGTCTGGTCCTAGTACATCCATAGCCAACTTGCCTAAGTTACGGTGCCAGCTCGACCAGTAAAGTTTGTATATCATTGCCTCGCGCCCGAGGCTCGCATCGTCCGCTACACCTGACAGCATTCGCAGACTGTTGAATCGCATTGCACGCAATCCGATATGCGCCTCTGCAATACGCTGGCGGATCGCTGGATCTTGCGCGCTACCATTACTTTTAGCGATTCGAATAATTTCATCCAGCTCTGTTTGAAAAAGCATTTGCTGTCCGAGAGTCGATACGCCGCGCTCGAATCCAAGCAAGCCCATTGCGACTTTCCAACCATCGCCTGGCTCACCAATTATGTCTTCAGCACTACAAACAGCGTCGTCAAAAAAAACTTCGTTAAACTCTGCGGTGCCCGTGAGCTGAGTAATTGGCCGAACCGTCACCCCCGGCTGATCCATTGCAATCAAGAAAAACCCCAGGCCTTTGTGAGACTTTTGCTGGGGATCAGTACGGGCAATGACGAACACATAGTCCGACTCATGGGCGAGCGATGTCCAGACTTTTTGACCAGAAATGCGCCACCGCTGGCTAGGCTCATCGAAGATCGCACGGGTACGAACATTAGCTAAATCACTGCCTGCACTGGGCTCCGAATATCCCTGGCACCACAAGTCTCGCCCCGATTTAATGCCGGGAAGATAACGCTTTTTTTGCGCGTCTGAACCGAATGCCAGTAACGTTGGCCCCATCAATGTTTCACCGATGTGTCCGACCCGTCCCGGGCCTCCTGCGCGCGCATATTCCTCGTTAAAGATAACTTGCTGTTCAATACTTGCGTTGCGGCCACCCCATGCTTCGGGCCAGCCGATGCATGTCCAGCCACCCTCTGCTAATCGCTGTTCCCACGCTTTTCGCTCTTCGACGAAGCAATGCTCATCTCCGGGGCCACCGCGTCCACGCACCGCCGCAAACTCTCCAACCAGGTTTTCACTTAGCCAATCTGCGACCTGTGCGCGAAATTCTTCATCTGCCGCTGTAAATCGTAAATGCATGCTAGGAATCTCCATCCAAGAGTAACCGTGCTACCACTTCGCGCTGTGCGGTCGGGTTACCTAGATAGGCTTCTGTACTGCGCGCGCGTTTAAAGTACAGTTGAATGTCGTATTCTTCCGTAATGCCTACACCGCCATGCAGCTGGATCCCTGAACCTGCGGTAAAAAAGTACGCCTCACCGGCTGCCGCAGATGTCATAGCCGCAGCTTCACAGAGCGCCCGTTCATCGCTATATCCCGACAGCCACTCATCGGCTATGCAGCCTGCGGCATAAAGTAACGAGCGCGCCGACTCGGCCTTGACCATCATATCGGCTGCTTTGTGTTTAATAGCCTGAAAAGAGGCAATCGATCGACCAAACTGCACTCTCTCCTGCACATAGTCGACACTCAATTCGAGACTCTTGCGCGCACCACCCACTTGATCCGCAGCCAATAAAATACGTGCAGCATCCAGTACGGCATCGAGGGTACCTTCAAAGTCCGTACTCAGACAGTACTCGCGTGCAACGCTGACATTGGTAAGTGTCAGATCCGCCATAGCTCGAGTTTGATCCATCGTCTGAACGCGTTGGCAGTGGACGCCGGGCTGATTATTATCAGCGACGAATAGCCCTAAACCCTCAGCATGTCGCGCCACGATGAGAAAAGTATTGGCGCTGTGGCCGAAAGGGATGAACCGCGCGCAACCGTCAAGCGTCCAACCACTTTCGCCAATCGAAGCAGTGACGCCCACGCCCTCACTGCCCCAATCGGGACGAGCCTCGGTATGCGCAAGCGACACAATGTCACCGGCGCAAATACGCTCAAGCAACGAAAATGCGATTGCGGACTCTGGAACAGATCTTAAAGCGAGTGTGGCGATGACACTTGAAAATAAAGGCGAACAGTGCAATCGCTCGCCCATTGCTTCGAGCACAATAATTTGCTCGACAAAACCGAGGTCTAAACCACCGCAAGCCTCGGGTACTAATATGCCTTGCCAGTACATTTGTTCGCACAACCGCTGCCAAGATTCGGCGCAGTAGCCGGCATCAGATATCATCGCTTGACGGGTCGCCGAGCTATCAGCCACCTCTTGCATGAAAGCGCTTGCTGTATCCGCCAGCATTCGCTGCTCATCGGTAAAGCGAAAGTCCACGTGTGTCTCCTCAATACGCCTAGATCGCTTTCGATCTAAAGCTTAACTACCCCATACCGCTTGCGCGGGAACTTCTTGCTCTAGCAGTATTGCCATGGCATCGCCCACATCTGCGGGAGCCCAACGTGAACCTTTATCGACGCCGTCAGTACTACGCCAACCATCAGCAATCGCGATACGACCACCTTCGGCTTCGATGATTTTGCCAGTGACATGCGCCGAGCGACCAGAGCACAGCCATGCGACCACTGAAGAGACATTTTCGGGTGCAAAATGATCGAAACTATTGTCGTCCGGGGCCGCCATACGCTCAGCCATGGCGGGTACAGCCGTAGTCATGCCGGTCCTCGCAACGGGGCAAATAGCATTGGCCGTGACTCCATAACGACCGAGCTCTGCCGCTTGATTCAAGGTAAGCGCCGCAATCCCCGCTTTCGCTGCAGCGTAATTCGACTGGCCCACCGACCCTTGAAGCCCAGCGCCGGACGTCGTGTTTACCAATCGGCCTGAAACGGCAACACCGGATTTCACTTGGTGGCGCCAATACTGCACTGCGTGACTCGCAATACAAAAGTGGCCCTTCAGATGAACAGCCATAACGGCGTCCCAATCCGCCTCGCTCAACGATGCAAACATACGATCGCGATTATTACCCGCGTTATTCACCACCGCATGAAGATCGCCAAAGGTATCTAGCGCCTGTTTCACCGCCTCGCCCGAACTCTCATAATTCGTGATGTCTGAACGGTTCACGACTGCTCGACCACCACTTGTGAGAATCTCGTCGACCACTGCCTGAGCTGCCTCAGTGTTAATATCGTTAACTAGCACTTGCGCACCTTCAGCAGCCAATACCCGCGCATGGGCTGCACCTAAGCCACCCCCAGCGCCGGTAACAATAACCACACGATCCTGACAAATACCCGACATAGCTACCTCGTTAAGCCGTTCAAAATTAAAGCCGCTCTAAAATAGTGACGTTTGCTTGACCGCCACCCTCACACATTGTTTGTAGTCCGTAGCGCACTTGCCGCCGCTCCATCTCGTGCAACAACGTGGTCATCAGTTTGGTACCCGTTGCACCCAAGGGATGGCCAAGAGAGATCGCACCGCCATTAACATTGGTTTGCTCGTGGGGATAGCCGGTTTCCGCAAGCCACGCCATTGGCACCGATGCAAACGCTTCGTTTATTTCGACCAGGTCAATGTCACTCAAACTCAAACCCGATTTCTTCATCGCATGAGCTGTCGCAGGAATCGGCGCCGTTAGCATCCAGATAGGATCGTCAGCCCGCACACTCATATGTGCAATACGCGCTCTTGGCGTTAAACCATAACGTTTAAGCGCAGCTTCACTCACAACCAATACAGCTGATGCAGCATCACAGGTTTGGCTCGATACAGCCGCAGTGATCGAGCCACCTGCCTGCAGGGGCTCTAGCCCGGCCATAGCTTCAAGGGACGTGTCGCGAATGGTCTCGTCCATCGCTAAACCATTCATAGGCACGATCTCGCGATCAAAAAACCCGGCGTCAGTTGCCGCACGGGCGCGTCGGTGGGACTCCAATGAGAACGCCTCCATTGCCTCCCGGGATAGCTGCCACTTATCGGCAATCATTTGGGCAGACTTAAACTGTGTCACCAAGCCATCCCCATAGCGATCAACCCAACCCTCACTGCCTGAAAAGGGATCGTTGAAGCCGAGCGCTTGCCCTGCAAGCATCGCCGATGAAATCGGTATTTGCGTCATGGTCTGCACGCCGCCCGCCAGCACGATGTCCATCGTGCCCGACATTACTGCCTGCGCTGCAAAATGGACGGCTTGCTGCGAAGATCCACACTGACGATCGATAGTAGTGCCAGGCACTTCATCACTTAGCCCCGCGGCTAACCAGCTTGTTCTAGCGATATCGCCGGCAAGAGGACCAATAGTATCCACACAACCAAAAATAACATCGTCATAATCGCGATCGGGAATGCTATTGCGCTCAACAATGGCTTTAATCGCAAATGCACCCAAATCGGCACCGTGCATGTGCGCTAAAGACCCTTTTCGACGGCCAGTAGGTGTTCGCAATGCATCGACAATATATGCATCTGTTCGTTGAGTCATTCTAAGTATCCTTAAGCGACGTCGACGCTATCGGTAATTGAGCGACGGCCAAATGTGAATTCCGGGCCTAACAATGCATTGGGGCGCAGCAACCATTCATGCATGCGATTTTTGTGAAAGCCGTCATCACCCCATTCACGCGCAAGCGCCCAGCAACGCTTCACCCATATTTGAAGATCGCACTCCCAGGTGTAACCCATGGCTCCATGCAGCTGAATACTGTTGCGGGCAGCTAACATTGCGGCCCTCGCCGCCGCTATTTTTGCGTGAGACACTGCAAAATCCGCACGATCAGGCGATACAGCCGCCGTATACGCGGCTCGATAAACAACGGGCTTTACGTATTCAAGCTGGACGGCCACATCTGCCATCAAATGTTTCACCGCTTGATTCACCCCAATCGCGCGCCCGAACTGATGGCGGTCGGTACTGTACTGAATGCATTGGTCAATAATACCCTGCGTCAAGCCCAGCAGCTGTGCCGCGCTCGCCAATGCGCCACGATTCAGCGTCGCACGCCAGAGCTTAGCGCCGGCTTCACCGTTGGCAATTTGCGTGTCTGAACTCGGATCAAAAGTGACGGATGCCAAGCGGCGACTCGGATCAACGCTTTTGTGACTTTTTAAGGTCGTCGAATCACGATGAATCAAATGCAGTTCATCCCCATGCTCGAGCAGCAACCAATCGGCACGGTGAGCAAAATTGACACACGGATTAATTGGATGCGCCACTGCCACGCTCGTGGTTCCCGCAATCAGGCCGTCGAGAACTTCCTGCACAAAACCGTTGCCCAACCCTCGATCCAGTACATCGACCAGCAATGGCGTGACAACCATAGCCGACTCAACGACAGGTTCGGGTAAGGCCGCACGACCACATGCTTCTGCCAGCAACACAAAGTCCACTAAATCGAGGCCTAAACCATCAAGGCTTTCAGGCACTAACATTGATCCGAAGCCGAACGCTTGGATCTGCTGGAGCAGAGCCTCGTCAGTGCCGGAATCGGTATCCCAGCGTGAGCGAATTCGGTCAGTTGTTACTTCACCAACCAACATGGCATGAAGCGCATCGCGAAAGCTCAGCTGATCGTCACTAAAGGTAAAATCCATCGTCGTTCAACCTATGATTATTTGCGCGGCATGCCAAGCATGCGCTCGGCAATGATGTTGCGCTGAATCTCATTAGTGCCGGCGTAAATCGGACCGGATTGCGCAAACATGAAGCCATCTAGCCAACTGCCAAGCTCGGTAATTTCTGTAGCTGTTTCGGGCTCTATTTCAGCGCGCGCGCCAAGAAGCTTCATCGCTGTTTCGTGAATAAGAATATCCATCTCTGACCAGAAGATTTTGTTACAACTCGCCTCAGGGCCAATCGAACCACCGCGCGTTAGCTTGGAAGCCGTTTGGTACGTAGACAACGCATAAGCTTCCGCGTCCATGTAGCAGCGCAGCACCGCATCTTCAATCGATGGATCAAGAATATCATTGCCTCGATCTCGATAAAGATCGACCAGCCGACGCGCCGCCTGCTGAAAGCGCGCGGGGCTACGAAGCATTAATCCACGCTCAAAACCTGCCGTCGCCATAGCGATATTCCAGCCTTCGCCCTCGCCTCCCAACATATTAAATGCGGGAACCCGAACATCGTCGAAGAAGATTTCTGCAAATCCTGGAAGGCCGTTCAACTGTGCAATGGGTCGCACCGTAATACCGGCGGCGTTGAGTGGCACGAGAATTTTACTCAAGCCACGGTGACGCTCAGACGCTGGATCAGTGCGGAAAAGACCGAATACCCAGTCTGCGTAAACAGCGCGAGTCGACCAAATCTTCTGGCCGTTGATCACAAACTCATCGCCGTCTCGATCGGCGCGACATCGGATGGCCGCCATATCGGAGCCGGCGTTGGGTTCAGACCAACCCTGAGCCCAAATTTCATCACCACTCGCCATGGCAGGGATAAAGCGCGCTTTCTGCTCCTCAGTGCCGTATTCCATGAGTGTTGGCCCAAGCAAGAAAATGCCATTCTGGTTCACACGCAACGGCGCACCGGCACGGTAGTACTCTTCCTCAAAAATCAACCATTCGATCAAGTCACAGCCGCGTCCACCGTAAACTTCTGGCCATGTGACCATGCCCCAGTTGCCTTTCGCGAGGGTTCGCTCCCACTCCCGATGTGCCGCAAAACCTTCTTTGGTATCAAACGAGGCAAGAGGCGTTCGAGGGACGTTGACCGCAAGCCACTCGCGAATTTCAGCTCGGAAAGCATGCTGCGCTTCAGTGTAATTAAGATCCATACGCCTTCAACTATCCTGTTCTTTGTTTTTTGCCGCCATAGTTTTGGCGTTCTGGCCACCCAGCTTGTCACCTGACACCAGCTCATTGTGTGCATGGGTGAAGTGATGCCATGCGAACGCGGCATCCATCCCCGTCCGCTTACCCTGCAGGTCTTCAATGTTATTAATGGCTTGCTTCGTCAAAGCCAGGCCAAGCCGCGGCATCTCAGCTACCTTACTGGCCAAGGCTGCGACGTCATCCGTGAGTGTTTCGCGAGTACTCATTCTATTGACCATGCCCATCTGATAAGCACGCTCGGCGCTCATGCGATCGCCGGTAAACAGAAACTCTTTCGCAATCCGGGGGTTGAGCTCGAAAGGATGGGCAAAATACTCAACCCCGGGGATACCCATACGTACGACTGGATCTGAGAAAAACGCATCGTCAGTTGCGACAATCAAATCACACACCCATGCCAACATGAGCCCGCCGGCAATACAGGCGCCTTGAACTGCAGCGATTGTGGGCTTGGGTATGTCACGCCAACGTCGACACATACCCAGG
>CAJQLP010000019.1 GCA_905479205.1 uncultured Luminiphilus sp.
AAATGTCATTTGCCTGGGGCTGAATAAGTTCTCGAGTCGGCGCCAACGCGCGCGGAGCACGCCAACGACCACCACCAACGGGCGCTTGCGCATAGGGGATATCTAGCCAGCGCACGACCCGCGCGTCGCTTGTTACGCCTTGTGCAATACCCGACTCAGTCGCGACTTCACTATTGGGCACAGGTTTTGGCGGCGGCACTGAGCACCCAGTAAGAAAGACGACACTGAACAACAAGCCCATGAGTTTAAGGCGAAACATAGCGCTGATTAATTTCACTTTACAGTCCATTAAGAAGTTTGAATCTATACGTTTCCCAGTTGCTTATGGATGAGAGGCGCGAGCACTGTTTCACAGTGTCTGGGTCAGCCCAAGCTGTCTCGCCATTCGTCCTATTTAACTGTTTTATTCAAACTGATTTGTCGTTTATTAACAATAAAAAGACAAATCATTCGGGTCACAGAACCACACGCCTATTGAGCTCTGTCTTGGGCTCTGTCTTTCGCTTTGCGCAAGACACCAGTACACTGCCGGCCCAGCAGTTTTCATGCTTTCACAGCACACAGCGGATACACCATTATGTTTGCAACACTCAAAGCCGACTGGCTGGGCAACATCAGAGGCGACCTACTCGCCGGATTAGTTGTGGCACTCGCGCTTATTCCAGAAGCGATTGCTTTTTCTATCATCGCCGGCGTTGACCCAAGAGTTGGACTCTATGCGTCGTTCTGCATTGCCGTCGTCATTGCCGTTGTGGGGGGACGTCCCGGAATGATTTCAGCCGCAACGGGTGCCATGGCACTTGTTATGGTCACACTGGTTCGCGACCACGGTCTCCAGTACCTGCTGGCGGCGACATTGCTCACTGGCGGAATACAAATTATTGCCGGGCAATTGCAGCTCGGAGGCCTGATGCGCTTCGTGTCTCGTTCGGTGGTAACTGGTTTCGTTAACGCCCTCGCGATTCTTATTTTCATGGCTCAACTACCTGAGCTGATTAACGTCACATGGCACGTCTACGCCATGACAGCGACGGGTTTAGCCATCATCTACTTATTTCCCTTAATTCCAGTCATTGGACGGAGCCTACCCTCGCCGCTGGTGTGCATCGTGAGCATGACCGCGGTGAGCATCGCCATGGGGCTCGATATTCGCACGGTGGGTGACATGGGAGATCTACCGGACACTCTACCTATTTTTCTACTGCCCGATATTCCTCTCAATTTAGAGACCCTTTGGATCATCTTGCCCTACTCCATTGGGCTCGCCGTTGTTGGCCTGCTTGAATCGCTGATGACAGCAACCATTGTCGATGATCTAACAGATACCAGCAGCGATCGAAATCGTGAGTGTAAAGGTCAAGGTATTGCCAATATCGTCGCTGGCTTTTTTGGTGGCATGGCAGGCTGCGCCATGATTGGGCAATCCATCATTAATGTGAAATCGGGTGGACGCGGACGGCTATCTACTTTTACTGCGGGACTCGTACTGATCATCATGGTGGTCTTTCTCGATGAGTGGCTGCGTCAAATCCCAATGGCGGCGCTTGTAGCGGTCATGATTATGGTCTCTATCGGAACATTCTCGTGGGTATCTGTGAAAGATCTTACGCGCAACCCTATGTCGAGCAATATCGTCATGGTTGTTACCGTCGCTGTCGTGGTGGCCACACATAATTTAGCCATCGGAGTATTTGTCGGTGTGCTACTGGCATCGTTATTTTTTGCCCACAAAATTGGTCGCTTTATGGTCGTGAAGAATGAAGCTGACACCGACACGTCACATCGACAGTATCGGGTCATAGGTCAGGTGTTCTTCGCCTCAAGCGAGCAATTTATTGGCTCATTTGACTTCAAGGAAGCGGTTAGTCATGTCGACATTGATCTATCACAGGCGCACTTTTGGGATCTGACCTCTGTGGCCGCCCTGGACAAAGTTGTCATTAAGTTCCGCCGAGAAGGCGCCGATGTCACGATTACGGGGATGAACGCAGCGACCGAGACAGTGGTCGATAAATTTGGTATCCATAACGATCCTGCCGAGGTCGAAAAACTTATGGGCGGACACTAAGGACTAGCTATGAATAATATAATCGCCTGTATTGATGGATCAGTAGTACGCGACGCGGTCTGTGATGGCGCTAGCTGGGTCGCGAGTCGCTTATCTAAGCCTCTGTTACTTCTCCACACCCTTGAAAAGCAACAACAGCATGGCGCAGATGATTTAAGTGGATCTATTGGTCTTGGCGCCCAATCAGAGCTGCTTGCCAAGATGGCACAGCTCGATCAGGAACGCGGTAAGCTCGCGCTCCAACTCGGCAGGTCACTTTTAGACACCGCGGCTACGCGTGCGGCTGCAAACGGTGTTGAGGCCGTGGAGACACGGCTCCGCCATGGCAATTTTGTCGAGGAATTGGTGGCGCTCGAGGGTGAAGCGCGACTAATGGTGGTGGGCAAAACGGGCTTGGATCATGGCGATGAATTGCGCTCTATCGGCTCTCATATCGAAACGCTGATTAGGCAGGTGCATACCTCGGTACTCATTGCGCCGCAAACCTTTCGCCCGCCTGCACGTTTCATGCTTGCCTACGATGGACGAGACACGGCCAATCGATCCCTCGATCGGATTATTAGCGGTGGCTTGCTGACGGGCCTCGATTGCCACTTGGTCATGGTGCGGGGCAACAGCGCCGCCACCGAAGAGCGTCTCGAAGCCGCGGCAGACCGATTGCGCAGCGAGGGTTTCCCGGTCACTACGGCACTACTCGATGGTGACATTTACGAAACGTTGCAGTCATACAAGCAAGATCATGACATCGACCTGATGATCATGGGCGCTTTTGCTCACTCAAAAGTGCGTCACTTATTTTTAGGCAGTAACACCTTACGGATGATCGAACGAACTGATATTCCGTTGATTGTTCTTCGGTAACATAAACATCAACCTAGCGATTTTTTGCAGATAAATGTGATTTCCCTAAACTACACTTTCTACACTGCACGCCCTACACAATGCCCACAGGAAACCACCCATGACTGAACAGAAAGCGACCAATGTTCACTGGCACGACGGAGAAATATCCCGCTCAGATCGCTCCAGAATGATGCAGCAAAAAGGTGCCACGCTATGGTTTACGGGCCTGTCCGGCAGTGGCAAAAGTACTGTCGCTGTTGCCCTCGAAGAAGCACTCTTCGAGCGTGGTCATTTATGCTATCGACTTGACGGCGACAATATTCGCTTAGGTATCAACAAGAATCTGGGCTTCTCGGCTGAAGATCGGACAGAAAATATTCGACGCATCGGCGAGATTGCTAAGCTTTTCGTAGACGCTAGTGTTATCGCACTAACGAGTTTTATTAGCCCCTACCGTGACGATCGTGATCAGGTAAGAGCATTGCACGCCGAGTCCGACATGCCGTTTATTGAAGTTTTCGTCGATTGCGCGCTTGAAGAAGCCGAGAAGCGCGACCCTAAGGGTCTCTACAAA
>CAJQLP010000020.1 GCA_905479205.1 uncultured Luminiphilus sp.
ATCGAAGTCCATGCCGTAAGCCGCGACGAATACAACGCTTGGTTGTCTGCGAAGCGCGCAGACAAAATGGCACAGGCCGCTGCTGCGGAGCAAGAGCTCAGCATCGACGAGCTAATGGCTAAAGGCGAATCTGTTTACGCCGCTCAGTGTCTTGCGTGCCACGGCGCGCAGGGTGAAGGGGGCGTCGGCAAAGCTATCGCTGGGAGCACCGTTGCTCTGGGTGATGTCTCAACACACTTAGCTGTTGGTATTAAGGGTGTTGCTGGAACAGCAATGCAAGCGTTTGGTGGGCAGTTGAATGACGTTGAAATGGCGGCAGTCATCACTTATCAGCGCAATGCATTCGGTAACAATACGGGGGATGTAGTACAGCCCTCTGATGTTGTTAACTACAAGAAAGGTTAATTGGGAGAGATAAAGATGGGAGCACATCACGGTCCTGCTGCGGGCCTTTCACGCTGGCTCTTTACGACTAACCACAAAGACATCGGTACGATGTATCTGTGGTTCTCGTTTGCAATGTTCATTTTGGGCGGCAGTTTTGCCATGATCATCCGTGCCGAGCTATTCCAGCCTGGCATGCAGTTGGTTGAGCCCGGTTTCTTCAACCAGATGACGACCCTCCACGGTTTGGTGATGGTCTTCGGTGCGATCATGCCCTCTTTCGTGGGCCTCGCTAACTGGATGATCCCGTTGATGATTGGTGCGCCAGACATGGCTTTGCCACGCATGAATAACTGGAGCTTCTGGATTTTGCCCCCCGGCTTCCTGATGCTCGCTTCAACATTGTTCATGGAAGGTGGAGCGCCAGCGTTTGGCTGGACGTTCTACGCGCCTCTGTCAACAACGTATGCAGCCCCTTCAGTGACCTTCTTCATTTTTGCGATTCATATTCTCGGTGTCTCGTCGATTATGGGCTCGATCAATATTATCGCCACCGTGATGAACATGCGCGCACCAGGCATGACCTATATGAAGATGCCGCTCTTCGTTTGGACTTGGCTGATTACCGCATTCCTGTTGGTCGCCGTAATGCCTGTTTTGGCGGGTGCGGTAACTATGATGTTGATGGATATCCACTTCGGCACGAGCTTCTTCTCAGCGGCCGGTGGCGGTGATCCCGTATTGTTCCAGCACGTATTCTGGTTCTTCGGTCACCCCGAGGTATACATCATTATTCTGCCGGCGTTTGGTGTTGTTTCGCAGATCATCCCAGCGTTTTCGCGCAAGCCATTGTTCGGTTATGCATCAATGGTCTACGCCACAGCGGCAATTGCGTTCTTGTCGTTCATCGTTTGGGCGCACCACATGTACACGGTCGGCATGCCTGTCGCGGGTGAGTTGTTCTTCATGTATGCGACGATGCTCATTGCTGTGCCTACAGGTGTGAAGGTCTTTAACTGGATTTCGACCATGTGGCGCGGTGCTCTGAGCTTCGAAACGCCCATGCTATTTTCGATTGGTTTCTTAATCCTGTTCACCATTGGTGGATTTACTGGCCTGATGCTTTCAATCGCGCCTGCGGATTTCCAATACCACGATACTTACTTTGTGGTTGCGCACTTCCATTATGTAATGGTTGCGGGAGCCGTGTTCTCTATGACCGCCGCGGTGTACTACTGGTTGCCCAAGTGGACCGGCCGCATGTACAACGAGAATATGGGTAAGATCCATTTTTGGGTGTCTTTTATCGGCTTTAACATTACCTTCTTCCCTCAGCATTTTGTGGGCCTTGCAGGTATGCCGCGCCGAATCCCTGATTACGCACTGCAGTTTGCCGATTTCAATATGATGTCTTCGGTTGGTGCGTTCATCTACGGAGCATCACAAATCATGTTCCTCTACAACGTCATTGCCACGATTGTTGCTGGCGAGAAAGTGACTGAGGACAAGGTATGGGATGGCGCCGAAGGTCTGGAGTGGACGGTTTCAAGTCCTCCGCCATACCACACGTTTGAAGTACCACCTCAGATCGATCCATCTCCGGCTCACGGTTAAGGTAGCGTTCTAGAGATGTTGCAATTAAGCAGTAATCCAGCCCGCGATACCGTCATCAAATTGGTGGTGGTATCGGTGGCTATGTTTGCGTTTGTGTTTGTCGTAATGGTGCCTCTTTATAACGTGTTATGCGATGCGTTGGGTATCAACGGTAAAACCTCTAACGAGGCGTATACTGCTATCAGCACAGAAGTCGACATGAGTCGGGAAATCACGGTGCAGTTCATTGCTAGCAATAACGATGATATGCCGTGGGGCTTCAAGCCCTCTGTGACCATGATGTCCGTCAACCCGGGCGCAGCTAATGACACTGTGTTTTTTGCTGAGAATGGCACTAGTAACTACATGGTTGGACAGGCAATCCCAAGTATTTCGCCCTCGAGAGCGGCGGCGTATTTCCACAAGACAGAGTGCTTCTGCTTTAACCAGCAGCCTCTCGATGCAAACAGCACGGCCGATATGCCCTTGCAGTTCATAGTGGATCAGGCATTGCCTCAAGATATAAAGACAATCACACTGTCATATACTTTATTTGATGTGACAGATATGGCTGGCGACAAGGTCGCCACACGCTGATTTCGAGTGTCTAGGGGGCTCGAAAGAAAAACGGAGAAAAGATAATGGCGTCAAGTCAAACCGCCCCGGCGGGTTACGAAAAATATTACGTACCAGAGAGCTCTTCCCTCGCCCTAAGGGCGACTATCGGCTTAGTGACAACCGTCTTTGGTGCGGGCCTTATGCTCAACGATATGACCTTTGGTGACCCCGAAGCATCGAGTAGCGCGAAGTGGGTGCTGATTGCGGGACTGGTTTTCTTTGTTATGACGTTGTCCAGCTGGTTTGGCACAGCCATCAGAGAAAACCTGCAAGGTATGAACAGTGCGCAGCTGAGTCATAGCTATGTGTTGGGCATGTTCTGGTTCATTTTCTCCGAGGTGATGTTTTTCGCCGCTTTCTTTGGGGCACTGTTTTATGTTCGCCAACTCGCCGGACCTTGGCTTGCAGGAGAAGGTGAGGGTGGTCGTATGAATGGCTTGTTGTGGCCTGGTTTCGAGTTCAACTGGCCGCCTACCGCGACGCCGCAAGAAGCCGTCGGTGGTGCTGACAGCCAACTCATTGCCAACAACGGTCTGTTTACCACTTCAGAGCGCAGCATGGCCTTCGCTGATGCGCATCACTGGTATCAGTGGCTCCCGATGTGGAATACATTGATCCTCCTGACATCAAGCTTCACTTGTCACGTTGCTCACACGGGCATTCTTAAAGGCAACCGTAAGCAATTTAACGTGTGGCTGGGTATTACCGTAGCGCTTGGTATTATCTTCCTTGCGCTGCAAGTTGCGGAATACTACGAGGCTTACGCTCACTTTGGGTTGACGCTTAACTCGGGTATCTATGGTTCAACATTCTTTATGCTGACCGGCTTCCATGGTTTCCACGTGGCTATGGGTATGACCATGTTGCTTATCCAGTTTATTCGTTCCGTAAAAGGTAAGCACTTTACCGCCGCCGAGCACTTTGGTTTCGAAGCGTCCAGCTGGTATTGGCACTTTGTTGACGTGGTGTGGGTTTTCTTGTTCTTGTTTGTTTACATTTTGTAAGCCACCAGACGTTCAAAAAAGGGCGCTTTGCGCCCTTTTTTACGCCTGTAACAAATATCTCCTTAAGCGCTGGTACCACAGTGACTGAACTGACTCGTCAACACGCTACAATGTGCCAGGGTGTTCATTGTGTATGGCTCCTTGGGAGTTGCTGGTCAGCAAAAGCAGCTCCCAGAGTGGGTGATGCGCGTCGCGTGACGCTCTAGGTGGCCTGACGTAGGTGGCCTGACGTAGGTGGCGTCACGTAGACGGTGTGATGTAGATGAATATAGATGGCGTGATGTGTGCGGCGTGTTACGCAGAGTATTATCCGCCTCGTTGTTCTTGGGACTCAATTGTTCCAGCATCCCAAGGATTGCGGTGTCCAAGTTGCCCAGTGGCTACACCGTAAATAATGACGGCGATCAAGCCAGATGCTAGCGCTAGCCGGACACCTAGGGAGGTGACCAAGCGGCGTTTTTGAGTGTCGCCTTGGTCAACCATTAAAAAATACAAGCCTGAAGCTAGGCTCGCTACGAGTGCCATCATAAAAATGATGATAAGGGTTTTAAGCAAAATCGTGTCCTTTTCTTTGGCGGTTGGGAATGTCTATGAGAGAGTTTAACGCGAAGCTCGGCAAGCTGGAGTTCTCTTTCGAATGGCGGCTAACCCTGTTAACGCTAGTGCTGATTCCTGTGCTTGTTACGTTGGGGTTTTGGCAGCTTGAGCGAGCAAAGGAAAAGCGCGCGTTGGCCGAGCGGCATGCACAGCGAATGTTGGAGCCCCCGCTTGCAATGGCTGACATTATGGCGAGTTCCGCGGCCGATACAAACGAGCAACTGGCGGATAGACGGGTAACACTTACTGCTAAAGCCCTGCCCGGAGACTACTTGCTGCTAGATAACCGCATTCGCAATGGGCGTGTTGGTTATGACGTTATTGCGTTGCTCGATGCCTCTGGTTACCGCGTGCCAGTGAACCTAGGCTGGGTTCCCGGTGATCCTACGCGCCGGTCGCTGCCTGTTATCGAATTGCCCACGTACCCTATAGACTGGTATGGCCGACTATATCAGCCGTTGGGTGCGGCCTACTTACTCGCCGAGCAGGCTCCACTGGTAGAATTACCGACCGTTATTCAGGCTTATGAACCTGTAGAATACGCGAAGCAGTTAACGGGGCTCTTTGCGGTGCCGGTGGCGCCGTTTACGGTCCGAATTAACCCGAGGCACCCTGAAGCATTTCAGGCAGATTGGCCTATTGTGAATCAAAGCCATGAAAAACACACCGGTTATGCGGTCCAGTGGTTTACCATGGCGGCCGTTTTGTTACTCGTTTTTTTGTTCCGCTCGTCGAATGCCGGCGCTGTTTTACGCGGTAGAACTTCACGTTAAAGACATTGAGGGAATTCCATGTCGTCATCTCATGCTGAGAGTCAGAGCCGGCTTATACTGCTACTCATTGCTGGCACGCCCGTCGTTATTATTCTTGCGGCCTCATGGCTTTGGTACTTCGTTATTCAAGGTAACCTCGATCTCGTCGGTAGCATTGGAACGTCGAACAACGGCAAGCTAGTAACGCCTCCAAGGCAAATCGAGCAAGTATCGTTCCGCGATGACACGGGAGTGCCCTTCGTGTGGGCGGACCTAGAGCGTCGTTGGACCATGGTGATTGTTAATCGAGGTCAGGAGTGCGACGCCGCCTGCGAGCGGCGCTTGTACTTCACGCGTCAAGTTCATATCGCGTTGGGTAAGGAGTTTAATCGTGTTCAACGTATTTTTATTAATGATCGACCTATTGCCAGTTCGACAGTCGCTGTACCTGAGGGTGACCTACCCGGGTGGCCTAAGCAGCTGCAGGGCGACAGTTTGGCGGAGTACCTTACTATCGCGCATCAAGGCTTAGTTCCACTGGCCGTGTCTTCTGATGCGGTTCTAGCGCAGTTCCCCGAGCTTGAAGAAAACGCGGCCCAATGGTTTTTAATTGATCCAGCGGGATGGATCATGATGAGCTTTGATGACAGTTTGGACTATAAAGCGGTCATGGCAGATCTGAAGTTCTTGCTCAAGCATTCAGGAGGCGCGTGATGACTCAACAAGCCGCCACAGAAAATGCGCTCTGGCGTGACTACCTGGAGCTGACGAAGCCAAAGGTCGTGGCGTTGATGATTTTAACGGCCGTTATTGGCATGTGCATGGCCGTACCGGGCTTCGTCCCGTGGCAGCCCTTGATTCTTGGCAATCTAGGGATAGCGTTATGCGCGGGTGCGGCCGCGGCTATTAACCATATTGTCGATGAGCGTATCGATCAAAAAATGGCCCGAACTAAAAAACGCCCTGTTGCCACAGGGCGAATATCGCAGCGCGAAGCGATAGTCTTCGCTACCGTTTTGGCGCTGCTGGGTATCGTTATCCTGGTTGTCTGGATCAATACCATTACCGCTGTTTTAACGGTGGCCAGCTTGATTGGCTACGCCTTTATTTACACCATGTTTTTGAAGCGAGCGACCCCGCAAAATATTGTCATCGGTGGTCTAGCGGGTGCAGCGCCCCCGCTTCTTGGCTGGACGGCTGTAACGGGTGAGATGCACGGCCATGCACTGTTACTGGTGTTGATTATTTTCGCGTGGACGCCGCCTCATTTTTGGGCGCTGGCGATTCATCGGCGCGAAGAGTATGCGTCGGTTGGTATTCCCATGCTGCCCGTGACCCATGGGGTTAAATTTA
This sequence comes from uncultured Luminiphilus sp., assembly GCA_905479205.1. Lineage (GTDB taxonomy): Bacteria > Pseudomonadota > Gammaproteobacteria > Pseudomonadales > Halieaceae > Luminiphilus. The sequence goes on from CAJQLP010000020.1 coordinate 6,302, forward strand.
CCGCGTTACACATTCTGCTCTATACGATCATCATGTTTCTTATCACGCTACTGCCCTTTGTCACTCTATTGAGTGGCTGGCTCTACCTCGGTGGCGCGGTGGTCCTAGGCTTGATCTTCCTTTACTGGTCGATCGAGATCATCCGTGACAAGAACGCTCAGGCGCCGATGGAGACCTTTAAGTATTCGATCACCTACCTGCTGGTATTATTTTTGATTATGCTGGTCGACCACTGGTTACTGGGGCCTGTTCTATGAGCACACAAACAGACAGAGGAATCTGGATAACTATCGGTTTTATCGTATTGTTTATGGCGTTAGTTGTTGGCAGCTTTATTAATCGTGTGCAGCAACCGCGCATCATGCCTGTATCCGAAATGCGCGCAAATGGCCTGTTTCTTTTCGATACCCCGCGAGATCCTGGTGAGTTCCGCTTGGTCGACCATCATGGCAAACCATTTACTGAGGTCGAGCTAGAGGGTCGTTGGACGTTGTTATTCTTCGGCTTCACTCACTGTCCCGATATTTGCCCGACGACCATGTCTTTTCTCGCCAATCTCACAGAAGAGTTTGAATCTACCGAGGTTGAGGATACCCGAGTCGTTATGGTGAGCGTTGATCCGGCCCGCGATACCACCGATGTTTTGGCGAGCTACGTGCCCTATTTTCATCCAGAATTTCTGGGAGTCACAGGCGAATTTATCGATATTTTGAACGTTGCTCGAGTATTCAACTCACCGTTTCGCAAAGTTACAGAGCCTGATGGCAGCTACACTGTTGACCACGGTACCAATGTTATATTGATCAACCCGAAAGGTGATTTTCACGGATTTTTTCGGGCTCCTCTCGATCTTGCTAAGGTAAAAGTGACCTATCGATCTGCGCGCTATCTCTGGAATCACTAAGCAATGACCAAGCGACTCATACTGGTAGACGGTTCTTCTTATTTGTTTCGGGCGTATCACGCGCTTCCCGCGCTGACTAACTCGAAGGGCTTTAATACCGGCGCCGCCAAAGGCGTCATCGGCATGATTCGTAGGTTGATTGCCGATTATCCGGACGACCAGGTGGTGGTGATTTTTGATGCCAAAGGGCCCACCTTTCGCAACGAAATGTATGCGGAGTACAAAGCTAATCGGCCGCCCATGCCTGAAGAGCTCAGAGAGCAGATAGAGCCCATCCACGCGATCATTAAAGCGATGGGTTTGCCACTTATTTGCGTTGAGGGTGTTGAGGCGGACGATGTTATCGGCACCTTGGCCTGCGAAGCTGCTCGTGAGCAACGACCGGTACTGATTTCAACCGGCGACAAAGACATGGCCCAATTAGTGGGCGAGCACGTGACCCTCGTGAATACTATGACGGGGGTCGTCATGGATCGTGATGGGGTCGTCGCAAAATTTGGCATCCCACCCGAGCTCATTATTGATCTGCTGGCCCTTCAAGGGGACAAGGTGGACAACATCCCCGGTGTGGCTGGCGTTGGAGAGAAAACGGCGCTCGCACTGTTGCAGGGGTTAGGCGGCATCGACGCTATTTACGCTAACCTCGATAAAGTTGCCGATCTTGATGTGCGCGGTGCTAAGACCTTGGGCGCTAAGCTTGAGCAAAACCAAGCTAACGCCGAACTTTCTTATCGCTTGGCCACCATTAAAACCGATTGTGAGTTACCGCTCTCCTCCGCCGACTTAGTTGACTACCCCGCTGACCGTGAAACATTGACGTACTGGTATCGGGAGCTGGAATTAAAGACTTGGCTCGCTGAGGTTTTGGCTAATGACGCGCAGGCTGGCGGCCTCGAGCGTGTGGGCGGTGTCAAGAATGTGGACGGTGTCGAGACTGCCGACGACGAGAAGGCTGTCAACCCGGACATCACTGCTGTCGACCTCGAGGTGGTGACGATCACCGATATGGCAACCCTAACGGCGTGGCTCGATTCAATAGCTGATGCGGAACTCGTTGCTTTCGATACAGAGACGACGAGCCTCAACTATATGCAAGCTCAGATCGTTGGTGTGTCATTTGCTGTCGAGCCTCATGTAGCCGCGTATGTTCCGCTTGCTCATGACTATCCGGGAGCACCTGATCAGCTCGATAGAGACGCGGTATTGTCCCTTTTAAAGCCGCTCTTAGAAGACTCCAACATTAAAAAAGTGGGCCAGAACCTTAAATACGACCGTAATGTGCTCGCGAATTACAGTATCGATTTACAGGGCATCGCCCATGATTCGATGCTTGAGTCTTACGTATTGGAGTCCACGGGCAGCCGTCATGACATGGATTCCTTGGCGCTTAAATATTTAGGGCAAAAGGCAATCAGTTTCGAGGAGGTTGCTGGTAAGGGCGCAAAGCAGCTCACTTTTAACCAGGTGAGTGTTGATGTTGCAGCGCCGTATGCGGCAGAAGACGCGGATATTACGCTGCGTTTACATCAGACTTTATGGCAGAAGCTGTCATTAGATAACAAGCTGAAGGCACTTTATCTGGACGTCGAAATGCCGCTGGTGCCTGTGCTGGCTCGCATAGAACGCAACGGCGCTTATGTGAATCGCCAAACACTTGCTGACCACAGTCATGAATTAGCGGGTCGATTGCAACAAATAGAAGCACAAGCCCATGAGCTGGCGGGTCAGCCTTTCAACCTCAGCTCGCCTAAGCAACTTGGTGAAATTCTTTTCGAAAAACTCGAATTGCCGATTATTAAAAAAACACCCAAGGGCGCGCCATCGACGGCTGAGGAAGTTTTACAAGAGCTTGCACTCGACTACCCGTTGCCGGCTGTTCTGATGGAGTATCGCAGTCTCTCTAAGCTCAAATCGACCTATACTGACAAGTTGCCCGAGATGATTGATCCGACAACGGGCCGTGTTCACACCTCTTATCATCAAGCAGTTACGGCTACTGGGCGGTTATCTTCGTCTGACCCTAATTTGCAAAATATCCCGATTCGAACCGAGGAGGGCCGGCGCATACGCCAAGCTTTTTGTGCTCCTTGCGGCCGAAAGATTGTTGCAGCAGATTACTCGCAGATTGAATTGCGGATCATGGCCCACTTGTCGCAAGACGCTGGTTTGCTTCGCGCTTTTGCCAATGATTTAGATGTGCACAGCGCCACCGCGGCTGAGGTCTTCGATGTACCTTTGGAAGAAGTGTCGGGTGATCAACGTCGGAAAGCCAAGGCGATCAATTTTGGATTGATCTATGGCATGTCCGCTTTTGGTTTGGGTCGACAATTGCGCATCGGGCGCAATGAAGCGCAGGAATACATTGATCGCTACTTTGCACGTTATCCCGGTGTTTATGACTATATGCAACGCACTCGGGAGTTGGCCCATGCCCAAGGCTATGTGGAAACTTTGCTAGGGCGACGACTTCATTTGCCGGAAATTAATGCGCGCAATAAGCAGCGGCAACAAGCTGCTGAGCGAACAGCCATCAATGCGCCAATGCAGGGCACTGCTGCCGATATCATAAAGCTCGCGATGATCGGTGTGGATCAGTGGCTTTCCGGGGCGAATCTCGACGCACAAATGATCATGCAAGTGCACGATGAATTGGTGTTCGAGGTTGCCGAGAGCGATAGTGAGGCACTTATTGCGGCCTTGCCCTCGCTGATGGCCGATGTCGCGAGTCTCGATGTTCCGCTGCTGGTCGAAGTGGGTGTTGGTGATAACTGGAATGAAGCACATTAACTCCTCCAGCTAACAGCGTTCGCGCTCCTATTCTTCCGGACGTAGATGGTCCTTCGCACCGCTATCATCGACCTGCTCTTCAAAGGCTTCACCGCTGTCGTCGAAAACAGATTGATCGGTGAGCCAGCCATTAAGCTTTACTTCTAGCTCGCGTAAGCCGTCTCTTTTTAGGGATGAGAAGAGTTGTACAGATGCCAAATCGCCGAACTCAGCAAGGCGCGCCTTAACCGATAGCAATGTGCTTTTCGCCGGTCCGCGTTTGAGCTTGTCCGCCTTAGTAAGCAGTACATGAATAGGCATCGATGCGGTCGCGGCCCAGCCAATCATTTGCTCGTCACCCTCGGTTAAAGGGTGTCGAATATCCATAAGTAGCACTAGGCCGCGCAAACTTTGGCGGCGCTGAAGATAACTTTCCAGGTGCTGATTCCATTCTTTCTTCATTTTTAGCGGTACTTTGGCATATCCATAACCAGGCAGATCGACTAGACGCTGTGTTTCACTAAGCGTAAAAAAATTAATCAGCTGGGTTCTACCCGGTGTCCGCGACGTCCGCGCGAGCTTTTTGTTCTGCGTTAACGTATTGATTGCACTCGATTTTCCTGCATTCGAGCGCCCTGCGAAGGCTACTTCGGAGCCTGTATCTGCCGGCGCGTTAGTGAGTGCGCTTGCGCTTTGCAGAAACTCAGCAAAGCGGAATTTGATGGGCGGAAGGGTGTTTGTAATCTCGGGTTCATTACTCATGAATGGCTTTTGTCCACAGTGTTTCATTGACTATAATGCCACGCGGAGTGAATTGAAGCAGCGTTGCTTTGCATAATGCTCTAAAATAGATGAAGCCGATCATTTTTAGATCTGGTGCATAAGGGGATATCATGAAATCACGTTTTGTTTTTGCTCGCGCTTTAGCGCCCGCCGCCATCGTATTAGCAACTATTGTTGCCGCTCCTGTAAGTGCAGAGCCTAATATGGAAAAGTACGGTAAGTCATGTGCGATTTGCCACGACATGGGTGTTGCGGGTGCTCCGAAAGCACACGACGCGGCCGCTTGGGCGCCTCGTCTCGAGAAAGGTACAGATGCGCTGTTGGCTTCGGTAAAAAACGGTTTAAACGCCATGCCGCCCACGGGCCTATGCGCGGACTGCACCGATGATGAATACAAGGAACTCATCACGTATATGTCTTCACCGAAGTAATTCGGACAATCAATAGGATTTAATGATGTTTGCACGAACAATGGTTCGCGGCGTATTGGCGGTAGTTGTAACCGCAGCGCTTAGTTCAGGTGCCCAGGCTGCTGGGAT
>CAJQLP010000021.1 GCA_905479205.1 uncultured Luminiphilus sp.
GATTTTTACTTGGTAATTCAAGGGACTGGCATAGATATCCTGCCAAGAACGCGCCCATTTAGGATTCAGAGACTCACCCACCATCCCCACGCCATCATAAGAAAGAAGCTGCTTATATCGGGTGGCAAAGTCGAGGCGATTAAGTTCGCACTCATCTTGAAGGCATAGGACGTGCGCATCGGCGTCGCAATGCGTGAGCCCTTCGGACCAAGCACCGATATTCATGCCGGTGTTAGGCCTCGTAATTGCGATCACATTAGGCGAATCTTGCCGCACGGTCACCGCTGTCGCCTCGTCAGAATTTATAACCCAAACTAGCTCGTCACTATGATCGGCTAAGGATTGAACGAGTTTTCGACCTAAGTCGATGCCTCTAGCTTGATAACTAGCGATGACTACCGAAAGCTTATTCGTAACTGATGAGGTCATGCTATGTGCCCGAGTTAAATGTATAAACAAACAAGCCCGAAACCAAGTCGGAAACTTGGTATCCTTGGCCCTTGATTCTATTTATTAATGTCATCTATTAATGTTATTCGAAATCACTCACTGGCAGCCCCTATTGCATTCAAGTGCTTCAGTCATCAAAGCCTGCCCCTCAACGCGTGCCGTTGCCATTCTGCAGGCGAAACAAAATACTCGATGATTTAAGGGCTCTTGACAATGCATCTCAATCTCCACGTCTTATCGCCGCATGGACACAGCACCGTTGCTGAACTATCAGAGTCGCCCCTTGCATCGCTGAGACTCAGGCTATATCCCGCATTGACCACTTTAGCCGAAAACGGGGCGACTATTACTTTCGGCGACACTATAACAACGAAGCCCAATACCCTAGTGGTAGGAAAAATCGGAGCTGCCAATATTGAAGTTCGTACCCCCCTATGGCTCGAGCATATGAGGTGCGTACAAAAGAGTGGGGGCCGAGTTGTGCTGGATTACACAGACCATCACCTTGTCGCAAATTCTGTAATGACGCCGTTTTACACGGAGGCCGTCAAAATTGCAGATAGGATAGCCGTACCCAACTCCGCGCTAAAAACCGCGTTGCTCGACCACTGCGGTACGGGCAAAGACATACGCGTCATCGACGATTTATTGGAGTACAAACCCTTAACATGTAAAACCGAATGCACCCCAGACGGCCCTACCGCGCTTTGGTTTGGCCATCCCAGTAACGCGCCTTATCTGGCGGAACTCATCAATAGGTGGCCTCAAGAGGCTTCGGATCATCGCCTGCTCATAGTGTCTTCGAAGCAAACCATTGATTATCTTCAGCGCTACACGTTTAGTGCACCACCCACAGTTAAACTCGCTTTTGTTCCGTGGAGCCCGAGTAATTTGTCATCGGCAGCTGACTCCGCCGATTATTGCGTTATACCGTCTGACCTGGAGTCGGCGAAACGCTATGCGAGCAATAATCGCCTTGTGACAGCACTGGCGTTCGGGTTGCCTACCGTTGCGGCGCCGCTTCCCAGCTACATGGAATTTTCAGATTACTTCAACGTCTTGGAATCACGGGCCGCTCTAGAAACAATGCTAAACCCTTGGAGTCAGAGTTCAGTAATTGCCGACTTCCAAAACCAATTCATTTCGAGATTTTCTTTAGCTGCTCTCACACAGCACTGGCGTGCGATTCTTAGCTAAGGCTAGCTACTTCTTCCCGTGATGCTCGGTAATCAACTTCTTAAGCAGCGGTATATGTTCTGGTTTAGGCTGCTTTTTTTCGAAATCCCATACGTATTTAGGGAATTTAACGCCATCCACTTCGATGACATGAACTGACGTGCCCATAATTTCCTTCCAAGGGATAGCCGACATCGAAAGCTTGGCGGTCTGCAGCCATAGCTGGGCACCATCGCATGTCGACGTCTCGGGAAAAGCCGGCACCCCCATCGTGTAGTGAAGATTACCTTGGGTTAAATCAACATCCTGGTAGCCAATTAACTGATTCCATTTAGGGTCAAGAGCCCCCACTTCATTGTCAGCACACCACTGTAAGCCATGGAGGTTAATCGTCGTTTCTTGTATGAACTCAGGGGTGAGCTTCTGATGTGCAGGGTGCTCGCAATTAAAAAGCATAAATGACGTTTGTTCGAACTTATCCAACTCTTTTACAACCGACACAGCCGTGTCGGCAGAGACCAGATCTACCAATTCTGTAATATCAGACACCAGCAGCATATCTGCATCCATAAAGATTGCCGACCCCTTAAAGCCACACAGCCAAGGGACAAGAAAACGCGAGTAAGTAAATGGGGTAAGGCCACGCCGCGTAATGGGAAGGTTCTCTAAAATCAATGGCGACACGGCGACAGGCTGAGTGGCAGTTTCGAAGATAGATTGCTGTAAGGCGGTGTACGATATCCGCTGGCGTTCGTCATACCCAATAAAAACAGTTAGCACTACGTGGCCCTCATGAAATATTTAACTCGCTAAACTGGCTTCAATGTCCTTCCAAGCCCGCTTTACTGCTCCGCCCCACTCCCCCGGCTTGTCTTGAGAATAAAGTGACACGTCAGGGAACAGTAAATTTTTAAAGAGGGGGTTTTTCCATCGATACTGTGTTTGGCCAGCTGGGACCACAACAAAGGTCGGTAACCGCAAGCCGGCACCAAAGTGAGCCACAGAGCAGTCAACGGACAGAATCGCATCACATGCGCTCATCAAAGCAAACACACCCTCTAAGTCATGCTTATTATCGAGACCGCTCAATTGAACGCGCCGATCGCCAAACGCTATGACCTCCTCATCGGCACCGTCTTCAAACTGCAATGATATGAACTGATAGTTGTCAGAATCGGGGGCATGGGCCATAAGCTCTTCAAGCGCCATAGAGCGAATCTTACCGTTGGTGCCGTTCCCACCACGCCAAGCTATACATATTTTCTTTTTAGCTGAAGCGCTCATGAACTCTGCTATACCCTGAGATCTCACTGGATCTGACATAATAGGGGCGAACTCCACAGATGCGCCTCGCTCAATCATCTCCTGACTGAACAAACACATTAAATCGGCTGATGGGCAAGCGAAGTCAGCCGAGAGCGTCTTAACATCCTCCGAGCGCCTATCGACGAATCGAAAGTCCGGGAAACTTCTCGCAAGCGCAGGTATCAATCTGTCATCTGCAGTAACAGTTACATTTTTTACTCGGCGCGCTAGCTCCTCAAAATACAAAGAGAACAGTATTTCATCACCGATACCTTGCTCCCCCCAAATAACAAGCGTTTCATCGGCCAGGTACTGGCCTTTATAAGCAGGCAAATCAAAGCGAAAGTAGGCAAGTTTTGGAAATGCGTCAAATCGAACGCCATAGTTATCGAAGCCATCGGCAAATTGGCCAGCCGCTATCTGCGTCTCTGCCAGTGAAAACCTAACTTCCAAATCGTTTTCAAATGAGAGCGAGGCCTCAAGTCCTTTAATGACGCCTATTAAGTCCTGAAGAAACAGTCGTATTTGAGCGTGCGCATCAGCAGCTTTTTTACTGCCCAAGCTAGAGAAGTAACGAGCATCGATTTCTTCTAATTTTTCTTCCACATTGAAGTCTTGGGCCGAATAAATCTTGACCAATCGAAAAACAATGTCCAATGGCTCATTGCTTTTATGGAGTAAGCCTTCAAGTACTTTTTGCGCTTCACCGTACTTCTTAAGGCCGTGAAGAGAGGCCGAATAATTCACTGCAATGTCATGATTGTTCGGCTCTTCTTTTAATAGCTGTTTGAAATATCTCGACGCACCCTCAGAATCACCTTGCGCATGAGCTAGTGAAGCATGAGCATTGAGCAAGACGACGTCACCCTTCTTCGGCGTGCCTAAGGGCGCAAGAGCAGTATGCACTAAGTCATATTTCTCCAGCTGAAAGAGGCTGTCTGCGAGCAACAAACAGAAGAAGCGATCACCGGGGAACTTAAATGCACCCAAAGCACCAAGCGCTAACACATCGTCCCACTCGGCTGCCTTACGATGCGCCGTGGCCAGTGCTCTGAGCGAGTCATAGTCAACACCCGCGATCTCCGGCGTTCTCAACGTTTTTTTCAGGCAGATATTAACTAATGGGCTCGACTTATTAGCAGCGAGTCGCTCCCAACAAATTGCTAGGACTTTGTCATACTCACCTGACATGTAGTGAGCCTCAAGGGCATCGTCGCCAATGTCGTGATCATTGGAATTCAAGAGATCGTCCTCTACTCAGCTAACCATCGCAATCGCACGCAGCATCGCACGCGCTTTATTTAAGGTTTCTTCCCACTCAGACGCGGGCACCGAATCGGCCACAACACCGGCACCTGCTTGAACATGAACCTGTCCATTCTTAACCACTGCTGTTCGGATCGCGATCGCTGTATCCATATCACCTGCCCAGGATAAATAGCCAATGGCGCCGCCATAAATTCCCCGCTTCACAGGTTCGAGTTCATCAATAATTTCCATAGCCCGCACTTTGGGTGCACCGCTTAAGGTCCCAGCGGGCAGCGTGGCTCGCAGTGCATCCATTGCCGACAAGCCCTCACGCGCCTCTCCTGTCACGTTAGATACAATATGCATAACATGTGAATAGCGCTCTATCACCATGTTTTCGGTAAGCGCTAACGAGCCCGGCTTAGCAATACGGCCGATATCATTACGACCTAAGTCAATGAGCATCAGATGCTCTGCTATCTCCTTGGCATCGGCGAGCAAGTCGGCGGCAAGGGCGTCATCTTCTTGCTCGGTTTTCCCGCGCTTTCTTGTGCCCGCAATAGGACGAACGGTCACCTGTCCCTGCTCTGATCGAACAAGAATCTCCGGCGATGAACCCACAATCTGAAAATCCCCCATATCCAAAAAATACATGTAAGGAGACGGGTTTAGATTACGCAGCGCACGGTAAAGCGAAATAGGTTGCCGATCAAAGTCGATCGACATTCGCTGCGAGGGTACTACCTGCATTACGTCGCCATCTAAGATGTATTCACGGATGCGCTCAACCCAGCCTTCAAACTCCGCCTGCTGGGTCGTGAAATGTGCGGATGCCTCTATAATGGAAGTATCAAGCTCACCTATGGCAATCGCTTGGAGCGCGGGCCCAGGCTTCGGAAGCGTTTGCTCCAGCTCATCGAGGCGGGCTGTAGCGCGCGCGTAAGGTTCGGGCTCATCCACCGCTGCGTTGACCACCATGGTGAGGGTACCTGCCAAATTATCAAAGACTAAGACTTCTTCAGCGACCAACAACAAAATATCTGGACAACCTAAAACATCCTTTGGACAGCTATGTTGCAGCTTTGGCTCGACATAGCGGACGGTGTCATAACCAAAGTAGCCCACTAGCCCGCCATGGAACACCGGGAGTCCCTTTAAAGGTGCACTCTGAAATTTCTGATGGGCAGTCTCAATGAAGTCGAGCGGATCGTCGCAGGTAGTTTTCTGGTGGACCTCTCCGTTCTCAAACAGCGTTACGTCATTACCGGACACTGTTAGCCAGCGACGAGCGGGCAACCCAATGATGGAGTAACGCCCCCATTTCTCGCCACCTTGAACCGACTCAAACAGAAATGAATAAGGTCCCGACGCCAGCTTTCTGTAGGCCGATAGCGGCGTTTCCATATCGGCCAAAATAGTCCGCGTAATGGGGATTTGCCGGTATCCCTCATCTTGCAGTCGCTTGAACTCTACTGGGTCAACCATCATCAAACGCCAGCTAACTCCGAGCGCATCTGATCGATAACGGTCTTATAGTCGGGTTGGTTAAAAATCGCCGAACCCGCAACAAACGTGTCGGCGCCAGCTGCTGCCACTGCCGCGATGTTGCTCGGCCCCACCCCACCGTCAACTTCCAAACGGATATCGAGACCACTGGCATCAATAAGTTCACGGGCCTCTCTGAGCTTATCGAGGGTTGCGGGGATAAATGCCTGACCACCAAACCCTGGGTTTACCGACATGAGAAGGATCATATCGACTTTATCCATCACATACTTCAGAGCATCTAGGGATGTCGCGGGATTAAACACGAGGCCCGCCTTACAGCCTGCACTGCGGATCAGTTGGAGGGAGCGGTCAACGTGGGTAGAGGCATCGGGATGGAACGTAATATAGCTTGCGCCGGCATCAGCAAACATGCCTATGAGCGCGTCGACCGGCTGCACCATGAGATGAACATCGATCGGGGCGGTAACGCCGTGGTCACGCAATGCCTTACATACCATGGGCCCTATCGTGAGATTAGGCACGTAATGGTTATCCATAACGTCAAAGTGGACAATATCGGCACCAGCAGCCAGCACATCATCAACCTCCTGACCTAAACAAGCGAAATTGGCTGACAGAATTGAGGGGGCAATTAGATAATCGGACATGGGCAGGCTTCGTCAATGATGAAGCGCATAGTTTACCCCGACAGACCGCGCTTCGCTAACTCCAACCCCATCAGAGGGTCGTTAAAAAGTACTCGAGAGCTCTCCGTCGAGTGAGGCTAGGCGCTCAGGCGTACCCACATCGGTCCATGGCCCCGTCCACACTTGGCCTGACAAGCGATCCTCGTCAATTGCCGCGTCGAGAAGTGGCTTAAGTGGCCGGGCTCCGGGCGCCAAACCTGCAAAAAACGTTGGGGCATAAAGACCCAGGCCACTAAAAGTCCACGGCTTGTCCGATCGGTGAATGACCTTCCTTTCCAGAAGACTGAAATCACCCTCTGAGTTGTGGGTCGGATTTGGCACTAAAACAATATGGGCAGCGCCTTCTGGGAGCGAGGTGCTGGCAAGTTCACCAAAACTATAAGGACAATAGACGTCACCGTTAACTACCAAAAAAGGGGCATCACCGAGTAACGGTAAGGCGTTAATAATTCCGCCTGCTGTCTCCAAGGGCTTAGACTCCATAGAGAATGCAATGTTGACTCCCCAGCGACTGCCATCGCCGCAAAAGCTTTTCACTTGCTCACCCAAATAAGCGCCGTTCACTACCAAGTCAGTAATGCCTGCATCCCGCAAGTTAATAATATGGTGCTCAAGGAGCGCGCGGCCGGCCACTTTTAATAGCGGCTTGGGCGTATGGTCGGTGAGGGGGCGCATGCGCCGACCCTCTCCGGCGGCCAAAATCATGGCCTTCACAGAGCTATTCCTATCGTGGCGGTTTGTAGACTTATGGAAGCGCTAACACTAGACTCCACGCTCCGGAGAAGATTCGTCATCAAAAAATCCTATGAATTTACGGGCGGCTCTGCGCCGATATTCAGAACTCGTGGTCTATAAGACCTATGCCGAGCTAAAAGCCGAGGCTTCCACTTATTTCCTTGGCATGGCTTGGTGGATTCTAGAACCCGCACTTTACCTGCTTGCCTTCTACGGCATCTTCCAGTGGGGTACTCGCCAGGGAGAGGACGACTTTATTCCATTTTTGCTGGTTGGGCTTATTCATTGGAAATGGACGGCCTCGTGTTTGTCAAACGGCTCCGTGAGTATTCTTCATGCTCGAGGCATTATTGCTCAAGTGTACCTACCAAAAATCGTTTTCCCAGTATTTTCACTCGCCATTAGCACCACGAAATTCCTGATCATTTTAGTGCTCATGCTATCGGTTATTGCATACCTTAAGGGCCTGAGTATCACTGCCTTACTCTGGCTATTGCCGGTATATATGACACACTTATTATTGCTATTTGGCTTGGCCAGCACACTTGCCATTTTGGTGCCAGTAATACCTGATCTGCAACCCATAATCGATAACGGCATTATCGTTTTAATGCTCGTTTCAGGTATCTTTTTTAATATCGACAGCTTCCCGGAGGACGCGCAGTTTTGGTTTTACTCAAACCCGTTTGCTGTCCTGTTCTCTGAATATCGCAATATTTTGCTGGCCGGACTCCCGCCTAAACTGTCGTCACTCGCTTATGTCACAGTCATTGGCGTATTTATGTCAGCGGTGGCCACGTGGCTACACGTTCGACTTAACCGACGAATACCTAGAGTATTATTCTAATGGCTAGGGGCGATCAGCATATTCTTACGGTGACCGACCTTGGCATTCGCTACAAAGACTACACCCAAAGAGATGGCTGGGTTCTCTCAAACCTCAATTTTGAGCTCCAGCACGGCGAAACACTCGGCGTGATCGGTCGCAACGGGGCCGGAAAAAGCTCTCTTCTCAGCGTGCTTGCGGGCATAACCCTGCCAGATGCGGGTCGCGTGGTGCGTCAGCCTAAGACACGAGCATCCTTGTTAACGATTAACGTGGGCTTCATGCCTGACCTGCCTGCGAGAGAAAATATTTTCGTCATCGGCATGCTGCTCGGGCTATCCCACAGAGAGATTACCAACAGGCATGATGAGATCATGGCTTTTGCTGATTTAGAGATTGACCCGAAGCAAAAGTTAGGGACCTTTTCATCAGGTATGCGCGCCCGACTGGCCTTAGCTATAGCACTTGCAGCGGCACCAGAAATCATTCTAATCGATGAAATGCTGGGCGTTGGCGATGGCGAGTTTCGAACCAAATCCAGTCAAGCCATTCACGATGTGATCAAAGCTGACAGGAGTGTAGTGCTCGTAGCCCACGATCTCACTACGGTACAACAGCTTTGTGACCGAGTAATGTGGATAGAAGAAGGAACCATACGCAGTATTGGTGAAACTGAGAGCGTGCTCGAAGCTTACAATACGTTCCTGAATAACAAACTTGCTTAATCCATAATGACTACTGAAATTCTACTAATTTGTGGCATGCATCGCAGTGGCACTAGCCTCACCGCCAAGCTCTTTGAACTCTTTGGGTTCAGCTTGGGCGATCACCTCATGCAGGCCAATATTGATAACCCAAAAGGGTTCTTCGAAGATCTCGACGTTGTGGCGCTAAATGATCACCTAATCGCGCATAACGAGGCCGCTTGGGACGTTCCTCCGCAGTCCGTTGATCGGCAACTGACATGGACCGACACCCAGTTCAATCAAGCATGCGATCTGCTCAAAGAAAAAGCCTCAGGAGTCACGCGGTTCGCTATTAAAGATCCGCGACTTTGCCTGTTGCTGCCGTTTTGGGAACAAGTCATCTCCGAGATAGATGCCACCTGTAGAACCTGCATTGTCTATCGCAATCCTCTCGATATCTCTGGCTCTCTCGAGAGTCGAAATCAGCTATCCCAGCCAGCTGGCTTAATACTGACGCATTACTATTGGTCTGCGCTATTGGCTGCGGCGCCATCAGATGCAATCTATCTTGACTACGACCTGCTGCTAAACGACTTCGATACGCAAGTTGAGCGACTCGGTCTGTGGATAGGTGAAAAAGCTAATGCCAATAGCATTGAGTTGTTCAAACGCGACTTCGTTGATAGCTCTCTCAGGCATCATCAGCACTCCTTGGCAGATCTTCGAAAGAACAAGGATGTGCCATCGGAGCTCGCAGCTATTGCCGAAGAGTTGTCTGCAAAAGCGGCATCCACCGACCACCCGAGCTCTAGGTCACCGGCACATGACAAACCATCTCTTAAGTCACAAAAAATATTACTTGCCGAACAGCTTCGACGCACCCTGACAGTCGTCAGAGACTCCCAACAGCAGGTTGAAGCGCTTGAACTTAAGAACAAACACCAGTCATTTGAGATTAACGATTTGGCTTCTCAGAAAAATGAGCGGGAACGCCATATCGAGATCCAAACGGGCGAAATTAAGAGCTTACAGAACAGCGTTCGAAACAGCGAAACTGCAGTCAATGCTGCTCGAGCTGATAACCAAGCTCTGACTCAAAAACTCGAGCAGACAATTACGCAGAACAAAGCAGAACTAGAACGAATTAGCGCACAGAACAAAGCAGAACTAGAACGAATTAACGCACAGAACAAAGCAGAACAGGAAGAATACCAACGCCACTTAGATGACTATGATCGAATTCATCGAGATGTATTGCATTCTGTATCGTTCCGCATTGGGCGTGCGCTGACTTTCCCCATAAGAAAGCCAATTACCGCCTGGATGCTACCTAGAATCCAATCCAACCCCCGCTTATTAAAGTTGACATCTTTTGCCAGGCTTTCGCTCTCTCATCCCATCAAACTTCTGAGGCTCGCTTCACCTCGACGAGCACTGAACCTGACCCGCCTCATTTTTCAACGTCCCGATTTGACGGAGCAGGTAGTAGGCAACTACGAAGATTTGCTGACACAGAGTGATCAAGGTCGGGAGGAGCACATTGCTCCGCTGAGTGAGAACGACATCAAAAATCCTGGATTTGCATTTCCAGCCTCGGCGGATCCTGTTCTTTCGATCTTAGTGCCTGTCTATAATCAGGTCCATTACACACTGGCTTGTTTGCGCTCGATTGCTGAGCACCCTCCAAAGGTGCCGTTCGAGGTTGTTGTCGCAGACGACTGCTCCACGGATGAGACTGAAAGAGTTCTAGCAGCAATACCCGGACTACGTGTTGTGCGACATACCAGTAACCTCCGATTTCTACGATCGTGTAATCGCGCAGTAGATTCCTGCAGAGGGGAGTTTATTTTCTTCCTCAACAACGACACGCTTGTTCAAACTGACACGTTTGACAGCTTGCTCGACACGTTTGAACAACATACAGACATCGGCATTGCGGGGTCTCGCTTGCTGTACCCCGATGGGCGCCTTCAAGAAGCAGGTGGCATCGTTTGGAACGACGCAAGCGCCTGGAATTTTGGGCGCCTTCAAGATCCCGGTGCACCGGCATACTCCTACTTAAAAGACTGCGATTATGTGTCGGGCGCGGCCCTCATGATTCGCAAAAAAGTCTTCATTGAGTTAGGGAAGTTCGATGAACGATATGCCCCTTCCTACTACGAAGACACAGACCTATGCTTCAAAGTTCGTCAAGCTGATTTAAGAGTTGTACTGCAGCCCGCATCAAACGTCATCCATTTCGAGGGTGTTAGCAATGGTACCGATGAATCTGAGGGTCTGAAGGCATTTCAAGTAACTAACCGCACACAATTCTTTGACAAGTGGGAGAGTGAGCTCACAACGTTTCATTTCCCCAATGCAGAGTCAGTTTTCCTTGCGAGAGATAGGTCTCGGGACAAGCCGCATATTCTAGTCATCGATCATTACGTACCCCACTACGACAAAGACGCAGGGTCACGCTCCACGTTCCAATATCTACAGTTACTGGTAAGCAACAATTTCCAAGTGACTTTTATTGGCGATAATTTTTATCCACACGAACCCTACACAACGACGCTTCAACAAATGGGCATCGAAGTACTCATTGGCGATGCTTCAAGAAAAGCTATGACCGCATGGCTTAGTGAGAATGCAGCTTATATTGACGTCGCCTACCTTATGCGGCCTCACATTGCGAGCGACTGGATAGATCGTATTGATGCCATGACACCGCGACCGTGGAAAGTCTATTTTGGTCACGATTTGCACTACCTGCGACTCGAGCGAGAAGCAGCGCTTACCGGCAGCACCGACACTCGCAAGGATGCGCACACGTGGAAGCAGAAAGAGTTCGACCTTTTCCATCGCTTTGATGTTGTTCTGTATCCATCGCAAGTCGAAGTCGATGCCATAAGCAGCATTGATCCTTTAGTCCCCGTGCATACGCTGCCCTTAAATGTCTTTCCATCGTGCTCTTCGGAGGTAACAAACTTCGCAGAGCGCTCGGATCTGCTATTTGTCGGCGGCTTTAACCATCCGCCAAATGCCGATGGATTGCGCTGGTTCTGTGAAGAAATATTCCCCGAGCTAACAACAAATTGCCCTGGCATCCAACTTCATATTGTCGGGTCAAATATGCCTGATGAGATCAAATCCCTCGATGGTGACGGTATAAAGGTGCACGGCTTCCTCAGTGACGAGGCGCTCACAGAACTTTACCAACAGGTGCGTGCAAGCATCGTGCCCTTGCGCTTTGGCGCAGGCGTAAAAGGCAAGGTGCTAGAAGCAATGTTCCATGGCATTCCCGTTTTCACAACTACGATAGGAGCGGAGGGCGTTCCAAGCGCCGATGCAGCGCTTTTCATTGCCGATGATGCGCCAAGTTTCGCTCACAATTTAGTGACTTATTATCCTGACCTACAAGTACTCGCGAACAAGTCAAACCTGGGATCACAAGTAATCAATAAGCACTTCACATACGAGGCGGTTAGCCAAGTATTAGCGCAGCACTTTATCCCTCCACGGGACAGCGAATCACTCTGAGCATGCGAGACCGCTGCAACAGTAGACTTACTGTCGTCGCCCCCAATGCAGAGCAGATGCAATACTACTCACTGACTGCCGCCTCGCAACCGAAGAGCGGCGACGCCAAAAAGAGCCAACGAGGCGGAGTGCGTCCCACTTAGCGCTTAAGAGTACCTTTAACTGTCCCCTTCTCGCCATTAATAAGCACAACAGCAACGTTATAGCGATATGAGAAAGCAGGGCGAATGGCAGCAACCCAAGAGGCATTGTTTTTATAACGAGCAATAACGCATTGCGATGCCCCCAATAAACTGAGAAATCACTTCGATAACCGGTGGTTTCTGAGCCAACATGTGCCACTAGAGCCTTTGGTTGGAACTCACATTTGTACCCGGCGAGCTGTAGACGCAACCCAAGCTCAAGATCTTCGGCATACATGAAGAACTGCTCATCGAATCCACCGACCTCAGTGATTGCCCTCAAGCGATACAGACAGGCACCGGCGCATACACTAAAAACTGACGTGGGTACAAGATCACAATCACGGATAGCTCGACCGTGAAATCGGCGCCACCCGTAACCGCTAACCGACAACACATCGCCTGCGCCGTCGATAACATTCGGTTGCGCGGCGTTCACCATTAAAGGTGCGATACTTCCGATAGCAGCATCGTGACTAATCGCCGCGTGTAATGCCTCTAAAAAAGTGGGTTCGGGAAAGGCATCTGGATTGAGGCAGCATAAGAATTCACAGTCCGACAAGGATGCCGCAGCTTTATTTATAGCTGCGCCGTACCCAACGTTGGCATCCAATAATAGCTGCTCTACACGCGCGGGCAATGCACTGAGTACGTCCTGCGTGGCGCTATCGGTCGATGCATTATCAACGACAATAATTCGAGTAGCTTGCAGCGTTTGACCGATAACTGAGGTCACGCAGCGAGCGAGGCTCTCCCCACTATTAAAACAAACAATAACAACGGCAATCGACACGCTTATTGAGCTGTCATCGATGACTCTAATGCGGCTGGTCTGTACCAGCTTTGCTGCTCGCAAAGTGGCATAACCACCGCATCAAACCAGAGGGCGAAGTCGCTGATAGCGGCATCGCCATCTTTGTAAAGTGACAGTGTGTCTCCTAAGTAAGCCAGTACCAAAGGCAAGTCGCCTAGATAAGCATGCTTTCCATCACGAATAGAAAGCCTCGCAAAAATTCCCAAACACTTGATATGCCGCTGTAAGCCCATCAAATCAAACCATCGCACGAACTGCTCGGCATTTGTCGCTGACATTACGCCGCAAGCTTCTAACCCCGCGCGATGCTGCTCTAACAGTCGCAGTTGCATTGCTCGCGGCCATGCGACATAGCAGTCTTTTAAAAGTGACACGGGATCGTAAGTTACGGGTCCAATCACAGCGTCTTGAAAATCTATTGTTGCTATAGCGTTGTTTTCCAGAAGCATTAAATTGCGGCTATGGAAGTCGCGATGCACCACAACCTGCGGTTGGTCGGTCGCGCTCGCAATTAGATGGTCAGAAAAGGTATCGAATACTTCCCGCGATCCCTCTAAAAGCGGCGCATTTAAGAGTTGCGCCATAAACCACTCTGGAAATAGGTCGAGCTCCTGCTTAAGCAGATTAAAGTCATAAACAGGTAACTGCGCTTGTTCGATCGGAATACCCGCGGTGTTCACTAACATTTCTAACGACTGCGCATACAAAGATGCCGCTGTCGGATCCGTCAGCACTGCCAAGAGCTGTGTATCACCGAGGTCCTCGAGAAGCATAAAACCCCGGTCCAAATCAGCGGCCAATAATGCGGGCACGCGTAACCCGGCTCTAGCAAGCAGCCCTTGCACATGGATGAACTCAGCAAATTTCTCCGAGGGCGGTGACAAAACGGCTATCCAACTAACAGCGGCTGCCCAACTAGCAGTAGAATCGAAACCGCTATTTACACCGCTATCCGCACCACTGTCACTGGCGTTGGCTTTAACACGGTAGTAACGGCGAGGGCTCGCGTCCCCTGCAATTAGCTCAATAGACAGCCTTTGAGCGTTGCTGGGAAACTGCTGTCTAACCCATGCGTAGAGCTGTTCATCGTCACCCATGCAAGAACTCAACTTCAACATTAGAAATAGATTATGTATCTGCCGACAATATCAAACTCATCAACACTTACTCACCGCGTTAACCCGAAGGTAATATGGTCGTTATGATACCCGAAAAGAACTAGCGCCCGAACCCAAGCTACGGCCAATACTAGCCCAACCCGCAATAAGGTATGATCAGCATCCTTCAGCCGTGACTTTGCGTACATCAGCGACTCTACCAGTGCCCGACTTTACTCAACAGCGCCCACCCCACTTGCCACTCAAGCCACTCGTCGTGGTCATCGGGTTGCTGGCGTCCTACTGCGCTTATGCTGATGAAGACTTAGCACTAAAAGAAACTAGCGTTGGAGCTCAACTCGACTGGCAGCCCATTGAAGTTATCCCCAGTAATGACCGAGACTTGCGTTGCAGGCAATGCCAAGGTGCCTTTGTCGATCCCTTAGCTGGCAGTCCGAACGTTGACCCTTTAAGCGCCAATATGGAAGTAAGCGCAGAAGACTCGGACGTCACGGAAGAAGAGCTTGTGTTCGAGGGAGATGTCTCAGTCAAGCAAGGCAATCGCTACATCCGTGCCGACAAAGTGCGCTTCGATCGTGCACAGCAAACGGGTATCGCAGAAGGTCATGTCACACTGCGAGAACCCGGGCTCGTGCTTATCGGTGATAGAGCAACCTATGACAACGCCAAACAACAGGCCACCGTTTCAAACGCTCGCTTTGCACTGCATGAAAATCAGTTAAGCGGTTCTGCAATGCAATTGGAGCGCAATGCGCAAGGGCACGTCACAATAGATAAAGGCAGCATGACCTATTGTGCCCCTGACGACCCTAGCTGGCACCTCACAAGTGACAACATCGTGCTCGAGCCCGATAGTGGGATTGGCGAAGCGCGTCATGCCAAACTCTATATTGGTGATATCCCAGTATTTTACGTGCCTTGGATTCAGTTCCCCATCGACGATAGGCGAAAGACAGGCGTACTGTTTCCGGACATTGGCTCCGATACTCGTGGCGGACTCGACGTCACGGTACCTATTTATCTCAATTTAGCGCCCAACTATGACGCTACTTACTCGCCCCGCTACATTGGCGAGCGCGGGCTTAATCACCAGCTCAACGGCCGCTATTTAGGCAATAAAGTCGGTTTTTGGGATGTCACCGGTGCGTACCTCAGCGGTGACAAAAAGTACCGAGATGAGATCGATAATACCGGTGGAGAGCGCTGGCTGATCGGCGTTACTCAGCGCGGTTCGTTGGGTGACAACTGGCGCACTCGCATTGACTACACGCGGGTAAGTGACCCCGATTACATTCGTGATCTAGATAACCAAAGTCTAAGCACCCAGCGTCAAACAGCACTAATGCAACTGGGCCAAGTCGACTACTTAGGTGAAGATTGGGTCGTGAGTATTCAGGCACAAGAATTCCAGAGCCTCGCTGACGATATTCGTAACGACTACAAAAAACTGCCCCAAATCACAGCGCAATGGCGCGGAGACGCAGATTGGGCGGGGCTTCAGCCCATAGCATTGGCGCAGTACTCCAACTTTGATGCAGACGGTGAACGCGTCACCGGCCAACGTCTCTATAGTGAGATTGGGCTCGCATACCCAATGAATTGGATTTATGGCTTTGTGAAGCCCACCGTAAAATACCGGCAGCTCGATTACGATTTGAAGGATTCACCCGCACTTCAAGACCAAAAGCCTAGCGCAGGCTCTGGTGTGGCGAGTGTTGACGCGGGCTTGGTGTTTGAACGCTCTTTGACCATTACTGGTGAAGGAATGACACAAACCTTAGAGCCGCGATTGTTTTATTTGTATAGCCAATATGATGAGCAGACAGGTCAACCCGATTTTGACAGTGCAGAGTTAACCTTCAGCTACAACCAGCTATATCGCGATACGCGCTTTTCAGGCAATGACCGACTCGATGATGCGAATCAGATCTCCTTAGGTGTTACCACACGCTTCTTTGCAGACAGTGACGGTCGCGAGCGCCTAAACGCAAGTATTGGCCAAATCTATTACCTTCAGGATCGTCGGGTGCGCCTCAAAGGCATCGATCCATCGCTCACAGAAAATAGCTCACCGATCGCCGCAGAGATAAATTGGTTACCCACTGAGCATTGGGATGTCCGTTCAAGCCTTCTTTACGATAATGAAGATAGCGCCTTTAACGCTGCGAGCATTCAAGTGGGTTATCGTACCGACGAAGGCAGTCTGTTCAACGTAGGCTACGCCTTAAGAAAGCCACCGGCGTCGCGGGCTAATCAACCTGTGACCGAGCAGGCCAACATCTCTGCTTACTACCCTATCAATGATAACTGGCGAGTGTTTGGTGCACTCGAGTACTCACTAGAGGCATCCCAAGCCGTAGAGGATATGGTTGGGCTCGAGTACGACGATTGCTGCTGGCAATTCCGGGTGCTCTACATGCGCTACATAGACACCGACGGGAATTTAACAGCACCTGATTTATTCGACCCCAATCTCGACCGAGAAAACGCCCTGCAATTCCAATTCGTGCTGAAAGGCATGGGCGGACTCGGCGGCCGTGTAGATAACCTTCTCAACGACATGATCCGCGGCTTTCGCGATCGTTATTGACCACACGCCCCAGAAGCCCCATTTATCAAAGCCCCATTTATCACGGCCCCATTTATCACGGCCCCATTCCCTGAAGCCCTAGGTCAAATCGGTGAACCCGGCGGCACCGCTATAGCCGAGCTTTCAAAAGGCGCATCAGCGGTCATCAAGGCATCAATTCGCGCAGCAGTGTAACGATAATGTGCTTGCCAACTATCAATTTTGCGTCCACTCGACAAGCGATCAGATAGCCAGCCATGCAGCGAGCTCAACGCTTCAAACGCCTGGCTGCGTACCGCTGTACTCGCTTTAGGGTTTGCCATAAGCGCCGCTAATTTCTCTACCACCAACTGCTGTACCTTTTGCTGCAGCTGCGCGGCATAAGCATCACGCGCAGGTTTAGCTTCCCAGGTCGCTCGCAATAACGTGTCTAAAATATGTGAGAAATCAGGAAGATCATTATCCAAGATACCTTGGCGATTAAGTCGCGCCGCACGTGTTGGATCCAACAGCACCTGCAAGGTTAGCTCTGCCGCACTGCCTGCTGTGGCCACTGGATCAAACAAGTAACCGGTATCGCGAGGGAACTGCTCGCGCCGATTACCCGTGAGTGGTGGTGACGGTGGAATAAGAGCAATAAGCTCATGGGACAGCCGCAAAGCGTCGGATTGTAGCGTCGCCAGCAGTGCGTCTAGCGCGTTCTGCTGTTTACCATAGTCGACAATAGCTGTCGGTGCCTGCCCATCGCCCTTCAAGGCATAAACAAAGTCCCGACCGCCTAAGACCGTACCCGCCGCTTTGAGTTGATACCGATGCATTAGATAGGCGGGCACCAAGACTTCTTCTATCCGCGCCATAGGCTCGCCATCTTGAATCACAGCCGCTGAAAATTGATCAAGCACAACCCGACGCAGTGCCATAAGCCGTTCAAGCTCCTCAACGGGGTCTTCGCCGTTATCCCAGAGCGCTCCCCGGCTATGACACGCCCCACCGCTGCTGGCAAAACTATCGGCACGGGCGTGCTTCCCCTCTACGTAGCTCAAACCCATAGCAATGGTTTCCGCCATAACGGCTTTACGCGCAGCCGCGTCATCAGTCCCTTCAGGAAAATCTGAATATCCCCAGGTAATCGCGCGCTTATCCCATGCCCCAATGCCCACCGCATAGGCGTCAGAAACGTCAACGCGGTTATCGTCATCGAGCGTCACAAATGGATACGGATAGTCCATCACCGAAGCGCGATCGTTGGTGCTCGCAGCGAAATTATGTGCCAAACCAATAGTGTGGCCGACTTCGTGCGCCGATAACTGGCGAATACGCGCTAAAACAAAGGCTTCCAATTGCGCTTTACCGGCGTCAGCATTGGAATCTTCACCATAGGGGGCCAATAAGCCTTCGGCAATCATGTAATCCTGACGGGCTCGCAATGATCCTAAAGTCACATGACCTTTCAAAATTTCTTGGGTCCGCGGATCTCGAATACTAGAGCCATAAGACCAGCCCCGCGTTGAGCGATGCACCCATTGAATAACGTTGTAGCGCACGTCCATTGGGTCCGCACCATCAGGCAACAATTTCACCTGAAAGGCATCGATATAGCCCGCGGCTTCAAAGGCTTGATTCCACCACGATGCACCCTCAATGAGGGCGCTACGAATGGGTTCAGGAGTTCCAGGATCGACGTAATAGACAATGGGCTCTATCGGCTTGCTCATGGCCGCATTGGGGTCTTGCTTCTCAAGTCGGTGGCGCCACGCATAGCTGCGCTCCACAGGCTCTCCGAGTGGTGCCGCGTAGTCCATGAAACGCTGCCCACCGTCAATGAAGCCGGCTCGGGGGTCATACGGTAGCGGTGTGTATCCTTCATCGGGCAAGCGCACGAATGAATGATGTAGGTTAACAGTCACACTGGCGTTACTCGGCGAGACCGTCGATAAATACTTACCTTTAGCCTGGCCAGTAAAGGTAACCAAGGCATCAATTTCTGAGTTATCTGGGAACCCCTTAGTGCGGGCTAAGTTAATGGCCGAACGCGTGACATCAGGGCTGTACTTTCCCTCATCTAGCGACTCAAGCTGCTCACTGATTCCAAAGTTATCTTGCAAAGCAAACGTCGTGACATCGATGAGCACGCCCTCTGCAGTGTCTGCAGAGTCTGCCGCGACCTCGAATCCCCAAAGTATGGAACGCGCAAAGGCCTCATCGACCGCGCGGCGCTCAGCCTCACTTTCGGACGTGGCGGTGTAGCGGGTATTAAGCGCCATTAGCAACACTTTAGGACCGACACGTTCAAATTGTACGAGATGGGTTTCACCTAATCGCCCTCGATCTAGCCCTAGGTCGTTGGAACCCACGCCCTGCGATAAGCTGGTGTAATAAATAAAGGGCTGCTCGAAATCGACGATTCGCGCGTAAAGCTTGCCCGACATCTCATGCCAGTACAGCGGCAAGAAGCCCTCTCGAGCCTCGCTCTCCTTTACGATGTCAGCGTAAGAAGTATGAACCTTTTTCTCCCCTCCCCAACTTGGCACCGCTACCAGAACGCTTAGTGCGAGCAATACAGACAGTAAACGCGACATAATCATCACCCTTTTAAAGACCTCTTTTGGTAGTATTCTGATCAACACTTTGACCGTTGAACAAGCGGTCATAGTAATCAGCTCTTGATCATACTGCGAGCCTCTAAGTAACTACTCATACAGTTTCATGGAGCAGATCGCCGAGTTAGAGTAATCTTACGACTCTACGGAGCGCAACACGCAACCCCGACCAGTGAATAGATGAGTTTTTTAATGAAGCACACCCCATTTCTAAGTTTCTATCGCACCGCCCTTTTGACGCTGATGTCGGCGTTGCTGCTGGCTAACGTTGCTACCGCACAAGTCGAAACTCTCGACTCGGTGGTCGCGATTGTCGATGATGATGTTGTCCTCTCGAGTGAATTGCGCGAGCGACTCGCTATGATCACCCAGAACCTCGAGGCCCGTGGTATAGAAATGCCCGAGCAAGAGACGCTCGTGCGTGAAACCTTAGATCGATTAATCCTGGAAAGCATTCAGTTACAGCTGGCCGATCGCTACGGCATTCGCATACCCGACGCCCAACTTGATGAGGCCATGCAGCGCATGGCGTCACAAAACGGTCTGACACTCCAACAGTTCCGCGGTGAAGTAGAGGCGCAAGGTGAGAGCTTTATTAACATGCGCGAGCAAGTGCGCAAAGAGATCACGCTGCAACGCGTGCAGCAGGGTAACGTCAACCGAAGCATCCAAATCTCTGAACAGGAAGTTGATAACTTTATGAGCACCGAGGAAGGTGAAGCCATGACCCAGCCCGAGTTTCGGGTCGTGCAGGCGCTCGTTGAAGTATCAAAAAATGACTCTGCTGCAGAACGAGCAAGAAAAGAGGCGTTTGTTGACGGCATCCTCGCATCGATTCTCGCGGGCACTCCCTTTCAAGAAGCCGTTGCCGTGATCGAACCTTACGTATTCAAAGGCGGCGACTTGGGCTGGCGCAAAATCGGCGATATCCCAAGCATGTTCGCCGATTTAGTGCCTGAACTTAGCGCCGGTGAAACCGCCAAGGTCGCGAGTGGCGCGGGCTTTCACCTGGTCTACCTAGTCGATGAACGCGGTCGAACTCGAATGATTGAGCAAACCGAAGTGCGCCATATTTTGGTCAAGCCCACCGAGATATTAAGTGATGACGCGGCCAAAGAACTTGTCTTGTCATTGCGCCAGCGCGTCATCGATGGCGAAGAGTTCGGTGCTCTCGCTAAAGAGTACTCCGATGATATTGGTTCAGCACAAGAAGGTGGCGAGCTTGGCTGGACTACCCTCGGTCAAATGGTGCCTGAGTTTGATGCTGCGATGGCAGTAACAGCGGTAGGCGAACTTTCCGATGCCATTCAAACCCAGTTTGGCTGGCATGTGCTTGAGGTCACCGGCCGACGAGAGCAGAACATCGCCGAAGATATGCGCCGCCGACAGGTTATGAACTATCTTCACGAACAGAAATACGAAGAAGAGCTGGACGCATGGTTGCGCAAAATCCGTGAAGAGGCGTTCGTCGATATCAAGTGAGTACCCACTCGCACGAGATTACTGTCCCTCGCCTTGTTATTACCGCTGGGGAACCTGCGGGCATTGGCCCCGATATAGTCATTAAAGCGGCCCAGCAGGATTGGCCCGCCGAGCTTATCTGTATTGCCGACAAAGAACTCCTCGAAAGCCGCGCACGTGAACTGAAACTGCCGTTACGTCTTATACCCGGCAATACCAATGGCACGCCCGTCCCCTCCGAGGCCGGTACCCTGCGCTACATTCATGTGCCACTCAGCACACACGCCATTGCGGGCACTCTCGACACGGGAAACGCCAGTTATG
>CAJQLP010000022.1 GCA_905479205.1 uncultured Luminiphilus sp.
AGCTCGCGCAACTCTTTGAGGAAGAGCGTTCCTTACCGCTAGAACCACTAAGCGCGATGCCCGATACCGCACATGTCATCAATGTCAGTGCGATGGGTCCAGAGCTCGCCATTCGAAAAATCATGGAAAGTGTTCAGGACGAGCCACATTTAGTGGCGTACAGCGGTACAGCTATTGAAGCCAAGAATCTTTGCTGGATGGATATTCACCATAGCCAGGGTAGCAAAGGAAATGCGATCACAACCTTGAGGAATGAGCTAGGCTTCGAGAATATCGTGGCCTTCGGCGATGGCGAGAACGATTTGAGTATGTTCGAAGTGGCTGACGAAGCTTACGCCCCGAGTAATGCTGACGATGATATAAAAACTATCGCTAACGATATCATTGGCCACCACGATGACGACGGGGTGGCTCGCTTTCTTCGCCAACGCTTCAACTTGCAGTGACAGAGCGCCTCGGCTGAATCAGCCATACCCCAGCTAAGATCAGCGCCAGCGCTGCCAATTGGGCGACGCCTGCTGGCTCGTCAAGTAACGTCACGCCAACAAAAAACGCGAGTGCGGGAATCAAGTAATTAATGGTCGACAGAAAGCCCGGACCGACTTCACTGACAATCGTGAAGTAAACCCAGGTCGCCGCACCCGTTGAAAATATCCCAAGGACAAACAGCGCAATCCATGGCGCTGCCAATTCCTCGACGCCCGGCCACGTTTGCAGATTCCACATGGGTAGTGCAAGCAACACCGACCCCGTCAATAGTGAAGCCGCGGACACGGCAACAGTATCGAACGCCGGTAAGCGCTTTGTGTAAATGCCATTAATGGCATAGCAAAACGTCGCTACCACGGCCGCTACTTGTCCTGTTAAGCGCGCCCCGCCGCCGCTAAAGAACAAATCCTCACCGAACAGCAGGGCGACACCCGCAAAGCCCAGTAGCACGCCAATAACGCGCAAGGCAGTAAGGCGCTCATGCTCGAGAAAGTAATGTCCCAGAATCAGGATTGTTATCGGCATCAAGGCCATTAACAACCCTACTTCACCGCTAGGCACTGAGCGTTCGGCCCATGCGATCAAAATAAAAGGCAGAATATTACCCGTTACTGACAAAAACAGTAGTCGCCGCCACCACAGCCAGCCTCTAGGCATTGTGCCTCCTTGCCACCACAGTACCGCGATCATGACTACGGCACCTAAGGTCAGCCTACCCCATACAATGGTGACCGGCTGGAAGGCGTCGAGTGCAATAGCGATGAGATAGAATGCCCAACCCCAAGCAAGCACGAGATAGGCAAGTAGTATCCAATGGCGCAGTTGCGGCGTTTGCATAAAAGCGGATCCAATCAGTGAGAGATGCGGCTCGGTGCGGCGCGCGCGGTACGTATCTGGTAACCTGCTGTTTTTACGCGAAGCCCCAGAGATTCAGATTATGACAGATCAGCCGGCACTCAGTCCCGAGTTACAGGCACATATGGAGCGCGTGCTGCGCGTGCGAGCGCCGACGGGCACCGCTGTGTCCTTCGGTGCGGCATTTGCACGCAAGTGGTTTAAGCCCACGTTTGTTGGACTAGAGCGCCTACCCAACAAACCCGCACTCTTTGTCGGAAACCACAGTTTACTCGCCATTGACGCCTTCGTTTTTCACCTTCTCATGCACTATGACTATGGCCGCTTTTTACGACCGCTTGGCGACCGAACGCTATTTGAAAATAAACAATACGCAGATCTGGTCATCAGTTTGGGGGCTGCAGAAGGGTACCCCGAAGTCGTCACTGCGCTCATGAACGCGCAGCAAGATTTACTTCTTTATCCCGGCGGTACGTACGAAGCCGTAAAGACGCCTGAACATCGCTATGAGCTTATGTGGCGCCATCGCTACGGTTTCATTCGTCTGGCTGCCAAAAGTGGTTACACCATCGTTCCAGTCGCCGCGGTTGGACCTGACGAATACTTTGACCAATACCTTTCTGGCGAGGAAGTGCAACAGGCGCAGTTAACACAGTTACTCATGCGTATGGGCTTGCTCCCAAGTGATATGCGAAGCGATCTCGTACCGCCACTGCCCGCGGGTGCACTTGGCTCTATTCTACCCAAGCCCAAGGCAACGTTTTATGGTTTTGGCAAGCCCATTGATCTTAGCGACTACGCGGGCAAAGATATTACCAAGCGCCAACAGCAGGCTCTCAGACAAAAAGTCGAAGATAGCATCGATGCGGAAATTAAAGATCTGTTGCTTCTTCGCGAGCGTCGTCGTCATAGCGACGGTTTGTTGCGGCGCCTACTGTCCGTTTAACTGCGCGCGCCACGGCCCAAGCATAGGATTTAGCCCATGAGAAAACTCGCCGTAGCAGCGCTCGCGTTAGTTGGATTTTGGCTGGGTATGTCGCTATTTTTCTTACCTTTCTATGCTACGCACGCAACAGACAACCCCGTGATCACTGCCCCCTCCGATGTGGGACTCAGCTACCAAGATGTTGTTGTTCACAGCGATGGCTTAGCCTTGCCCGGCTGGTGGATACCTGCGGACAATCCTCGCGCAGCACTGATGTTTGTACACGGCGCAGGGTCGAGTCGAACGTCGCATTTTATCGACTCACTTAATTTATACGCCGCGTTTGTAATGGAAGATATTAGCGTCTTAACTGTCGACCTTCGGAACCACGGTAACGCGCCCAAAACTGATGGCCGCTGGACGATGGGCTTAGAGGAACACCGCGACCTACTCGCGATGAGTCTATGGCTTGATGAAAACACAGAGCCATCTGTTCCACGACTAGCCATGGGAGCCTCTATGGGGGGGCTACTGTCATCCACGCGCTGGCAAATGGTTTGGCTGTGGATGGCGTCATACTGCTTGATCCCGCTTTAAATACCGCGGACAGCCTCGCTCAGGGTGGACGAACAGAAACGGGGCTACCCTCAGCGCTCTTTCAACCCTATGCATGGGCCGCCACGACGTTCTATGGGTTGCCGAGGGGAGAGTCCGACGCCGGCGCCCTCATCGCCGCCGTTAAGCAGCCTATCCTGCTGATTCAAGACCCCGATGACCCCGTGACTCGACTAACCTTCGCTCAGGCTGCTGCGGCCACTAACTCTATGATCCAATTGGTTACCGCGGCGCCTGTACCCCAAGACACCGACTGCCTGCGAAACAAGGGTCGTTGGGGAACACACGTTGCCGCATTTAAGTGCGATAGCCAATGGACGATGAATGCCATCAACAAGTATTTGCATACTGTTGGTCTACACCCGTCTGCGCTTTAACAAGCGCCTCGGTTTACCCGGTTGAGGCATCCAATTGCCACCTGTAAGCGTAAAGACATCAATAGATCAAATACGAAGATGACGTAGAAGCAGTCACCGTAAAGCTAGTCATAGTATGAATAACCTGGAGAAATACATGTCAATTACTAC
>CAJQLP010000023.1 GCA_905479205.1 uncultured Luminiphilus sp.
CTTCTTTTGTTATGAGTTCGTGGATTGGGTGGTACGAGATCACTGATGTCGCACCTAAGGTGTGAACTGTAGGGGAGCGGGACAGTCGAAGTAACACACATACGGACTACGATTGTCCTGCTATCGTCCAAACGAGGGCTGCATAAACGCTGGGATACGCTTAATGTCACTTTCAGCGATTCCCAACGGAGTTATCCAATGGCATTTGAACCACTGCTGGAGACAAGCGTTACTCACTGGCACGGTCACTGTGATGTGGCTGTCGTGGGCTTCGGTGGGGCTGGCGCCTGCGCGGCTATCGAGGCGGCAGATAACGGTGCCTCTGTCATTATCTTTGAGGCCGCCTCGGCATCGGGCGGCTCTACGGCACTGTCCTCTGCTGAACTCTATTTGGGGGGTGGGACCTCGGTGCAACAGGCGCTCGGTTATGAGGATAAGCCTGAAGATATGATCGGGTATCTGATGGCTTCGAATGGACCTCAAGCGAGCCTCGAGAAAGTGAGCGCTTATGCTGAAGGAGGACCAGAACATCTCGAGTGGTTAAAGGCGCAGGGTGTGCCCTTTAAAAATTCTGAGTATCCGCACCGTGCAATGCTAGCTCTGACGGACGACTGTTTACTCTACACCGGTAGCGAAAAAGCATGGCCTTATGCTGAACAATTTGCACCCGCGCCTCGCGGCCACAATTTGCAAGTCGCCGGTGACAATGGCGGCCCATTGCTCATTGAAAAATTAACGCAAGCTGTTGGCGCGCGTGATGTCGATGTTCACTTGGAGGCGCGCGCGCTACGTTTAATCATCGATAAGCATGGCCCTGATAACTGTGTTGTTGGCGTTGTTGTTCGAGAGGATATGGATGAACGCTGCTATCGCGCTAATAAAGGCGTGGTTCTGTGTGCCGGCGGTTTCGTGATGAACTCGCAGATGCTCGACCAATATGCGCCCTCGCTCAAGCGTGCCACCATCCCAATTGGTAATCCCAATGACATGGGTGTGGGTATTAGGCTCGGCCAGAGTGTCGGTGGCGCCACGCTAAATATGCACGAGGGTTTTATTAGCCTTCCTTTTTATCCACCTGCGTCATTGACCTTCGGAATTTTGGTCAATAGTCAGGGGCAGCGGTTCATCAATGAAGATGCCTACCATGGTCGGGTAGGGGCTTATGTCTTGGCCCAGACAGATCCCGTTTATCTGATTGTGTCGGTAGACGATTATGCTGACTACGAGACGGCCTCCTACCTGGGGGCTCCGGTCGCGGCCACGGGAGAAACCCTGGAAGAATTGTTATCTGAGCTGTCGCTTCCTGTCGCTGCAACGACAAATGTTATTGGGCGTTATAATGCCGATGCGAGCGATGGCATTGATTCTGTGTGGCATAAAAGTGCCGACTGGCTAAAGCCGCTCGTGCCACCGTTAGTTGCCTTGGATTGTACGCCGGGGCGAGGCGCGTTTTTCCCCTATTTCACGCTGGGTGGCCTTGACACTAGAGTGAGCGGTGAGGTTCTCAATCATAGCGGTGAGCCTATCAAGGGTGTATACGCTGCCGGGCGGACAGCCTGTGGTGTCCCTCGTCGCGGCGACGGCTACGCATCGGGTATCTCAGTGGGTGACGCAACTTTTTCAGGGCGCTGTGCGGGTCGTGCAGCAGCCACTAAGAAGGACGAATAATTATGGACTTACAGGTCTTAGAACAGCGAATCGATCGACTTGAATCTCTCGATGCTATTCGTCAGCTGGCAGCGAAATACTCGCTGGCCTTGGACATGCGCGATATGGACGCAATGGTCAATTTGTTCCCAGAAGACGTGCGCGTCGGTCGAGATAAAGTTGGGCGTGGGTATTTTAAGCGATGGATGGATGAAACGTTACGCGTGCAGTTCACGGGAACGTCTCATCACATTGGCAACCACATTATTGAGTTTTCTGATCCCGACAATGCGATTGGCGTGGTCTACTCTAAGAACGAGCACGAAACTCCTACTGCTGACGGCGGTTGTGAATGGGTGATCATGCAGATGCTGTACTGGGATCAATATACCCGTACGGATGGACGATGGCTGTTTAGACGGCGACTACCCTGCTATTGGTACGCGACTGACCTAAACAAGCCTCCCTGTGGTGACAAGAAAATGCGCTGGCCTGATCGGGACAATTATGAGGGGGAGTTTCATAGTTTATTTCCAAGCTGGCAACGTTTTTGGGAAACGCCGGTAGCCGCTGAGCTGCCCGATGTGGCACCGCCAGCGCCGCTGGAAAAATTTTTAGAAACCATGCGTGCTGGTGTAGCTGATCCCAGTATCCGCACACGCTGAAGGATTTAAGGAACAAGCTATGATGTACCCGCATTTATTTTCCCCGCTGACCGTTGGCGCGTTAACCTTGCGCAATCGGGTAGTGATGGCGCCCATGACACGCAGCCGTGCAACAGATGACGATTTAGTGACAGACTTGCACGTGGAGTATTATCGTCAGCGCGCAAATGCGGGGCTTATCGTTACGGAAGGCGTTCATCCATCGGCCGACGGTAAGGGATACAATCGTACCCCGGGTATTTACAACGAAGAGCAAGTAGCCGCATGGCGAGCAGTTACACATGCCGTACACGATGAGGGCGGTTTAATAGCGTGCCAATTGATGCATTGCGGTCGCGTAGGACATGCCAATAATAAGGCTGCGGGTACGGAGTTTTTAGCGCCGTCGGCGATTGCCGCTCAAGCACAGATTTTCACCGAGTCGGGCATGCAGGCGATGCCCACCCCCCGTGCCATGACGCTTGCCGATATTAAAGCTGTGATGAACGATTATGCCCGAGCGACACAGTTGTGTCTGGACGCAGGGTTCGACGCTATCGAGTTGCACTGTGCGTCAGGGTACTTGCCGGCACAGTTTTTGGCGTCGGGCAGTAACTTAAGAACGGATCAGTACGGAGGTAATCTCGAGAACCGATTGAGATTTGTGGCTGAGCTACTCACTGTCATGGCAGATATCGCGGGCCCCGACCGCATTGGCCTCCGTATTTCTCCCGGCAACCCCTACAACGATCATGCCGACGAGAACCCCCTAGAAACTTACAGTGCACTTTTAAAGATCGCTGATAATTTGGGCCTCGCTTGGGTGCATGCGATCCGGATGGCTTCAACGGGTATTGATAGTCTTGCGCTCAGTAAGAAAAATTATGGAGGCACTGTTATTGGTAGCGATAGCTTTGATGCGCCCGAAGCGGACACGTTTATTGGTGAGGGCCGCACTGATGCAGTTTCGTTTGGACGTGCCTACATATCAAATCCAGACCTAGTTGCGCGCATGCAAGCCGATGCGCCACTCAACCCCATGGATAAGAAAACCATTTATGCGGGAACAGGGACAGCGGGCTATACCGATTACCCTACGCTCGAGCAAAATGACTGATTTACCAAAACCTAATAATGCGACGTTTCGCCGAGCTCCCGTATAACGGTTGGGTTCGAAACTGAGCGAATAGCTGAAAGAATAGCTGAAAGAATAACTGAAAGAATAACTGAAAGAGTAGCCTTCATATGCCAATGCCAAACAATGTCCCCGTTATCGATTTAATGATGGCAGTCCCTAACAACGATACGTCTAATTTCTATGACTTTATCAAGCCGTTGTTAATGGATGAGCAGAGTCAGCAAATGTTTCAGATGCCAGCACAGTACATGTTCAAAGATTTGCCTCGCGTGGGTAAGCGCGATGACTATATCGCGTACACCCTCGAGAAAATGGACGAGTTTAATATCGAAAAAGCCATGATCGGTGTCGACGAAGATCAGTACGACACGCAGAACGAGGCAGTCCTAAAGCACCCCGAGCGTTTTATCGCGTGCTATGACACCAATCCGAACAAGGGCATGGAGGAGGTTCGGAAGATCCGCCGTTTGCATGAAAAATACGATCTGAAAGCGGTCACAGCATTTCCATCGGGATTGTGCCCGCAGGTGTCCCTTGCGGATAAAAAATGGTATCCGGTATTCGTGACCTGCGTCGATTTAGATTTGCCATTTTGCCCGTGCGTAGGAGTTCCTGGTCCCCGTATTCCTATGGAGCCACAAAAGGTAGAGCACCTCGACGAGATATGCTGGTTTTTCCCTGAACTCAAAGTGGTGATGCGTCATGGTGGTGAGCCGTGGACAGACCTTGCTTGGAAGTTAATGCTTAAATATCCGAACCTGTATTACATGACCAGTGCGTTTGCTCCCAAACACTACCCCGAAGAGATTATTCACTTT
>CAJQLP010000024.1 GCA_905479205.1 uncultured Luminiphilus sp.
TGCCTGCGAAACAAGGGTCGTTGGGGAACACACGTTGCCGCATTTAAGTGCGATAGCCAATGGACGATGAATGCCATCAACAAGTATTTGCATACTGTTGGTCTACACCCGTCTGCGCTTTAACAAACCCCTCGGTTTACCCGGTTTAGGCATCCAATTGCCACCTGTAAGCGTAAAGACATGATTAGATCAAATACAAAGATTACGTAGAAGCAGTCACCGTAAAGCTAGTCATAGTATGAATAACCTGGAGAAATACATGTCAATTACTACTGTCAGTAAAGCGCTTGGGCTTGCCGCAACACTCTGTGCGACAAGTACCTTTGCCGCCTGCCCCGAGTACCTTAACCACGAGATGCGTAAGCTTGGCTCCAAGGAAACCATTAATTTTTGTGACGCCTATGAGGGCAAGGCCATGTTAATCGTTAACACGGCGAGTAATTGTGGTTACACGCCGCAGTTCGATGGTTTAGAAGCGCTGCATAAGGAGTACGCAGACAAAGGCTTGGTCGTTTTAGGCTTCTCTAGTGACGATTTCTTTCAGGAAGAGAACGACGAGAAAGATGCCGCAGCGGTCTGCTATGACAAATACGATGTCACATTTCCAGTGATGGCGACCAGCGCTGTCCGAGGCTCTGACGCTAATGCGGTATTCAGAGGATTAGGAGAAGCCAAGGGCTATCCCCGCTGGAACTTCAATAAATATGTCGTAGACGGCCAAGGTAACGTCGTAGAACACTTTAGCAGTAATGTTGGGCCAGACAGTCAAGAACTCCGCGACTCAATCGACAGCGTCCTTTAGCAGCGGACCGCGTCAACGAAAACTAACGGCACTCTGCGCTTGTTGTGGACGCAGGGTGCCGCTTACGTTTCATCACTTAATACCCCGCAAACTTCATCGACGAGCGCATTTCAAAAAGCACTATCACCGGGACACACTCAACAGTGGAATCATGATTTGCCGACGTTGTCACGTCGGAATACATCGCCAATACGACGAGATGACCCTTGCTAAATCGTTTTCTACGCTTGAGCGCTTACTAGCTGACTCGCAGCTCGACACCCACTTCCAGTGGGTAGCCAAACAGCGTGAACGCGTATAAATTGTCAAAAGCGCGCCCGGCGTTAGCGCTCATTTAAGGCCAGGGTCGTAGCCAGGGTCGCAACCAGACTCTCAATACTTTGTGCGATCGATGCCTCACCGCTAAGCGTCAAGTCGGCGCGTTGTTGAGCGCTCTGACCAAATTGTTCATACATCGGCAGCACTCTCTGCATCCAAAACTCTCTCACCGACTCAGGACTTCTACCACGCACCTTTACATCTCGGGCAATGCGACGTTCGAGACAGAGGGAAAGCGGGGTTTCAACGAAAATAAGAAAGTCGAGTTCGTTACACAGCCTTTCATCTGCAGCAAGAAGCAGCCCCTCAATAACAAGTAACTCTGGGGGATCTATACGTTGCCCGCCTTCTACTCGTGTGTGGCGACTAAAATCATATGTAGGTAGATCAATAGGGTGTCCGCGTCTTAATTGATCGAGGTGTTCATGCATCAACGTAAACTCGATGGCATCCGGATGATCAAAGTTTATTAGATCGCGCTCTGCGAAGGTAAGGTGCGCCAGATCCCGGTAATACGCATCGACAGGAATAAGTGCAGCACTGGGGAACTCTGGCGCCTGCTTACAGCGAAGCAGTAGTGCCTCAGCAAGCGTTGATTTGCCGGAACCAGACGCTCCGGCAATACCTAAAACAAACATAGCGCGTTTATCATAGCCACAATGCTAGACCTATTCAGGGCAATGTTGCTGAACCGTATTCGGACACCAAACGCGATTGAATTTTACGCTTCTCTTGACGAGGATCGAGAGCAGCACATTCACCATCATTCCAGCGTGCGTACTCTGAATATTCGGGTCTACCGATATTAATAAGTAATTCCCAGGTCAATAAACAGCGCTCTACAGCTGACAGCGGCGATGGCGCACTCGCCGCTTGCAGTAGCGCGTCTAACGTTAATTCTTTCGCTTCGATCCGGACAGATTCCCCGCTATCGAGCACCATCGTATGAGGCGCTTGACGAGAAAAGGGCGGCCAGGGGGTTCCCGCGACGGATCCAGGACTACCTTCGCGAGCAAACTTACCCCATGCACCCATCATACGTGACGTCATCTCCGCTGCAGATTCAGTGTCCGGATACATATAATCGCCAATCGAACCGTACATCGGGCTGCCCATAACAAAAGCAATTTCCGCGCCATGGGACGCACCTAAAATCTTGGAGAAAGGAAATAACCAATTGTCGGCCTGCTCATCCCAATCGAACCGGTACGCATACAGATCAGTGTAGCCTGCCGCTTCAAGGGCGCGCAGTGGCGAGTCGATTCCCCGTGCTTTCCAGCCTTGTGAGCGTATTGATACCCAATAGCTGTACACAGCGGGGTCCCGGATCGTCATCTTCGGTGGCAGCAAACCTAGTGATACGTCATTACCTTCGACGAAATAGCGATTCAGACCCAACCAGAGCGATACCTCATCACGGTTTGAACCCGCAAGCACAGGCACACGCTTGGCGGAGCGCTCGCTCCCTAGCGCGGCAGCAATACCCTCTTCCGGAATAACGATGCCGTCGGCGGTCGTGAGCGGCGCAAGGTGATCTTTCTCAAGGGCGTAATAAGTGGTGATTAAATCAGTCATCGATACCGCTCTAAGTGCTTGCGCATCCAGGCCACTCTCGGGCAACCCCAAAGCCTTAGTTAGCTCCCAGCTACCCCGATCGATATGAATAAACTCACGAGCATGGTTAATAGCCTGCCGCGGTGTTACGTCTGCGGTGTAACCCGACTGCGCGATCGCCTTATGAAAAAGCCCTTCGCCAAGGGGCGATGCGAGGAGTGCGTAGACATTGTGCCCACCAGCGCTTTCTCCAAAAACCGTGACGTTACTCGTCTGACCGCCAAACAATGAAATATTTCGCTGCGTCCATTCCAGTGCGCTGATGATGTCCAAGGTGCCAAAGTTCGAGGTTTTATCGAGGCCCTCCGCTGCAGCCTGAATAGCTTCATGGGTCATCCAGCCAAGCGGTCCTAAGCGATAATTGATGGTGACGACAACAACCTCTTCTCGCGCGGCAAGCTCAGTAAAATCATAGGTCCCCTTTCGCCCTGACGTATTGCCACCACCGTGAATCCAAAACATAACGGGGTAACTCCGCTCGCGATAATCGGCGGGCGCTACAATATCGAGATACAAACAATCTTCTTGCCCTATCGGTCCATCAGCGTCGATACCTGACGTTTCACTGGGCATTTGTGGACACAAAATGTCATTTTCTTGGGGCTGAATAAGTTCTAGAGTCGGCTCCAAAGCGCGCGGAGCACGCCAACGACCACCACCAACGGGCGCTTGCGCATAGGGGATATCTAGCCAGCGCACGACCCGCGCGTCGCTTGTTACGCCTTGTGCAATACCCGACTCAGTCGCGACTTCACTA
>CAJQLP010000025.1 GCA_905479205.1 uncultured Luminiphilus sp.
TTCTCAATGCAGTTTTCTTGATCTCTGCACCTATCGATGAGCTACGTGGAGAGGTCGAGGTTGCTTATATTGTTGCCGATTACGTAGTGGGAGGGCAGGGCGCATTTGCTGTTTCGCTCTTACTCTCTGGCATTTTGATTTCGACTGTCAGCGCTATGATTATGGCGGGACCTAGGGCCCTGCAGCGTCTCGGTGAAGCCTATGCGGGCTTCAGTTTACTAGGTCGTCCAAACAAAGCAGGAATCCCGGCTAATGCCATTTTTTTTATGGGGTTTATGGCGCTGATATTTCTATGGACGTCTAGCTTCGAAAAAATCCTTCTGTTCTCCGGTTTCGTTATGGCCGCGAATACCTTCATCACCGTCCTTGCAGTCTTTGTAAGTCGTCGTAGGCATCCAAAGAGCAACGCTTTTGGCATGCCCTGGTATCCGCTTCCCGCCATAGTATTTTTGCTAATAACGGGATGGACGTTGGTCTATACCGGGATGCAGTTTCCACTGCAGGTGATGCTCGCCGTGGTTATCATTGCGCTCGGTTATCCGCTGTTTGTCTTTTCTAATCGACGGCGAGCTCGATAGTCATGGGCGTTTTTAGGCCGCGTTGACTGATGAATTACTTAGCGCATCTTTATTTGGCCAGCGATCACCCTGAAGCAGTAGTGGGGAGTTTAATGGGTGATTTCGTAAAGGGATCGATTGATCACAAGTATCCACGCGTGATGCGCGCGGCGATTGCCCAGCACCGCGCCATCGATTCCTTTACCGATGCTCATCCAATAGTTCTTCGCAGCAAGTCGCGTATCGAGCCTCCATTTCGACGTTATGCGGGCATATTAGTCGATATGATTTATGATCATTTTCTCGCGACTGAGTGGTCGCGTTATGCACGCTTAGAACTGCCCGATTTTATAGCCGATAGCTATCGCCAGATAGACGCACAGTTCCACTGGTTGCCGGAGCGTATGCACCGCACAGCGCGTTATATGATTGATTACGACTTGTTGGGGAGCTATGCCAGCATGAAAGGAATTGAGCGCGCGCTGCGCGGCATTGAGACGC
Source organism: uncultured Luminiphilus sp. (assembly GCA_905479205.1). Lineage (GTDB taxonomy): Bacteria > Pseudomonadota > Gammaproteobacteria > Pseudomonadales > Halieaceae > Luminiphilus. The sequence continues at coordinate 1,059 of CAJQLP010000025.1, forward strand.
GGCTGTCTCGGCCGAGTCGGTTGGGGGACGCGGCGGTTGAATTGAGCAGGCTATTAGAGCCGTTGCGTGAGGACTTTCACGATTTTTTCCCAGACCTCATTGCCTATGTCGATACCGACGATTATGCATGCGGGCGAATAACAGACAGTGACTATCGTCATCGTTATTTCTCACCAGACCTATTACCCACCGATCGAGAAAACCCATGAGTAACATACTGTTTACATTGACCACCAATCGGACGCGCTAGGAGAACACCTAGTGTCATTATTTTCTCAAATGCGTATGCCGCTCGTAGTGGCCCCTATGTTCCTCGTATCATCGCCTGAGCTAGTGATTGCCGCGGCTCGTTCAGGTGTTATTGGTGGGCTACCAGGGCCCAATGCACGCTCACTCGACTCTCTTGGCGACTGGATGGCGAAAATCCATGAGGCGTTAGCACCAGAGTCACTGCCCTGGTTGTTTAATATGATTGTGCATCCCACCTATGATCGATTTGATGGTGAAGTGGAATTAGTTAAACGGTACCGGCCAGCCATCGTATCGACTGCTTTAGGATCTCCTGCTCGCGTGATTGATGCGGTCAAAAGTTATGGGGGCTTGGTGTATGCAGACGTGATTACCCCGGAAATGGCCCGCAAATCAGTAGTCGCTGGAGTAGACGCATTGATTCTTGTTACCCAAGGAGCTGGTGGTCATACGGGACGCTACCATCCTCTTGCTTTCATTGCGGAGGTACGTGAATTTTGGGATGGCCCCGTTGGCATTGCAGGTTGCATCTCTCGAGGTGATGATGTCGCCGCAATGTTGGTTGCAGGCGCTGACTTTGTAGTGGCAGGAACACGCTTTATCGGCACCGATGAAAGTTTTGCCTCCCCGGGCTACAAAACTATGCTCACTGAATCATCCATCAATGACATTGTTGAAAGTAAAACAATAACGGGCGTCACCGCGAACTGGATGAAACGAAGTTTAGAGCAGGCAGGAGTTCCCCTCGATGCTCTGGGACAAGAGACGAGCGTTGATTTTTCGGGTAACGCGGGAAGCGACGACAAAGCGTGGAAGGACGTTTGGTCTGCGGGGCAGGGCGTCGGCGTTGTTGAGCGCACAGAGCCCTGCCAAGCGATTGTCGATCAGATGGTGGCTGAATTCGATCAAGCGATCGGTAGAGCGGCTTCCTTACAGTCCTGATGCCGTTTTATGGATGAGTTCAGAGTTTGCAGGCAGCGAGAATGAAACGCCATCTTCTCCCACTGTGTACCTAGGAAAGATAGCTTCTGCACCGTCGAGCCAAAGTTTCTCCTGTCCTGGAATCACTAGAGGCGGCACGATGTGGTAGTACAGCAAGTGCCCTACATCTGAATTTTTGGCGGTTTGCGCGGCTTCAGCTGGACTTGCATGGTAGTCGAGGATGTCGACAAATATTTTCGCAAGGCCCTCGCTACCAGCATTCTTCGCGGCGTGATGCATTTTCATAGCCAAATTCGGTGCGAGCGCCTCGTGTACAAGTAGATCGACACCTTGGGCAAGCATCTCTATGTTGCTCGATTGTTTGGTGTCACCAGTGATCAGGAGACTGCGCCCTTTGTAGCTAAACTTATAGCCGACCGCTGGATGCACTGGAGCGTGATCGACGAGCAGTGCTTCAACGATGAGCCCGTTTTTCTCAAACACTTTCAGCAGCTCACCAATCTTTGGTGCGGCAAAGGATCGAGGGGATAAACCTGCGCCTGACATTGGAGCTACCGTGTCACCATGATGTGCATGGCGATAGGTTACATCCTGTGCGTAGGCACTATTGAACCCGGTAACGACGAGCTCAACCCCGGTAGGCCCGTATACTGGGAGTGGCTCAGCGTGATGCCCGCTAGCCCAGCGAATAGTGCTCATTTCACCGAGGCCGTCAATGTGATCGGAGTGAAAGTGAGTAAGGAACACGCTGTCAATCCTACCTGGCGGGTACCCCATACGACTTAAGTTACGCACGCCTTCTGTGCCAGCGTCGACGATATATAGATCCGTACCCGCCACAACTGCCACGCAAGGGCCCGACGCTTTGGGACCAGGCAATGGTCCGCCGGCGCCGCACAATGCCAAATGAAGACCATCATCGAGGTCATTAATTCGGTTTGTGACAATGCGCTTTTCAAGCCCACGGTCGAGAATTTTCTCAGCAATTGTTGCACGCTGATTAATAATCGCGATAGCGCCTATTAATATGACGCCTAAACCAATAAGTAGCTTTTTCATAGGCGACGACTCTCCTCGATGTGTCGGACAAAAATGCCGCCGCCAGTCAGCAATACGGTGACCCAATTGACGGCATTGCTGACTAGCTTTTTGTTAGGCTCAATGAAAAGGATTACTGAGCTGAGGCGGCGACTGTGCTGGGAGCCTGTGCATCGCCATTGGCTACAGCAAGCCAAGCCTGCTGCAAGACATAGGCGCGAATTGCATCGGTCTCTTCCTTGGACAAATGGTCCGCGAACGACACCATGCCTCGGTCGGTTAATAAACCGTCGCGAACGATTGTGTCCCATGCAGCTTCATTGCCTGCATAAGCTGACCATCGCAAATCGGGTAAAACACCCGAGCTCACTGCAAGTCCGCCATGACAGAATTGGCAATTGTCAGCGAAGCGCTTCATACCCAGCAATGCAACAGCGTCATCGCCGATGGCTTCACCTTTCGGCGTTCTTGCCACTGAAGGCAATACGCTTGCTGGCAATTCACCTGTGCCGCCTATTTTGAACGTAATGACTTTGCCCGGCTGAGGTGCTGCTTGCTCACTCCAGGCGAAACCATAAGTTAAGCCCCATGAGCTGCCGACGCCTGTCGCTGTGGCAAGATACTGCTCTCCGTTGACCTTGTAGGTCATTACAGGTGCGGAGGTGGGATTATTCAAAGGAGAGGACCAAAGGCGCTCGCCGGTACGTGCGTCATAGGCAACGATTTCACCCATTAAGGTGTTTTGGAAAACAAGACCAGATGCAGTGCTCAATATACCGCCGTTGCCGGTCGTTATGTGAGGTACTTCCCATGCTGGCTTTCCAGCCACGGGATCCCATGCCAACAAAGAGCCGCTTATTTCTTTGCTTATAGCTTCGAGAGTACCTTTTGGGTAGACCGAAGGCAGACCTGCGGCAAGATCGTAACCAATGTTCCAGAATGAATTAGAGGGGTCATCTGGATTCAGATCGCCATATCCCTGGGGCACTCGATTTGCTGGTATATAGGCCAGCTGCGTTTCGGGGCTGTAGGCCATGGGGTGCCAGTTGTGCGCTCCCATTGGGCCAGGTAAGGCAATGTAGCCCGGGGCCAAATTACGTGCATCGGGGTTTTCAATGGGTCGACCTTCTTCGGTTAGTCCCGTCGCCCACGTTTGCAGTTCATAAGGATTACCCGATATGAACTGGCCCGTCGCAGCGTCTAGAATGTAGAAAAAACCATTTTTGGGCGCTTGCATGACAACCCGTCGATCTGCACCGTTTTCTCCTAAGGGGAGGTCGGCAATCACGATACCTTGCGTGGCCGTGTAGTCCCACTTATCCCGCGGGGTAGTTTGGAAATGCCATCGGTAAGCACCGGTGTCGGCATCGACAGCGACGATTGAGGATAGAAACAAGTTGTCGCCGTTACCCTCCGGATCTCGCACATTATCGTTCCATGGAGAGCCATTGCCGAAACCAATAACGACTTGATTATTGACGGGATCGTAGACCATGGAGTCCCAAGCTGTGCCGCCACCACCGTCGGTGGTCCAAGCGCCAGTATCACCCCAGGTGTCGTTGGCGAGTTCGGCAAAAATCGCATCCGATGCAGCACCATCGGGCTTCTTCTCCGGATTGGGTGTCGCATAAAAACGCCAGGCCAATTCACCGGTATCCGTGTCATAGGCGGTGACATAACCACGTACGCCAAGTTCCGCTCCGCCGTTACCAATAATAACTTTGTTGTTGAAAGCTCGTGGCGCGCCGGTAATAGTGTATGGCTTGCTTTGATCCACTGTGACTGTGCTCCATAGCAATTCGCCAGTCGCGGCATCAAGGGCCTCAAGACGACCATCAAACACGCCAACGAAGACCTTGCCTTGATAAACGGCAAGTCCTCGGTTTACGACGTCACAGCAGCCTTTTGCTGCATCTTGGCCTGATACTTCGGGATCATAAACCCAAAGCTCTGCTCCAGTTGTTGCATCCAGTGCGTAGACTACGGACCAAGAACCACTGACATACATGACGCCATCGACTACCACCGGCGTCGCTTCAACACCGCGGGTTTTACGCATTTCGTAGGTCCAGCCAACACCCAAATCACTCAGCGTATCTCGGTTGATCGTTGTGAGTCCTGAGTGGCGCTGCTCTTCATACCCGCCGCTGTAGGTCATCCACTGCTCGGGCTGCCGAGCGGCGCTTTCAATTCGAGCGGTATCAACTTGCGCAACGTCGGCCGAATTGGCCGCCGAGGTTTCTGTTGCTGCCGCTGCAGGCTGATCTGCGCTTGCAGTCGTTGCGGCTTGCTCGCCCCCGCAGGCAGTCAGCACAGATAAAACAGCGAGACCTAATAGCTTTGTTGAGTATTTCACCATGACCTAACCTCTTGCCTTGTCGTTGTTATTTCCGCGATTCAGAAGCCTATCGCTTTGTTCTACAGTATAAGAGAATTTAAGTGGTATGTGGTTCAAATTGTACGGTTCATGTTGGTTAAAAACATTGAGCGGAGGAGACAGGTCAGTATTTGCAACGCTCGGGCGTTAAGTTCATGCTTGCGAGTGCGAAGGTGCTGCAGTGATCTGTCAGTGCCCTGAGTCACAGCAAAAAAGGAATGCACAATGTTAACGCTTGTTAAAGGCGCCGCGATCGCCGTTGTTTTGATTCCTAGCCTAAGTGTCGCCGAAACATTAGAAGGTTTATGGCAGCATGAGGATGATCCAGTGTGGATCCAAATGCAGCCCGGCAAGGGCTTAGCCACAATACTGCGAAACGACAATAAGCCCGACTCCGCAGGTTTTCAGCTGGTGCGAGGCTTGCAAAGCGAAGCAAGTGATGGCTCACAGTGGACGGGTGAGGTTTACGCTGCTGCCCTAGGCAAATATAAAGATGCGGAGATCACCCTTGTTGAGCCCGATGTCATGCGTTTTAAAGTTAAAGTTGGCTTTATCAGTCGCTCTGTGACGTGGCAACGTATCGCTGCATTGCCCGATAAAACATTGCCTGAAAAAGCATTGCCCGACAAATGAGCGCGCTTCGGTGCGTGGGTTAAACGACACTATTGTGTAGACTTTTGGGGACGGGTTATGGCTCAGCAATTTAAAGATCAAGGAGGCGCTGCCGCGTCGGACCCGAGTTGGCTCAGGCGTCATATCATGTCGCGGGTTATGTCTAAGGTGTCAAAACCTGAAACGCTCCTAGAGCGTCGAGCGAGGGCAGAGAAGCAGAGAATCGACGACGGCAGGCCGCATTGTGTTGAGTACTTTCATCAAGTGGATGATGGTTACAGCCATCTGATTGCGCAGCGTTTGCAGCAGTTTGCGGCGCGTTACGACGTTTCGGTTAAGAGCCACTTAGTAGGGCCGCCAAAAGGTAAAAACGTTGCGGAACCCGATTTGCTGTCGAGACTGTCCCGTTATGACTCTTATCACATAGCCCATGGCTATGGGCTTACTTTCCCTCACCATCTCGATGATCCGGATCCCAGCCTCGTGGCGCTAACTACCGCCATACTTGCGAATCAACATGGCGAACACTTCCTTTCGGTGGTCGAGTCAGTCAGCACTGCGCTTTGGAGTGCGGATAAGCCCGCATTGGAAATGCTTGCGGCGGCTCATGGGCGCGTTGACGGTGCGCAAGTAGAAGAAGTTCTCGCGCGAGGAAACGCGCGTCGAGCAGCATTAAAACATTACTCCGGCGCCATGCTCTATTACGAGGGTGAGTGGTACTGGGGCATCGACCGTCTCTATCAACTTGAATTACGTTTAGTGGAGCTGGGACTTGATAAAGACCCTGAAAAACCCTTGCTCGCGCCGCGGCCAGCAGTGGCTTCGGGTGACTTGCGTGATGATGGCTCCTTACGGCTCGAAGTCTACGCCTCGTTACGAAGCCCCTATACAGCGGTTATTTTCGATAAGGCCGTGCAGCTTGCGAGAGATACAGGTGTCACCCTCGACGTGCGACCGGTGTTGCCCATGGTGATGCGCGGTGTCCCAGCCACACGCGAGAAGGGTATGTACATATTCACCGATGCCGCGCGCGAGGCTAGGTTTCAAGGTGTGCCCTACGGTAAGTTTTTCGACCCCATCGGGAAT
>CAJQLP010000026.1 GCA_905479205.1 uncultured Luminiphilus sp.
TTCTGCGCCGCTGCGGCCCTAGTGCTTACTCACTTGTCACGCATGTCCGAAGAACTCATCCTCTGGACATCAGCGCAATTTGATTTTGTCGATATTCCCGATCGCTTTTGCACAGGCTCATCGATTATGCCGCAGAAGAAAAATCCTGATGTGCCTGAACTGGTTCGCGGAAAAACGGGCCGAGTCAATGGCCACCTAATCAGTCTACTGACACTGATGAAAGGCCAGCCATTGGCGTACAACAAAGATAACCAAGAGGACAAAGAGCCGTTATTTGACTGCGTCGATACGCTACACGACTGCCTACGGGCCTTTGCAGACATGGTGCCTGCACTACAACCCAAGAAAGCGTCAATGCGCCGCGCCGCCCTCACGGGCTTTGCCACCGCGACAGATCTGGCGGACTATCTTGTACGCAAGGGCGTACCCTTCCGAGATGCCCATGAAGTTGTAGGCAAAGCAGTTGCCCACTGCGTGAGTAACAACTGCAATCTTGAGGCGCTAGAACTCGCGACACTACAAACCTTCAGCGCCACTATCGATGCCGACGTGTTTGACATTCTGACCCTCGAAGGCTCGGTCGCTGCGCGGAATCATATTGGTGGTACCGCGCCCAAACAGGTCGAGGCTGCTGCGCAGCAAGCGGCTCAACAGCTCCGTACACGCTAGAAAAACTCTAGGGTTGCCAGCGCAGCGTTGCTTGAAATGTTATGTCGGGCGCTGTTTCAACGCGTATATCCTCGACAAAACTCACATCGATAAGCCAACGAGGTGTGAGTCGATAACGAGCACCTATGCTCAATAGTACCGAGGGCCCGTCACCAATAGCGCCGAGAGCGCTATCAACAACTCCCGCATGGCCATCAATTTGCCCTAGCAGTGACCAGTGCTGGCCGAGCTGCCAGTCGACAGAAAGCCCCACGCGCCAGAGATTGCGGCGCTGCGCGGCGCCCAGCAAATCGCTTTGACCTGCATAGGTGTAACCTAGCTGACCGTGCCATACGAGCGGCAGATCACTCAGATGACGCCCTGAAAAGCGCAGGCTGGCAAACACGTCACCTGCCCCGCTTCCCAGCCACACTTGGTCGTCCCCGGTAGAAAATTTATAGCCCACCGAGGCACTGACCGCATGGGACTCAGCCCGAATAAGTGCGGTATTCCACTCTGCACGTACGTCGCCGAGGCCTGATCCGCTTTGGACTAGCGAGGCTTCACCCTCATCACGGCGATAACGATACTGAAAGCTATCCTCTGGGTAACGACTGCGACCGCCATCACTCATCCCAAAAAGAGCGTGCCAGCCATTTATAAGGCCATCAAGGGAACCGTGACTGTGCGAAACCCACGGAATACTGAGGCGAAAGGAATGAGCGTCGCTAAAACCGTATTCAAAGGCCGCTGTTACACGCCCTGTCTCGCCGTCAAAAAATACACTTTCATCGGCTTCGTCTTGAGAGACCCAATGATTTGCCACCGCCCCGTGTAGCGCAGCGGTAAGTCCTGGAGTGATTTGGGCACTGCGCTGTGACGGTAAGGCAACCAAACCCGCTAGAGGCGAGAGGTTTTCAGACCAAAGCGGTTCAGAAAAGTAGGCATCCTGACTCCAGACTGGTGCGGCCAGCAGGCCCAAGCAAGAAGTGGCTATAAGCCGTAAGGCGACCTGCACTTTTACGACCAGGAGAAAGCAATTCCGGTGTGCTCTGCCATTTGAGCCACTAAAAATGGTCGAAATGCCTCGCCCGTCTTCGTATCCAACCAGTCGTTAGCGTCCCCACTCCACTCGTAGTGAAAGCCACCACCCGGCGTCGCCAACCAAAGCTGCTCGGTTGGAGGCTGGCGACTAAATACAAAAACGACGCCCGAGCGGAAGGTCACATTGATAACGCCTGCCGCTGCAGCAACATCAGGATCTTCATCCAGCATATCGAGGCGATCCTCAAGCTCTTCAAAAATACTGTCTATACGCTCATAGTACACTGGGCTGGCCACGCTTAACTCTCCTTGTTTCAGTAGTGACAGCGGTCTCACCCGCGGCCGTTAATCATCAAACATCTTAGAGGTTACCCGAATCCTCCGCTAGCACTGGTATACTGACGTCTTTTGGGTCTTAATTGTGCGCCAACTCTTACTACTGACAAAAATAGTTGCCCTGTTCTGGGCCCTTACAGCCTGTGGTCAGCAAGGGCCGCTGGTTCATGCGACGGTGCCCACCGCCGAGCCATCGACCCCGCCAGTCGAGCAACAAGAAGAGGGGGTGGAGTCGTGATAGGTGAGGGCTTTGAGCGACGTGATAATACGCTGCTATGTGAAAATATAAGCCTAGAGACCCTGGCTACCACTTACGGCACCCCGCTTTATGTCTACAGCCGCAGGGCCATTGAGAGTGCCTTTTTGCGGTACCAAAACGCCCTATCCGATCGGCGTCATTTGATTTGTTACGCGGTAAAAGCAAATTCTAATCTAGCGGTACTTAATTGCCTCGCAAAGCTCGGAGCTGGTTTCGACATTGTATCGGGCGGCGAACTTGAACGCGTCATTGCAGCGGGCGGCGACCCGGCTAAAGTGGTTTTCTCCGGCGTATGCAAAAGTACTGACGAGATGCGCCAGGCGCTCCAGGTTGGCATACGATGCTTTAACGTGGAGTCGGCCGCAGAACTCGAGCTACTGTCTCAAGTAGCCGATGACATGGGTACGGTGGCGCGCATATCACTGCGCGTGAACCCCGATGTTGATGCAGGCACTCATCCGTATATTTCAACCGGACTTAAAGAGAACAAATTTGGGGTCGATATCGCCGCGGCACATGCTCTTTACCGCCGCGCACTATCGTTGCCGGGCGTAAATCCGGTAGGTGTCGATTGTCACATTGGCAGTCAATTGCTTGCTATTACCCCATTTACTGATGCCCTCGACCGCCTGCTAGCGCTCGTCGATGAACTTGAATCTGAGGGAGTCATGTTAGAGCACCTCGATCTCGGAGGCGGCTTAGGCGTGGGCTACGCAGATGAAGACGTTCCGCCAGTGCAAGACTACATTGATGCACTCACCGCTAAGCTCGACGGGCGCAACTATGAGTTAATTTTTGAGCCGGGCCGGTCGATTGTCGCCATGGCTGGGGTCATGCTAACGCGAGTTAACTACCTGAAACCCACGGATCACAAGAATTTCGCGCTGGTAGATGCTGCAATGAACGATCTTATTCGTCCATCATTGTACAGCGCCTGGCAAGCCATTCTTCCAGTAACGGAACGAGAGGAGGAGCCGCAACGCTGGGATATCGTTGGCCCGGTGTGTGAAACCGGTGATTTTTTAGGCAAGGATCGTGACCTTGCACTTGAAGCTGGCGACTTACTCGCGGTAACGGGTGCAGGTGCATACGGCTTTGTCATGGCGTCGAACTACAACAGTCGCCCGCGACCTGCCGAAATCATGGTTGATAAAGATCAAGCTTACGTAATTCGTGCCCGCGAAACCCGCGAACAACTCTGGGCAGGAGAGCGAGTACTGCCGGAGAGTAATCCGTGAAGCTTCAGTTCACCAAAATGCACGGCGCCGGCAACGACTTCGTCGTCATTGACTGCGTGCGCCAATCTGTCCAGCTTAGCCAGGGCAAGCTCCGTTTCATCGCCGATCGGCAGCGTGGTGTGGGCTGTGACCAGGTACTATTGGTGGGACCACCAGATCACCCAGATGCCGACTTTCGCTACACCATTTTTAATGCAGACGGCTCTGAAGCGGGTCAATGCGGTAATGGTGCCCGCTGCTTTGCGCGCTTCGTCCGAGAACAGCGACTGAGCAACAAGCGTGAACTAGCCGTTCAAACCATAAATGGCATGATGCATTTGCGAACAGGCGAAGACGGGCGTGTACTGGCCAACTTGGGCGCGCCGGTTTTTGAGCCTGCTGACATCCCCTTCACTGCAGCCGCTCATTCGCTTGAATACACGCTTGATGCTGGTGACGAAACGTATCAGGTGGGCGCCTTGTCAATGGGCAACCCGCATGTAGTCCTGCAAGTGTCGTCTTGTAACGACGCGCCTGTGGCGAGCCTCGGCCCGCTTATCGAGCGCCATGAGCGCTTTCCAGAGCGAGTCAACGTGGGCTTTATGGAAGTGTGCTCGCGTACTGAGATCAAGCTTCGAGTTTTTGAGCGGGGAGCGGGCGAAACACAGGCCTGCGGCACCGGCGCTTGCGCTGCAGCTGTTCACGGGATGAGGATGGGACTACTTGATAACGCAGTGACAGTGCAGCTGCCCGGGGGTAAGCTTTCGGTGAGTTGGGCGGGTGGCAATGAACCCGTCTGGCTTGGCGGGCCTACGGCGACAGTTTTTGAGGGCGCGATTCGTTTGCGTCCGTAAATACGACTAATCATTTATCAGGAACAATGATCATGAGCAGCGAGAACCTCTCCACAAATCCGCGTGATATGGCGACGGAATCCCTCGATCCCCGCCAAGTGGAGACTTTCTTGTCGGAGCATCCGGCGTTCTTTAAGCATCGTCCCGAACTGCTAACCGCCCTGGAATTGCCTCACGGCGGAGCAGGTGCTGTGTCTTTGGTAGAACGCCAAGTCAACCTGCTGCGTGAGCGCAATATCGAAATGCGTCATAAGCTCGCGAGTATGACCCAGCACGCAGAGGACAACGACGTGCTGTTCAGCGGAACACGAGAAACGGTACTTAGACTGCTGGCGCTGGATGCCAACAGTGCAATAGGCGACACGATCAGACAATGCTTTAGTTCGCTTTTTGACGCCGAAATGGCGAATCTTATTTGGCTCGAAAGCGCGAATGATGAGCTGGGCATCACACCAGACTTAGGTGCTTCAGCGTTAACTACAGTGACAGGTTTGATTAAACATCAGCAGCCTTTCGCCGGCGTTTTCCGTGCCGAAGAGATGGCTGCGCTGTTCGGCGAGAGCGAAAGCGATGGCTCAGCGGCGCTGGTTCCTCTAATCGTTAATGACCTGCTTGTCGGCGTTTTAACGGTTGGCTCAAACGATGTTCATCGCTACGACAGCAATGTCGGAACGCTCTTCTTGGAATACATCGCCGATGTCATTGTTCACCTTCCTTCGCTCAGGGCAGGATAAAACACATTGATCACGCTGGCAGATCAATGCGACGCATTTCTGAGCTATCAGCGCGATGTTCGCAGGGTCTCCCCACACACCTATAGCGCCTATCAACGTGATCTAGATAGTTTCCTGCGCTTTAATCTTGATGAACTAGACCGCGCGCAAGCCGCCGATGTTAGCGAATCCGATGTCCGCCAGTGGGTGGCAACCATGCATCGTAAAGGGCTATCGTCAGCCAGCATTCAACGCGGCTTGTCCGCGCTACGCGCTTTGTACCGATATCTCTCAAAACACTCGGGTTTGTCAGGTAATCCAGCGCTGGCCGTGCGCGCTCCCAAAGCGTCGCGGCGGTTACCCAAAGCAATAGAGGCCGATGGCATCGAGACTCTTTTTCACGCCCAAGACGATGACCCACTCTCGGTGCGAGACGTGGCCATCGCCGAGCTGCTCTACTCCTCAGGTTTACGTCTCGCAGAACTGGTGCACGCCAACATCATCGACATTGACCGGGCCGATAAACTCATTACCGTTACGGGCAAGGGCAATAAAACGCGCACCATTCCAGTCGGTAGCCTCGCCCTCGCAGCTATTGACCGCTGGCTACAGTGTCGACCACTGGGAGCCGAGAGCCTCGGTCCAGACAGTCCACTGTTCGTGTCACAGCAAGGCAATCGAATAAGTCCAAGAACAGTTCAAGCGCGGCTTAAGCGCTTAGCACAAGTAAATCACCTGTCTGGAAAACTGCATCCGCATATGCTGCGCCACTCTTTTGCCAGCCATCTGCTGGAATCCAGTGGCGATTTACGCGCCGTACAAGAACTACTTGGCCATGCCAATATTTCGACAACTCAAATTTATACACACCTCGATTTCCAGCACCTTGCGAAGGTATATGACGCCGCCCACCCTAGAGCCAAAAGGCGCAGCGAATGATTAATCTCATAACTTTCGATCTCGACGATACGCTGTGGGATGTCAGGCCCGCGCTGATAAAAGCTGAGCACGCGCAAAACGAGTGGCTACAGCAGCATTATCCACGTGCGTTAGAAAACAGGGATAGCCATGATCTAAACCAACGCAAGAAAGATCTAATTAAACAGCAGCCGCAACTGATACATCACATCAGTCGGTTTCGGCAGATCTTTTTGGAGCACCTACTTCTCGATGCAGGTGTGCCGCCAAGCGAAGCCCAGGAAGCCGCAATGCAAGCCTTTAGGGCATTTATCGCACGCAGAAACGATGTCGAGCTGTTTGAGCACGCGGAGTCTGTTCTTGAAGAATTAAAGCAGCACTACACGTTAGCAGCGCTCACCAATGGTAACGCAGACGTCCGTCAAACACCGCTGGCCGCATATTTTAGCTTCGCCCTGAAAGCCGAAGATGTCGGCGCAGCGAAACCTGCTCCAGATCTATTTCTCGCCGCAATGGCGCAGGCGAATAGCTCCCCTGAACAAATCGTACATGTGGGCGACAGTTACGATCATGACATCGTCGGTGCACATCGCGCCGGCATCCGATCAGTCTGGCTCACCAATGAGCCGCAACCTTGCGCCCTGGCTAGCAGCACGATTCAGTGCCTCTCAGAGCTACCCAATATTATAAGAACACTTCAGTCAGAAAATTAACT
>CAJQLP010000027.1 GCA_905479205.1 uncultured Luminiphilus sp.
CAGTTCCCAAAGCCTAGCCTACTGGCGTCTTAGTGTGGCTGATCGGATTGCCTCGTTATCAGAGCCGTCGCGTGTCAAAGGGATTTTTGCTGCACTACTCGTTGGATCTTCAGCTGATATAACCACCGATGACTGGCATCGATTCCGCGTGTTGGGGCTCAGCCATGTGCTGGTTATTAGCGGCCTGCACATTGGGCTGATCTATGGGATCGTCTGGTTATTGGGAACGTGGATAAGCGGTCTTCGCCCATTAAGCACAGCGCGGGATCGACGCTGGATCGCACTCTTTGCGTTGGTAGGCGCAGCGCTGTATGCGGCGCTCGCGGGACTATCTATTCCCACTCAACGCGCGCTGATTATGCTTAGCGCTGTGACGTTAACGATAAATCTGGGATGGCGAACTCGAGCGGAGTGGGTGCTGGTTGCGGCTGTACTCCTGATACTTAGCGCCTACCCATTTGCTGTTTTCTCAAGTGGCTTGTGGCTCAGTGCTGGGGCTACCGGCGCGCTACTACTATTGAGTTGGCGCTATCAGCGCCGGCCGCTGTGGCAGCGGTTAATACTCATACAGCTGGGACTAACGTTGCTGCTTGCTCCGCTCACGCTGTTCTGGTTCGGAGGTACGAGCATTGTTGCACTAATCTCCAATATTGGGCTTGTTCCTATCATGGTTTATTGGGTCATTCCTTGCCTAGTGCTAGTGATGCTTTTGGAGGTTTTATTGGGGGTTCAGGCCGATTGGCTTTGGAGTCTTGCTAGTGACGGTGTCCGCGTGTTTCTCACCGGTGTTGATAGCTTGGTCGAACACATACCTGCTTTTGGTTTTGTTGAGCTGGCTGTGACAGTGCCTCAGTTTTTTGCCTTGTGCTTCATTGCGCTCGTGGTCCTTTACGCGCCTTGTCCGCCACGAGGACGTCTATTGGCCCTAGGTTTATGCGCCTTAGTCAGCCTCTGGCCAAAAAATAGCGATGAAGCGAGTTTACTGGTATTCGATGTTGGACAAGGGTTGGCGGTACTGTGGCAAGAGGCGGATCAGTGGCTGCTGTACGATACAGGGGTGGGTGACGGATTACATTTCAGTCAATTTGAAAAGGTGATCTATCCCTACATGAAAGCGTATGGTCGAACGGTGATCGACCAGTTGGTTATCAGCCATGCCGACCGTGATCATAGCGGCGGCCTGGATGCGCTTAAAAGCCGCGTAACGGCTAATGCGCACTGGGGTTTTGGTGGGCAGCCCTGTAGGCCTGGAATGCGCCTATCTTGGCTGGGTGAGTCTACAATTACGGTACTTAATGGTAGTGGTCAGGATCGTCAGAAAACCAACGCTTCAAGCTGTGTGTTACGCATCGAGTACCGGGGCTACACAATTATTCTGGCGGGAGATATTGGGCAGGATCGAGAGCGCGATTTGGTTAAGTACTGGCGGGGGGAGCTGTCTGCGGACACCTTAGTCGTCTCCCATCACGGCAGTAAAACATCTTCTTCGTGGGCATGGCTAAAATGGTTGAAAGCTGAGCGCGCGATCATTAGTGCCGGGTATGCGAATACCTTTGATCACCCTAGCAGATCAGTGTACGAACGACTGCAAGCGACAGGCGCCAAGATCGTAGATACACGGCTTGCCGGATCGATTCGGATTACAATCAGTTCTGAGGGAGATAGTAAGCTGACATCGATGCGCACGCGTTGGACACCCTTCTGGTTGCAGAAACCATGATTGGGTGCAGCGGGCTGCACGGGTATACTCAAGCCTTCTAAAGAGGTGTTGCTGTGATTGATTTACTTGCCGCTGGGGGCTGGGTTATGCCTCTCATTCTACTTTGCTCTGTGCTTGCCCTTACAATCTCCATTGAGCGATGGATTGCGCTTAACTCAAAGAGCATCGCTCCGCCGCATTTATTGGCGACTGTTTGGAGGCAGCTGAAGGCAGGGGAGCTCGATACTCAGAGACTTAAGCAATTACGCCAAGGTTCTGCGCTGGGTACTATTTTGGCTGCGGGGCTCGCCAATCGCTCACAAGGTCGTGACGTCATGAAGGAAAGTATTCAAGACGCGGCGGGGCACGTGGTGCATGACTTGGAGAAGTACCTGAATACTCTCGGCACGGTAGCCGCTATTGCTCCTCTGCTGGGTTTATTAGGCACCGTTGTTGGCATGATTCGCGTCTTTACAGAGATCACGGTTCAGGGCACGGGCAATGCAAATGCGTTGGCAGGCGGTATTTCTGAGGCTTTAATCACGACAGCAACAGGTTTGATCGTTGCCATTCCCGCACTGGTAATGCACCGTTATTTCACGGGTAAAATTGATACCATCGTTGTGAGTTTAGAGCAGGAAACCATTAAGTTAGTCGATGCTCTTCATACCGGTAGAAAGACGGAATACGACAGTTGAAATTTCGACGGCAACGCAGAGACGAGTTGGCAATCAATCTAACACCACTGATTGATGTCGTGTTTCTGTTGCTGATATTCTTTATGGTGTCGACGAGCTTTACATCAGAAACTCAGCTGGCAGTGAACCTACCCGAAGCAACAGGTGAGCCGGCTACGGATAGTCCCTTGAAGCTTGATCTTATGATCAGCGCTGACGGGCTCTTTCGTTTGAACGGTGAGGCTATTCCTTCCGATGCGCGCGGATTGCGCAAGGCGCTCAGGCTAGCCGCGGGGACTCGTCGTGATTTACCGCTGACGATTGCCGCCGATGGCTCCGTTGCCCATAGACACGTTGTGACCGCCTTGGATGCTGCTAATGTTTTGGGTTTTCAGAGTCTGACTATTGCAGCCCAAAGCCCTAAGAATAGTGAAGACACAGAGGTTTACGATGGCTGATGGAAACGGCGACTTATCGCTTTATCGGCGGCTGCTGGGCTATGTTGTCCCCCACACCCTAGTTTTTGTAGTTAGCATTGTGGGCTTTGTTGTTTATTCAATAGGCAACGTCTTACTCGCAGACTTACTCCAATTTTTACTCGATTCCTTAGGCGAGGATACTCCGGGATCCATAGGGATAGTTGAAAGTGCGGTAAATGCGCTGTGGCCTAGGCAGGATCAAACCCCTCTTGAATATGCACGGGTAGCGGTTCCCATTGCCGCTGTGACATTGGCGTTGGGCCGTGCACTGGGTTATTTCGTGGGCAACTATTTCATGAATATTGTTGCGCGCTCTGTCATACATACACTGAGAACGCAGTTATTTGACGTATTTTTAAGCGTACCAAAGGCTTATTACGATCAGCATTCGACAGGTAGCTTGGTCAGTAAGTTGACATTTAACGTTGAGCAGGTGTCGGGGGCCGCGAGTGATGCCTTAAAGATTATGTTGCGTGAAGGTTTGACAGTTATCGCGCTCGTGAGCTACATGCTCTACCTTAACTGGCGCTTGAGTTTGATATTTTTCTTGGTAGCGCCTGCTATTGGCATGGTAGTGGCGGTAGTAGGGAAACATTTCCGTCGTTATAGCCGTCGTATTCAAGATTCCATGGGTTCAGTAACACAGGTAAGCCAAGAGACATTAGGTGCGTTTGAGAGCATTCGAAGCTATGGCGCCGTCCAGCAGCAAAGCGATCGTTTTGAGGCTGCTAGCCTGTTTAATCGCAATCAAAGTCTGAAGCTCGCACTGGTTCAGGCAATATCAACACCTATTATTCAAACGCTACTGGCTTTAGCACTGGGTGCCTTGTTTTGGTTCGCTTTGGATCCCTCAATTCTTGCAGGCTTCTCAGCAGGTTCATTGGTGGCCTTTATAACGGCAGCGGCGCAGATCGGTAAGCCAATTCGGACATTGAGTGGCGTGCAAAGCGTTATTCAGCGAGGCCTTGCAGCGGCTGAAGATGTCTTCCAACAGATGGATACCGCGCCGGAGCCAGATAAAGGCTCGCTTACGCTTACCAGAGCGCGTGGCGATGTCGCTTTTCGTAATGTGTCTTTTAGTTATCCGGGAAGCAGTAAGCTTGCCATTGACGATATGAGTTTGCATATTAAGGCCGGTGAGACGGTTGCTTTCGTCGGGCGCTCCGGTAGTGGCAAGTCGACGCTCGTGCAGCTGTTACAGCGCTTTCACGAACCCTCGGAGGGCAGCATTGCGCTAGATGGCCACGATATTTCGCACTATCAGATGGCAAGTTATCGCAAGCAGATTGGCGTTGTTTCGCAGTCGATTGAATTGTTTAGCGATACCGTACGCCACAATATAGCGTTTGGACTTTTGGCGGATTCAACAGATGAGGCGATTGATCAAGCGTGCCAGCGCGCACATGCGAACATATTCATTAATGAGTTACCCGAGGGTCTCGATACATTGTTAGGTGATGATGGGGCAGGCCTCTCAGGTGGCCAGCGGCAGCGGCTTGCAATTGCAAGAGCATTTTTAAAAGACGCACCCGTTTTAATTCTAGATGAGGCCACTTCAGCTCTCGACACTGAATCGGAGGCACAGGTTCAGCTAGCGCTCGACGCAGTGACAGAGCAGCGCACAACGTTGGTGATAGCGCATCGCTTATCGACCATCGAAAAAGCAGACCGAGTTGTGGTGCTCGATGAGGGCCGGATTGTCGCAGAGGGACATCATCGTGAGTTGCTTGAGCAGGATGGGCTTTATGCCAAGCTGTACAGACAGGGATTAGGTGACCTTCATTAAGATTAAGCAACGTCTGGAATTGTGGGTCACTCGCGCATGGTATGACGATGCAGCTTGGCTCTGGTTGCTGTGGCCATTAAGTATGCTAGTCCGCGCTGTGGTCTACATCCGGCGCAAACGTTTTCTTGTCTACCCCCCAGCCGACAGCAAAACGCCGGTAGTCGTTGTTGGCGGAATCACTGTCGGTGGCACAGGCAAGACGCCCGTTATCATTGCATTGGTTCACGCGCTGACAGGGAGTGGTCTTAAAGTCGCAGTCGTCAGCCGCGGGTATGGCGGCACAGTTATCGATTCGCCACAGACTGTGAGCGCGCGGGCGAGTGCCAAAGCCGTCGGTGATGAACCACGTCTTATAGCGCTGCGCTGCGATTGTCCGGTAATCGTTGGCAGAGATCGAGCGGCTGCAGTCCGTTATGCGGAGCGCTTTGGCCCTGATGTGATTTTGTCTGACGATGGAATGCAGCATTACGGTATGGCTCGTGCATTTGAGATTCTTGTGCTCGATGCTGCACGTGGGCTAGGTAATAAGCACTTGCTGCCT
Organism: uncultured Luminiphilus sp.; assembly: GCA_905479205.1. Taxonomy (GTDB): domain Bacteria; phylum Pseudomonadota; class Gammaproteobacteria; order Pseudomonadales; family Halieaceae; genus Luminiphilus. The sequence continues at coordinate 5,183 of CAJQLP010000027.1, forward strand.
ATGGGCCCTTTGCGGGAGCCGGCAACCCGTCTTGAGTCCGTTGACTGGTTGCTTGAAAGAAATGGCGAAAAGGCAGAGCATTCATTTCACTACGACATAAGTGGCTTACGGCATCATCACTCGGGTGAACGGATAACAACGCTCAAGGCCCAAGAATATTGGCGAGAAAGCAAGGCGATTGCGGCGGTGACTGCATTGGGGCAGCCAGATCAGTTTTTCAGTTCGTTAGATTCGCTTGGTTTGATGAGTATTAACTGCGCCTTTCCAGACCACTATACGTTGACCGAAGAAGATCTTGATGCGATTACCGCAGATATTATTATTATCACTGAAAAAGATGCGGTGAAGATTCAGTCACTTGCGGATGATCGTCTGTGGGTTCTTGTCATTGACGCCGTCATTCCTGATTCGCTCGTGGCCACATTGGTAACACGCTTTCAAAGTGCAAGTGAGGACGCATGTTCAGAGTTGTAATTCCTGCCCGCTTTGGCTCAACCCGCTTGCCGGGCAAAGCGCTCGCGAGCATTGCGGGTCACCCGATGGTTTATTGGTCATGGTGCCGAGCGAAGGAAAGCTCGGCAGCCGAAGTGGTGGTCGCAACGGACCATGAAGCAATAGCGAGCGTGATGGCGGACTACGGTGCTGATGTTGTTATGACGCGCGCTGATCATCCCTCGGGTACAGATCGGCTAGCAGAGGTCGCTATGCTGCGAGGCTGGGATGAAGACGATGTTGTGGTGAATCTGCAGGGCGATGAGCCACTGATGCCTGCGGCCAATATTGAGCAAGTGGCGCGCGAGCTGCTTACGCACCCAGACGCCGCAATCGCAACGCTATCGGAGCCTATTCTGAACATAGACGACGTACACAATCCTGCCGTGGTAAAAGTCGTCGCTAGTGACGAGGGTAGGGCGCTCTACTTTTCGCGTGCGGTGATCCCTTTTCCGAGAGCGGGGGAGTCTGCCGAGTCGCAATTGTTACAAACAGCGCGGCGGCATGTAGGTCTCTACGCCTATCGATGTGGGTTTCTTTCACGCTATGTTACGTGGGAGCCTGCAGCGATTGAGCAGCTAGAGAGCCTTGAGCAGCTTCGTGCTTTAGCCCATGGTGAAGTGATCCGTGTGGTTGCCGCGGCTGCGTCAGTGCCCGCGGGTGTTGATACGGAAGCCGATCTTGAGTACGTGCGCCAATTGATGGAAGGAACCCGTGGTTAGTCCCGAGAGCATGGCCGACATTGCCCATTTGAACGGAATGCGACTACCCGCGCGTGGGGAGCACTTTCTCCGAATCGATAGCGAGTCCGCATTGGTCGACGCGCTATCTTGGGCAGCAGATCGAGATGTAGCAATTACCGTAATTGGCGAAGGTAGCAACACGGTTATGCATCCGTTGGTGCAGGGCTTAGTCCTGGAAATGGCTATCCCTGGGCTGAAAGTGATGGATGACGACGGCACACGCTTACTCGTTCGTGCGGCCGCCGGCGAAAATTGGCATAGCTTTGTTTTATGGGCCGCGGAGCGGGGCTTTCATGGGCTCGAAAATCTCGCGCTCATTCCCGGGACCGTCGGTGCCGCACCGGTACAGAATATTGGCGCCTATGGTTTTGAGCTGGCTAGCCGAGTCCGCTCGGTTTACTGCTACGATCGCGTGCTGGAGGAGTTTAAAACTCTATCGGCCGCCGACTGCCATTTTGGCTATCGCGACAGTATCTTTAAGCGAACTGACGGTGCGCATTACATTATCGTAGCGGTGGATTTCCAGCTTGATCGCAACGCTATTCCTGTTGTGACCTATCCAGAGCTTAAGCAGGCGTTAGGCCAAGGGCCTTATGGCGCTGTGGAAATTTTGGAGGAGGTGGTAAACCTGCGTCGCGCTAAGTTGCCCGATCCAGCGAACCTTCCCAACGTTGGCAGTTTTTTTAAGAACCCGGCGGTCCCATTGCCAGTTGCCGAGTCTATGAAGGTTAACTGGCCTTTGATGCCTCAGTATCCGTCAGCCGGAGAGACCGTCAAGTTATCGGCCGCCTGGATGATTGATTATCTTGGATGGCGCGATGCTACTCACGAGGGAGCTATCGGTATTTATCGTGACCATGCCCTAATTATGGTCAATCATGGTGCTGGTAGCGCTGCTGGCGTGTTGAATTTAGCAACAAAAATCATGCAGTCAGTTGAAAATGAATTTCAGATAGCCCTAGAAATAGAGCCCTCGCTCATTGGTCTTCCAGCGGCATAGCGGGTTAAGCGTTGACTTCATTCGACCATAAAGCATTCCTCGAGACCTTGACTGCGCGCCCTGGGGTTTATCAGATGTACGACCGTGAAGGCGGTTTGCTCTATGTGGGTAAGGCCAAGAATCTCAAAAATCGAGTGACGAGTTACTTCAGAGCCTCAGGACTTACCGTTAAGACCATGGCGCTGGTGAACCGAATTGCCGATATTCAGATTACAGTTACTAGTACTGAAGTGGATGCCCTCCTGTTAGAGCACAATCTGATCAAAGAGAATCGCCCGCCTTACAACATCTCTCTCAAAGACGATAAGTCCTACCCCTATATTTATTTATCCAGTCAAGATCGCTGGCCTCGCCTGGGGCTGCACCGTGGACCAAAGCGGCGTAAGGGCGAATATTTTGGCCCTTACCCGAGTGCCGGCGCGGTTAGGTCAACATTACACCTTCTTCAAAAAGTGCTGAAGTTGCGTCAATGTGAGGACAGTTATTTCCGAAACCGCTCAAGGCCGTGTTTGCAGCACCAGATCGGCCGATGTACCGCACCATGCGTTGGACTGGTAAGTGACGAGGATTACAGCGAGCAGTTAGAAAAAACGGTCATGTTCTTATCGGGTAAATCCCAGGAGCTAATGGGGCGTTTAGCCGATGAAATGGAAAGTGCTGCAGGCGAACTTCGTTATGAAGAGGCGGCTGAGCGGAGAGATCAGTTAGCGCAGCTACAGCAGGTACAGTCGGTGCAAGGTATTGAAGGCAGCACCGGTGATCTCGATATCTTGTCAGCCGCTACAGGCTCAGGAAGTGCGTGTGTGCAAGTGCTTTTTGTTCGAGAAGGGCGGGTACTCGGTAGTCGAACATTTTATCCTCCAACACGACTCGATGAAGAGGCTGTTCAAGTGCTTGAGGCGTTCATACCGCAGTTTTATTTGTCCGGTAAGCAGTCTGTGCCTGCGGAAATTCTTGTTAACGCGCCACTCGATGGCGTCGCTGTACTTGAAGAGGCACTGTCACAGCAGGCGAAGCGGCGTGTGGTTATCCGTCACAAAGTCCGCGACGCAAGAGCGCGATGGCTGCAACTTGCTATGCAAACCGCAGAGACAAACTTGGCATCTCATCTCAACGGTAAACAGACAGTGGCGGCGCGCTTAGAGGCATTGCGCCGAGAACTGGCTCTAGAGGTGCTGCCTACGCGCATGGAATGTTTTGATATTAGCCATAGTTCAGGTGAGGCGACCGTTGCCTCGTGTGTTGTTTTTGACGCTTCTGGCCCTCGTAAGGCCGACTACAGGAAATTTAATATTGACGGTATAACTCCTGGGGATGACTACGCAGCCATGCAGCAGTCGCTCGAGCGCCGCTATAAACGGCTGTCTAGCGGGGAGGGGGCGCTGCCAGATATTCTCTTCATTGACGGCGGTAAAGGACAGGTCTCTCAGGCTATGTCAGTGCTTTCGAGTTTCGATATTACCTCGGTGCGGGTCGTCGGTATTGCTAAAGGTACTACGCGAAAGGCAGGATTTGAGACACTGATTGACGGAGATACAGGACGCGAGAATCAGTTGAGAGGCGATAATCCCGCCTTGCATCTCATTCAACATGGGC
>CAJQLP010000028.1 GCA_905479205.1 uncultured Luminiphilus sp.
CCTTCACTGGGGGCTGGAAGCGCGTCGTACCACTGAGCCAAGAAAACGGACTCTGCCCGAGTACCCGGTAAGTTCTCCCAAACCTCCTCGGCGGTGAAGCTTAGGATAGGCGCAATCCAACGACACAGCGCCTCCGCCAAATGCCAGAGCGCTGTTTGGGCCGAACGACGCGCAACCGATTCCGTCGGAGTGGTGTACTGTCGATCTTTGATGATATCGAGATAGAAACCACCTAGCTCGCCGCCGCAGAAATTATGCACCTTAGAAAATACCTGATGGAACTGGTACTCCTCATAGGCGGTCACTAGCTGACCCTGTAAGTCAGCTGCGCGTGCACAAATCCATTGATCGAGGGGCAGCATGTCGGCAGGTGCCAAGGCGTGCTCTTTAGGGTCGAAGCCTGCAAGATTCGCCAACAAGAAGCGTGCTGTATTTCGAATACGTCGATACGCGTCGCCGGTGCGTTTAAAGATTTCATCTGAAGCCGATATTTCATTGCGGTAATCACTCGCTGCAACCCACAGTCGAAGCACATCGGCGCCAAGATCGTTCATCGCTTTCTTGGCGGGAATAATATTCCCCAAAGACTTCGACATCTTGTGCCCTTCGCCATCCACCGTGAACCCGTGCGTCAAAACAGCCTTGTAGGGAGCGTCGCCATAGGCACCGATACCCGTTAGCAAAGATGACTGGAACCAACCACGGTGCTGATCTGAGCCTTCGAGATACAGATCGGCGGGCGACTGGAGTTCATCTCGTTCGCGCAGCACACACGCGTGAGTGACGCCGGAGTCAAACCAGACATCTAAGGTGTCAGTGGCCTTGTCGTAATCCGACGCGTCACTACCCAGCAGCGTCTCCACCTCGAGATCAAACCAGGCATCGATACCTCGCTCCTCGATAAGCAGCGCCACCTGCTCAATGAGCTCACCCGTGCGCGGATGCAATTCACCTGTTTGTTTGTGCACAAACAGCACAATGGGGACTCCCCATGTGCGTTGTCGTGAAATACACCAATCGGGGCGCTGTTCAAGCATGCTATCAATGCGTGCACGACCCCAGTCTGGGACCCACTGAACGCCCTCTACCGCATTCTTTGCGGCATCGAGTAAGCCGTTGCGTTGCATACTGATGAACCACTGGGGCGTGGCACGAAAGATGATGGGCGTCTTGTGTCGCCAGCAGTGCGGGTAGGAATGTTCAAAAGGCTTGTGGCACAGCAGTAAGCCGCGCGCCTCAAGTTCGGCAATGATTTCATCATTGGCCTTAAAAATATGCTTGCCCTCGAAAACAGGAGTACCGGGTAAGTAAACACCATTACCACCAACGGGGTTGTACACTTCGAGTCCGTAGCGTTTGCCTATGTCGAAGTCCTCCAAACCGTGTGCTGGAGCGGTGTGCACACAACCGGTACCCGCGTCTAAGGTGACGTGATCGCCCAGCATGACGGGCACCTGCAGTTCAGCGAAAGGATGTTTAAGCATCAGACGATCAAGCGCACTGCCCGTAACTGAGCCCAATACCTCTGGACTTGCAATGCCAAAACGCTCGGCACAGGTTTCAATAAGCCCCTCAGCGATGACAATGGCGCGATCGCCGACTTTAAGAAGCACATAGCTTAAGTCAGGATTAAGACTGACACCCCGGTTTGCCGCTAAAGTCCAAGGCGTCGTCGTCCAAATTGCAACAGCGATAGGACCCTGCCAATCAACGCCAAATGCCGAGGCAAAAGCGGCCGGATCGATTGCGTCAAAGGCGACATCTACCGCTGCAGACGTTTTATCTTGGTATTCAACCTCGGCCTCAGCCAATGCCGACCCGCAATCAAGACACCAGTGCACCGGCTTGAAACCCTTGTGCAAATGGTCATTGTCGATAATACGTCCCAAGGTACGGACGATATTCGCTTCAAAGCTAAAGTTCATGGTGAGATAGGGATTATCCCAATCACCCAAGACGCCCATACGAACAAAATCTTCTTTTTGTTTGTCGACTTGGCCTGCGGCATAGTCTCGGCATTTCTGTCGAAACTCACTGGCAGTGACCTTCTGACCGGGCTTACCCACCTTTTTTTCTACATTCAGCTCAATCGGCAAACCGTGGCAATCCCAACCTGGTACATAAGGGGCGTCAAAACCGGAGAGAGTACGGGACTTAATAATGAAGTCTTTAAGGATTTTATTAACTGCATGCCCCACGTGCAGATCACCGTTCGCATAGGGAGGGCCGTCATGCAAAATAAACTTGGGCTTCCCTTCCCCTGCAGCACGTATTTTTCCGTACAAGTCCATGACCTGCCACTGCTTAATCCGCGCAGGCTCACGCTGGGCCAAATTGGCTTTCATAGGAAACGCGGTGCTGGGTAAATTTAGGGTGTCTTTATAATCGCTCATGGCTTAGTCGCTTTTAACGCCGCTATCGGCGTGATTAAGTATTAGTCAGATTGCGCGGGATGGCTCACCAGCCAATTCCGCGCGTTTTCAATGTCTTGCTTAATGGCGCTTTCAAGGACCATTACGGACTCAAATTTTTTCTCTTCCCGTAGCTTTTGCATAAACTGAACGGTTAGTCGCTTACCGTATAAATCTACCGTTCGATCGATGAGATGCACTTCCAAATTAGCGCGGGTTCCATCGCTGACTGTAGGCCGCGTCCCAACGTTGGCAACCCCGTCAGCCGCAGTGAAACCTGGCCCATCGACTCGAACAGCGTATACGCCGGACATAGGGCTGCGTAAACGTTCGATCCGAATATTAGCCGTTGGGCAACCTAGGGTTCGACCTAACTGTTGCCCATACTCAACGCGACCTGTCATAGTAAAACGTCGGCCTAACAGCTGCTCTACTTCGTCAAAATCGGCACGCACTAACGCCTCACGAATACGAGTGCTGCTTACGCGAATCCCGTCGAAGGTCAGGGTTTCTGTACGCTGCACGTCATACCCATACTGTTCAGCAAATTGCTTAGCGTACTCAAAATCTCCCTCACGGCTATTACCGAAGCGAAAGTCGTCGCCTAATTCTAAATAGCGGGCGCCCAAGCCTTCGACAAAAACTGTTTGTATAAACGCATCCGCGCTCATTGAGCGGAGCTTTTTGTTAAAAGGAAGCACAAGCACTCGATCGATGCCGGTAGCCGCCAGCGCCGTTAATCGCTCCCGCAAATTAGTGATACGCGGGGGCGCTTCTTTGGGCTGAAAAAACTCTCTCGGCAACGGCTCAAACACGATGACCGTCGACGGCAAACCTAGCTCTTCTGCCTTGCATTGCAAGCGGCTCAAAACAGCCTGATGTCCCAGGTGAATGCCATCAAAGGCACCCACAGTGACGGCGCAGCCGCGGTGCTTAGGTCGCAAATTTTGCAGTCCGCGGATCAGTTCCATGGGCGAAAGGTTCAAAGGCTCCAGACAGCGACCAAGTATATAGAAAAAGCGCGGCTATGAGTCACTCTTGTGGCGGCCTTGGTTACTAAAAGGTGCTGGAGGGTGTTCGCAGTTGCCGAGGGCGAATACCGACGGCAAAAAGTGCTAACAGATAGCTCGCCGCACCCAGCGCGACTAGCCCGGACATCGCCCAAATGCGCTGCCCTACAGATTGTGCCAGCCACCACTCGACCGAAGGTGAAAGCGCGAGCAATGCAACCGACATCAGGCCGACAGCAATCCCCAAACGCAGAATAAGCCACGATGGGCCATTGGATGTCGGAAGTAGCACCGCCTGTCGACGTAGCCCTCGCCAAAGCAGCAGGGCGTTAAGCCATGCAGACACGCTCGTCGCCAATGCCAACCCCGCGTGCCCGACATCAAACTGCCACATAAGCGGAAAGATAAACAAGGGATTCAGGATCATGTTAGCGACCATCGCAATAATGCCAATACGAACCGGTGTACGCATATCTTGGCGCGCGTAAAAACCCGGGGCCAGCACTTTGATTAACATAAATGCGGTCAGCCCCAGGGTATAGGCCCGCAATGACACCCCTGCCATGCTCACGTCTCGACCAGTGAACTCCCCGTACTGAAACAGCGTCACCAGTATCGGCTCAGCCAAAATAGCGAGCGCAGCCGTGGCCGGTAGCGCAATCAGCAAAACCGCACTCAACGCCCAATTGAGCGTATTCGAAAACTCGCTGTTGTCGCCATTTTGCTCCGCGCGTGCCTTTTGGCTGGCCAACGCCGGCAGAATGACAGTGGCTATCGCTATGGCGAACACGCCAAGGGGTAGCTCAGTCAGTCGATCACTGTAATAAAGCCAAGACACGCTACCTGCAGGCAGCAAAGATGCCAGCACGGTGTCGAGCAACAAGTTGATTTGGCTAACTGAGACGCCAAAGAGCGCCGGCACCATAAGTTTTAGAATTCGACGAACACCCTCGTGCCGAGTATCCCAGCGAGGTCGCGGTACTAATCCAATACCCTGCAATGCGGGCAGCTGAAATAGCAGCTGCATCATACCGGCGACCATAACGCCTAGTGCTAACGCATATACGGGTTCATCCATCATAGGGGCAACAAACACAGCGGCACCGATGAGCGACATATTGAGTAACACTGGCGTAAAAGCCGGCACCGCAAAGCGCCCGTAACTGTTCAGTATGCCGCCGGCGAATCCCGTCATTGAAATAAGAAATAAGTACGGGAACGTGATTTTTATTAAGTCGGCTGTAAGCGCAAGCTTTGCTGCATCACGACTAAAGCCGGGTGCGAATACCACTGCGACCAGAGGGGAAGCAATAATCGTCAGCGTCGTAAGCAGCAGTAAACTGCCGCCCAACACGCCAGCGACACGATCGACCAATGCTTTGACAGCTTCACGACCGCCCTGCTCACGGGTTTCAGACAATACGGGCACAAAGGCTTGAGCAAAGGCACCTTCAGCAAAAAGTCGTCTCAGGAAGTTGGGAATTTTAAACGCAACAAAAAATGCGTCGGCGTTACTGGTAGCCCCTACAAGACCCGCTAGAACGACATCTCTAACGAGGCCCAACACGCGGGACAACATCGTCGCCGAACTTACGACGGCACTCGAATGTAAAAGGCCTCGTCGCTTGACGCCATCGTCACGACTCACCGATGAGTTGGGGTCTAACTCAGCCATTCCTGCCGCAAGGCCTCACCGTGACGCGCCAACCACTGTAACGCGATCAGCGTGTGGCCGTTATTGATTTGATCGGCATCGAGCATCTGAAGAGCGTCCTGACGACTGACGGCATGAACCAACAAGTCCTCGTTCTCATGCTCGAGCCCATGGACGCCACCAACACCTGCCTCAACCACGCGACCGACAAACAAGCGAATTTGCTCGGAACAACCGCCGGCACTTGGATAAAAGGTCGCAATTGGCTTAATCGCGTCTAACACGCAGCCCGCCTCTTCTTTGGCCTCCCGGTGGACCACATCGATATCATTTTCATTGGACTCGACAATCCCCGCGAGTAACTCAAGCATCCAAGGGCTGTCCGCATTGCGGATAGCTCCGGCTCTGAATTGCTCCACCATAATAATCTCGTCGCGAACAGGATCCCACGGCAAAACTGCCACTGCGTCTCCACGCTCAAACAATTCGCGACTAAAAGGCTCGCTCCAACCACCTGCAAAAAGCTTGTGGCGGAGCGTTAATTTGCGGACACCAAAAAAGCCTCGATACACCCAATCGCTACCCACCACATCGACGTCATCGGCGCCGAATCGGGGCTGGAAATTATTCAAAACCGGCGCTCCGTGTACCAGTTAACTTTGGTGGCATGGGCACTGACTTGGTCGACAACATCTAGGATCATGGCGAAAAGTGCCATGCGGACTAGCACGCCGTTATCACTCTGACGGAATATTGCGAGGTTAGGATTGTCATTTAAGTCGACATCTAGCTCGCGAGCACCCTCGCGAGAGTCTCTGGGTAACGGATGCATAATGACCGTGTTGGGCTCGCAGTTCGCGGTATAAACCGATTGATTAAGTCGGAAACGACCACGATACAAATCAGCATCGGCGGGCGACGCAAAGCGTTCTTCTTGGAGCCGCGTCGAATAAACAATGTCGACACCGGCAATGCCCTCCTCGAGCACTTCCGTTTCAATCACTTTGTGTCCCGACGACCGCAACGTCTCGACGATATCACCGGGCATTCGTAATTCGGTCGGTGACACTAATCGAATTTCTACGTTCTTATACAGACTGAGGAGGCGTGATAACGAGTGGACCGTGCGGCCGTAGCGAAGATCGCCCACCATCGCGATGCGCAGATCGTCGATCTCTCGCCGGCGCGAGTGCAGCTCGCTACGGATAGTAAAAAGATCCAATAACGCTTGGGTGGGATGCTCATTGGCACCGTCGCCGCCATTGATGACAGGCACACGACTGCCGGCTGCAAACTCAGCGACCGACCCTTCAGCAGGATGGCGCATAGTAATCACATCGGAATAACCCGAGAGCACGCGCGCCGTATCGTACAGAGACTCGCCCTTGGTAATGGCTGACATGTCAAAACCTGTGGTCTCTCTTACTTCACCGCCGAGCAAGTTAAACGCGCTGCCAAAGCTAATGCGTGTTCGAGTTGAAGCTTCAAAGAACATCGAACCGAGAATGGCACCATCTAATACTCGCGTTACTTTGTCTCGATGCGCATAGGGTCGCATTGCGTCGGCAACAGCAAAAACCTGATCGACGTCGGAGCGTTCAAACTGACCAATACTGAGAATGTGACTGCCCGGAAAATGCACGGCGAACTCCGCTAAGCCTAAAGAGGGGTTTATTGTAACTCGGTGTTCCCCTGCTCCGACAGACTCAGGGCTGACTCTTTAATATACCGCTCAAGATCATTGAGCGCACTGCGCTGTCGATCGGACAGCCCTTCCTCAGCAAGTTCTGAGGAAACCCCCTCAAGCAGGGCCTCTCTATCAAACGGACCGCCGGCTGCCTGCTGCGCAGCACAGTGCTCTCGCCACTGCTGGGCTTCCTCAGGCAGGAGACTGTCGGGGTAATTGCGCGCGCGGTACCGAAACAGTAATTCCGGCAGTCTGCGGTCTTTGAACACCCAGCTTTGATCTCTGAGAGCCTCAGCTGTGGCTTTGACAACTGATGGGAATTGGTGGCTATCGGTGCGATCGAAAAAACCGTCATAAAGCATGGCATCGACATCCGTTCGAGGTGCAAACTCGCGCGACGTGAAAATAGTTTGAATAAAGTCCCGAAAAGCGTGGGGGTTTACCGCCCTATGTTCGCGCAATTGCTGCAAGTGCTCCCGTAGACGGTCACCCTGATAACCCAAGCGCTCTGCTACCTCGGGTGTCATCCATTGCATTGGCAAAATCACAGGGGCACGGTTTATACGAACAGTCACTAATGGCGGGCGTTCTTGGCCCTCGAGCAGATCATCTTTCCGGGCAAATAAGCGCGCCTTGATCGCCTCGGGCTCCTCAAGTAAGAAATCGGGTGCGCGACTCAAGTCGGCACAAATGACGTCGTTCTTGTTACTTGCAGACACGGCGAGCGGGACAATAACCGTCACATTGTGGCGCGCCCCCCCGAGCACACCAGACACATAAATCACGGGTTTCATTGCATCGACATTGAGCAAGTCGGCGACATGAAGTTTCAAACGAGATGCGTACAAGGCATCAAACAAGGCCGGCTGCGCTTTATTGAGCAGCGCTGCAAGACCAATCGTTGCCTCCACATCGGACAACGCATCGTGAGCATTGCCATGATCAATGCCGTTTGCAGCCGTCAACTCTTCAAGTCGAAAACTGGTCAGGCCATCGTCGCGCTTCGGCCAAACAATGCCGCTGGGGCGTAACGCATAAATTGCGCGAGTCGCGTCGATTAAATCCCAGCGCGAGCGGCCCTGATCGCGTTCGCGCGCATACGGGTCATGAAAATTACGGTAAAGCGCAAAGCGTGTAACCTCATCGTCAAAACGCAGCGAGTTGTACCCCACCCCACACGTGCCGGGCGTCGATAGCTCATGGTGTATTTGACCGATGAAATCGCGCTCAGCTAATCCGTGCTCAAGTGCCTTATACGGGCTTATGCCGGTGATACGAGTAGCAATGGGATGCGGCAAAAAATCTGGCGTGGGGCGGTTG
>CAJQLP010000029.1 GCA_905479205.1 uncultured Luminiphilus sp.
ACGCTCTTCCGATCTATTAGAAAAATGCGCACAAGCCTGAGCAGCCCAGTAAGTTATGAGTGGGTTGCGGGCGAGCAAACGTTGGCGATGAATCAGTTCCTCGGGCAGTCACTCAGTCTGAATTTTTTGGGGAATATCAACTGCGTGCACTGCAACCGATTGACTAAAAAAAGCTTTAATCAAGGCTATTGCTATCCCTGTTTCCAACGACTGGCTCAATGCGACACATGCATTATGAAGCCAGAGAAGTGTCATTTTGCAGAGGGTACATGCCGCGAGCCCGAATGGGGCGAGGCTAACTGCAATATCGATCATTATGTTTATTTGGCACACACGTCGAGTATCAAAGTAGGTATCACTCGCGGGACACAACTCCCCACGCGTTGGTTAGACCAAGGTGCTACGCAAGCGAGACCGATCGCGCGTGTCTCAACGCGTTATCAATCCGGGCTAGTCGAAATACTTCTTGGACAGCATGTAGGCGATAAGACTGCGTGGCAGACCATGCTGAAAGGCAACGGTGAGGCGGTCGATCTCAAGGCAAAACAGCGTGAGCTCGCGGAACTTTGTGAGGATGGCCTGAAGGAATTGCAGCAGCGGTTTGGTCTCAATGCCATTACTTGGCTTGAAGACGGCGACGATATCGATATTCAGTTTCCCGTTTTGGAGTGGCCTACTAAGGTAAAAGCCCACAATTTGGATAAAACCCCTGAAGTGGCAGGCACCCTAATGGGCATCAAAGGGCAATATCTGATGCTCGATACGGGCGTGATTAATATTCGTAAGTACGGTGGGTATAACGTAGAACTTAAGGTGAGTGGATAATGCGCGACGGTGCCCCTAAAACGATTTATCGCAAGGACTACCAAGTCCCAGTATTTTCGGTAACCGAGGTTGCCATGCGAGTGCAGGTGTTTGATGGCTATAGTCTGGTCGATACCGAGCTGAGTCTACTTCGCACGGGCCAAGCGGGCGCCGCATTGACCCTCGACGGCGAACAGCTAGCTCTGGAGCACATCGCAATCGATGGAGTAGAGTTGTCCGCAGAACAGTTTATTTACGATGGTCACGTACTCACAATTCCTGAATTGGCGGACAGTGTAAAACTTGAAACACGCGTCAAGATTCACCCGGAAGACAACACCTCGCTCGAGGGCTTATACCGCTCGCGCACAATTTATTGCACGCAGTGTGAAGCAGAGGGCTTTCGGAAAATAACCTTTTTCCCCGACCGTCCCGATGTTTTAGCGACGTTCACTGTGACCTTGGAGGCCGATGCAGCAACGTGCCCAGTACTGCTGAGTAATGGCAACTTAGTCAGTGAAGAACCATTGCCTGAAGGTCGGCATCGCGCAATATGGCACGACCCTTGGCCAAAGCCGTGTTATTTGTTTGCCATGGTAGCGGGCGATCTTGAGTGTTACGAGGACAGCTTTGTTACCGCGTCCGGCCGAGCTGTCGCGCTAAAGATCTATGTCGAAGCCAAGGACATTAATTACTGTGGCCACGCCATGGATTCGCTCAAGCGTTCGATGCGTTGGGACGAAGAGATCTATGGTCTCGAATACGATTTAGACCTGTTCAATATTGTTGCCGTCGATGACTTCAATATGGGCGCAATGGAGAACAAAGGCCTCAACATTTTCAATACGTCATGTGTCCTCGCGTCTCCGGATATTACGACGGATATGGGTTATCAGCGCGTTGAGGCGATCGTGGCACATGAGTATTTCCATAATTACTCAGGTAACCGTGTCACGTGCAGAGACTGGTTCCAGTTAAGCTTAAAAGAAGGCTTCACCGTTTTCAGAGATTCAGAGTTTTCAGGTGATATGAATTCACGTGGAGTTAAGCGCGTTGAAGACGTGCAGTTTTTACGAACTCATCAGTTCGCCGAAGATTCAGGCCCCATGTCTCATCCGGTTCGCCCCGACAGCTTCATTGAGATATCCAACTTTTATACGCTCACCGTGTATGAGAAGGGCGCGGAAGTCGTTCGCATGCTCCATACTTTACTCGGACATCAAACGTTCATCGAGGGCGCCAAATACTATTTTGAGCGATACGATGGACAAGCAGTGACATGCGACGACTTTGTCGTGGCGATGGAGACGGCTTCGGGTAGAGATTTACAGCAGTTTCGACGTTGGTATGAGCAAGCAGGCACACCCACACTGTCGATCAGCGGTGCATACGATGTTGACGCTCAGCGCTACACGTTACACGTCAGTCAATCCAATATTGGTGCCGCCGACCAAGCGCCAAAACCACCGCTGCACATACCACTCGCTTTGGGACTGTTGTGCGACGGCGAGCCAGTGACATTGTCATCCGGTACGACCACAGAGCTGCTAGAGATCACTGACTTGGAGCAGAGCTTCGTTTTCGAGGGTATTTGCTCTGAGCCAGTACCTTCTTTGCTCAGGGATTTTTCCGCACCCGTGAGACTAGAGGTGCAGCAATCCGAGCGAGACCTTCAAGTTCTCATAGCCAATGACGATAACGATTTTGTTCGATGGGATGCCTTCCAGCGATACGCAACGCAGGTGATCGATACCGTTGCCGCGGGTGGAGTTATTGCCGATGGCTTCATTGACGCTTATCAGCAAGCCCTGGTTTCGGATATTGAGCCGGCAGTAAAAGCCCAGCTGCTCAGCCTCCCGACGGAGGATTATCTCGCCGACATCGCGGCTAATCACGGTCTTGTTGATGTCTTTGCCATTCGTAATGCTCGTGAGGCGGTCAAACGACTGTTAGCGACACATTTTGAGCAAGAATGGCGCACACTGTATGCCTCCATGCTCAGTAAGCGCGAGTATCAACCGACGGGCGAGCAGATTGGTCGGCGTGCGTTGAGGCAGATCGCTCTTGATTATTTGGGGTATACCGAGAAAGGTTCTGCCGACCAGGCTCACGAGTTACTTGCTAGCGCCGATAATCTTACCGATCGCCTCGCGTGCCTCCGACAACTGCTTTATCGGGGGGGCGCCGATAAAGCGGCTGCTGCATTGGCGTCGTTTTATGAGGCCTGGCAGCACGAAGCTTTGATTGTGAATCAGTGGTTTAGTTTGCAGGCCATGTGGTCGGATGCGGGGACAGTGGATCACGTTCTGCAGTTGCAACAACATGAAGCATTTGATTGGCGTAACCCAAACAAAATTCGCGCACTGATTGGCGCGTTCGCTAACGGTAATCCGGTAGGGTTTCACCGAAAAGATGGTGCTGGCTATACCTTGCTCGCTGATGCAATTATTACATTGCAGTCAGTTAATCCACAGATCGCCGCTCGGCTTTGCACACCATTGACACGTTACAAGCGTTACGCGCATGGCAGCGGTCTGATGAAAGCTGAGCTACAGCGTATTGCTGACGTCCCTGACTTATCGCGAGACGTATTTGAAGTAGTGGAGCGGTCACTGTCTGATTGATGTTTCGGCGTTATCGGTCCTAGCCTTAGGCCTTAGCAGGTCGGTAACGCTCGTAAATTGCCTCGATATCGCGATGCTGAGCCAGTAATGCTTGTAAGACACGCGGATTAAAATGATCGGGTGATGACTTGTCGTCACCGTCTATCATGATACCAACCGCGATATGGTGGGGAAGCTCTTCTCTATACGGTCGTGGCGCGCGCAAATTCTCGTATACATCAACTGCATGCGTGATGGCTGCCTCGATAGCGATATCGTCGCCCTTTAGGCCATTAGGATAACCAGTACCATCGAAGTGTTCATGATGCTGCGCTGCTATGACAGCCGCAAGCTTGAAAACTGGGTCGGTAGAGTGGCTCAGGAATTCCTCGCCGCTTTGCGTATGTGCTTTAGTGATCTCAAACTCTTCAGGGGTGAGTTTTCGCTCGGCATTGTAAAGCTCTTCGGGGCCCTTTAGTTTGCCAATATCGTGTAAAACTGCGGCAAACCGAATGTTCTGAACTTCTTTATTTTCGAATCCGAGACGGTTAGCAAGCACGGACGCCATCTCCCCAACACGATGGAGGTGCAGCTCAATCCCAGGAATATAGTGTTCCGCCGATAGCGCTAGCATCTGAATGGCGGCTGCATATCCTCCATCAAGTTCTTGGGTTAGTCGAGATAGTCGGCCCTTATTTTCTGCAATTTGGGCTTCCAATACTTCCCGTTGAAGGCGCTTATAGCGACGTTGACTGATGCTTTCTTTGGCTGCGTCAATCTCTGCTAGCAGTTGCTCAACGACAATTGGCTTGAATAAGAACGATAATGCACCGAGCTTTAATGCAGACACCACTGATTCGCTGTCATTGTTGCCCGTGATAAAAATAGTTTCAAAGATACGTTCTGAGCCTACATCAATCTTTCGAATGGCGTCTAAGGTCTGTAAGCCAGTACAGCGAGGCATTCGAATATCGAGCAGCAGAACGTCGATATCTTTATCGTCGCGAAATTTCTCAAACGCTTCGATACCATCACTTGCGGTTACTACGGTGTAGCCTTCTTCAGAGAGCAACTCGCGTAATTCTGTGCGGACCTGAGCATCGTCTTCAGCTAACAACAGTTTCATTTATAGACATCCATTCTTCGTTACGTCTTGCTGTTCTTTGCTAAGTCCTAGGATTGGGCCAGCTAGTAGATGTCGCAAATAATACACTTTTTGAGACTGGGATGCAGTTATAGGCATTGCCCTTAGCCATGATGATAAGGACCAGATTTTAAGCGCTGATTAGGGCTGCACGATTGCGCAGCATGAGATGTTGTTCCAGCAGAGCACTTACCTTTCACTGCATCGGCACTAACTTGTCGGATAAAGTGCGAGCTCATCGTTCTTAGTGTCTTTTAGGTGCTTACCTTGCCGTTTAACCCCTCCGAATAACGCGTCTCCTCGCCAGTTGTTCTGATTGTCTCCCCAAAGCGCAGCCTCGAGCCTATCGATCTCGCGGGCGAGTTCCGAATCTACATTTTTGGCAATCAATGAGAGTGTGGGGAGTTCATCGGTTGCAAGCCAACACTGCCCCCACTGACGCAGCGCTTCCCTTGCCGCAGCCGGGTTATTTTCACTGCAGGCCAGTCTGAGTGGTACTAGTTCGCGGTTGCTGATTGCGGGGAGGCGCCGAGCATGAGCCTGACCATTAGTGGACACCTGTGGGCGACTGTGTAGAAGCCATGCCATTATTAATGCGAGGCACCAGCCAGCGGCTGCTATCAGCTGCCACAAGTTAATGAGACTGAAATCACCGTCCATTAGATTGGGGGTGGCTTGTTCCACACCTTCAAGCGGAGGTGGGAAGCTCGTTGCCGCAATATCAATGGTAATTGTTACTTCCGGGATGCGTGCATATTCCAGCGAGTCGGTCTCAGTATTCCACCAGGGGACCTCTAAAGCAGGTAGCGTCCAGCTACCTTCGGTTGTTGCAACAAGCGCTTCGCTTTGTAGCCGGTACCCTTGAATGCCCGCGGCAATTTCTTGTTGCTCCACGGTTTCTTGGTCCGGATAAAATTTAAGGCCTGGCAGCCCGTTAACGCCAATAAGACTGGTTAAGGGCGGTAACTGGCTTCCCTGAAGCCCGTCGGCTGTTATCTCGATCGTTCGCGTCGACGAGTCACCCATCTTCAAGGCTCCCGGTGGCGAGCTCCAGCGATCGCTCAATGCTACGTTCTTCGCCGGCAGCCAAACGGACCCCGGAAAGCTTGCGGGAACGGGTTTAACGGGAACCTTAATGGCTTGAGACTCCAAGGCTATGCGGCGACCTAGCCGAGCGCCAAGCAGTGATCGTCCAGGCAGTAACTCGCGCGCGGAAAAAGTGATGCGGGGGATTGTGAGCTCTCCCGATTGTTGTGGGAACAGGGCGTAGCGCAACTCTGTTACCTGCCACAGCCGACCTGAGATGCGCCGCTGGTAGGTCTTTTGCTCTAGGGGTTCGACGTACGTATCGGGAATGTCTAGCTCGGATATAGCGCGGTTATCTAAATTAATAGCCTGTTGTAGCGTAACGGTAAGGATTAACTGCGCTTGGACATAAATTTCGTTCTTATCGATTTTTGCATCAAAGTAGACCAGTTCGTCGCCTAGGTTTACGTCCGGCTGTGGACGCACTTTGATGGCTATGGGCGTTGTGCGGCGTCCGTCATAGCTGAGTGCCGGTACCGTCAGAAGTCCATCTCGTTTTGGGCCGAGCTCAAGCTCTAAAGTGCGCGTGACATTTTGCTCGCCGCTAATAATCCGGGCGCTGGTGGCACTTGAACGCTGAAGAATGTCAAAGTCTTTGGTGAGCTGACTCAGGTCTATTTCATCGGGTCGCTCTGCCTCGTCGGCGGTGAGCGTCAAGCGCAATGTCTCTCCCATAGCGATATCGGTTCGATCGACGGTTGCGGTAACGCGTGCTTGGGCATTGGACGCGGCAGTGAAAATGGCGATGACCAGCACAACCCATGCAGGCCATTTACCAGCGAATATCTTCATCCGGTTCCTCTCCTTTACGGAGTCTCTGAATACTTTCATAACGGAATTTACGACGCAGTAAACCCCCGGGATCATCGGGCACTCGTCGTAACCATTGCTCGAGGGCTTGCTGCTCTTCGAGCGCTTCATCAAATTTACTCATTTTCGCTTGCGTCTGTGCGTCAAGCTCTCTCTCCATGGCCTCTCTTATGGCATCGCTCGTTTGGTCGCCATCTTCTTCCGTGGGTTGGCCGCCAGACTGATCACTACTTGCCCCCTCAGACTCTCCTTCACCCTCAGAGCCATCCTCCGATTGACCGCTGCTGCCATCTTGATTTTGAGATTGTGTATCATCACTGTCATTCTCAGATTGATTTTTCGAGTCATTGCCCTCGGAGCCGTCTTGAGATTGATCTTGCTCGTTTTGGTCGCCTTCTTCCCCTTGCTCTGACTGCTGGTTATCTTGCTGTTGTAACAATTGTTCGACCAAATCTCGATTGAAGTGCGTATCTTCGGCATTAGGCTCAAGCGCCAACGATTCGTCGTAGGCGGCGATGGCTCTTTGGTACTCGCCCGCTTTCGCTAGGGCATTGCCTTTGTTGTACAAGCTATTGGCGTCATTAGGGTTATTGAAACTATCCACGGCTTTGAGCCAGTCCTCGGCTTGATAATGTGCGGTGCCTCGCCAATTGGGATCGTTGAATAGGTCTGCCGCGGCCTTGGGGTCTCCCTGTTCCAATAGCCGGGCCCCCTGTTGATCGGGTGTCAGCCAAAGATCACTAAACGTCTGTGCATCACTCGGCTGACTGTAGAGCAGCGGCGCGAGAAATAGCAGGGCGATGGCGCCACGTCTAAACAGCGGTAAGCAGCCAAGAGCCAACAGTAAAGCCACCCAATTCCCTTGGTCGAGCCAGGTATCCGTTTTTCTATCCAGTTGTATTTCACCTGAGTCAGTGAGTGCCGGCGCCAGTAATAGTGAGTCTAAGTCGGCGCTATCTAAGGTGACGGTCTCGTACCGGCCATTGAGTTCTTCGGCGATATTTTCCAATTTAGCAATGGGTAGGCCCGGTACGACAATGTCACCCTTTTGATCGCGAATGAAACCACCGTCTGCTCGCGGAATAGGCGCGCCTGCGCGAGTGCCGATGCCAAGTATGCTAATCGACGCGTTGGCATTATCGAGCGCGCGCAGAACATCGCTCGCATCAAACTTCGGTATATCGTCGGTGATCAACAATAACTGACCGTTGGCCACACCCGCGGCAACCAGTAGTTCTGCAGCCGCGTTGATAGCGGCAGTCGCATTGGAGCCGGGGAGAGGCATGATGCTGGGATCGAGTGCGGGTAGCAGGTTCTCAATGGTTCGACGATCGTCGGTTAGGGGTGCAACAACGTGCGCATCCCCGGCGTATACCACCATGCCAGTGACGCCTTCATTGCGTTCAGCTAGGACATCTAGAATTTTCTGTCGGGCGCGCCGCACTCGACTCGGTTGTGTGTCAGCAGCGGTCATTGAGGCACTCAAGTCCAGCACGATCACTAATGCATCCGCCCGTTGAAAGACCGGGACTTCAACTTTCTTTACACTTGGTCCGGCTATCGCAAACACGGCAAGCGCCAGTGCAAGTGCGATCAACCAGTGGCCATGGCGCCGCCGAGTAGTGGATTGACCAACCAGTACGTATTTGAGTAGATCGGGGTCGATCACTTTTTGCCAAGTGCCTGCCCGCTGACTGGCGCGCTGTAGAAGCAATGCGGATGGGATGACCAGTAACAGTAGCCAGAGCGCATCTGGGCGCAGTAAGTGAAAGCCATCGACGATCATATCAGCCGATCTCCGTCGATGCGCTGTGCTGGACGCCCAGGCGCGGCAGTGGACTGCGTAATAGGATCATCAAAAACGCGAGAAGGAGAGCGCCTGCGATAGCGATAAAACTGAGCGAGCGCACTGGTCGGAAAGTGGTTTTTTCTTGCTCGACAGGCTCGAGCTCGTCAAGAACTTGATAAATGCCCTGTAGTTCAGCGGGGTTGCGTGCTCTGAAATACCGTCCGCCTGTCGCCAGAGCGACAGCATTCAGAAGTGCCTCGTCGACTTCTCCCGATCCCGTGGTGTTATTTCCGAGTCGTCGACTGATACCAATGGTGTAAATTTTGACACCCATTTCTGACGCAAGAGCCGCAGCTTCCATGGGATCTACGGTGCTCGCCGTATCTTGCCCATCTGTTAAGAGGATGAGTACGCGCGACTCGACGGGGCGTTCTCGCAGGCGTTTAACGGCGAGCCCTAGCGCATCGCCAATTGCGGTATCTTCGCCTGCGAAACCTAGTTGCGCCTCTCTTATAAACCGAGTGATTGTTTTTATATCAAATGACAAAGGCGCCTGTACGTAAGCTTTTGTACCAAACAAAATCAAGCCTACGCGATCCCCTGATCTTCTTTGGGTAAAGTCAGAGGCAATAGCTTTAACTGCTTCAATCCTTGAAACTGCCACGTTACCCACAAGCATGTCTTCGATCTGCATACTGCCCGATAGATCGAGTGCTAGCATGAGATCACGTCCTGAGTTGGCAAGTTCTATCGGTTCACCCACCCACTGCGGGCGGGCTGATGCAACGACCAACAACAGCCAAATCAGCCAGAGTAATATCAGGGATGTTGGCCTGCCTTTGAATACAAAGCGTCGTGTTGCGCTCAGGCTCCGCCATCGAGACGCAAAGGGCGCTTCAATCGCCGCCTCATCGATATTAGCTGCGGGGCGGAAAAGCCGCATGATCAAAGGTGCTGGCGCGAGCAAAAGAAGCCAGGGTAGCGAGAGCTCAATCATGGTCTCTCCGATGCTTAGCAATCCAGTATCTTGTTGCGTCTAGTAAAGTCTGCGTCGCTGGTTTATCCGGGGCTTGATAGATAGTTTGTAACTCCTCAAAGCTACCGTTGGCGCAGGCCTTTTGAGTACTGCTGGCAAGAAATTCTGTCCAGGCTTTACCCGATAAGTCAGCCACCTCATGTTTCGGCCAGCACTGTAAAGCCACTACTTTGAGTAATCGATTAACAGCACTTACTGTGACGTCTCCCGTAACTGCCTGTTGCTCGAGATTTTTCAGGGCGATGCGGCGATAGTGGGCCGCTTTGTAACGTCGCCATAACCCCAAAGAAATTAGTACTAATGCAAGCGCGATCAGACCAGCGACAATCCACCATCCTATTGCAGGTGGCCACCAGCTAATTGCCTCAGGTTGGCGTAAAGGCGCCATATTGTTCAGTAGCGTTTCTGGATCCATCGACTGCTACCTGCCAGGGAAATAACGTTGCAATGTGGGTAGCGGAGCAGTAGCTGTGGATAATTCGATCATGGGTATTCGCAGGCTCTGCAGTGTTTTAAATAATTGGTTTCGCTGTTGCTGATACTCTTCCTCATACTGTTTACGTACATTGTCGTTGCCAGTATCCAAAGAGCTACGACCAAGCTCATCTGATACGACATAGCGGCCAGCCGAAGGCAGCTGCTGCTCTAGGGGATCACTGATCGCAATAGCCGTCACTTGAACATGACGAATAAGCCGCCTGAGATTTTCGATGGCGTCTGGAGCTAGGGCGTCATGAAAGTCACTGATTAAAAAGACGCTACTTCCCGGTCGCATAATTCGCTGTAGTTGATTCAGATGCTCTGCAAAACTCATATCGCTGTTTGCATCAGCAGCGTGTGCGGTAGCGGATTCGATATCGCCGATAAAACGTAGCACCGATCGTCGAGATCGCTGAGGGCGGACGTCAAATGTCTCGGTTCCCGCGTAAGTCATAGCGCCAATACGTTCACCGCGCTCGAGCGCCGACCAGAGCAGGGTGCTGGCAGCGTGTGCTGCGAGAACTGACTTGAAGCAATTGCGAGATCCAAAGCGCATATTTTTCCGAAGATCTAACGTTACTAGTACAGGCCGTTCGCGCTCTTCATGAAAAAGCTTGGTATGAGGTTCACCACTTCGCGCGGTTACTCTCCAGTCGATTGATCGGACATCGTCGCCCGCAGCGTATTGGCGCACTTCGTCAAATTCGACGCCACGCCCTCGGCGTGCAGAGCGTTTTGCACCTGCTAAGTGAGCCAACGCACGAGTGGAGCGGGTCACGTCAATATGCCGCGCTAAAAAACGCGTTGCAATAAGTGCGGCCGGATCGATCTCCGCGCCTTTGACTGGTTCATCCAGCCGCAACTTCATAGCGTTAGCCGACCGGAACAGTTTTCAATAGGCGCTCAACGCAGCTGGCACTGGTAATACCCGCGGCTTCAGCTTCGAAGGACACGATGAGTCGATGCTTCAAGCAATCCATGGCGACAGCTTGCACATCGTCAGGACTTACGTAATCACGCCCGTGAAGATAGGCATTGGCGCGAGAGCATCGGTCGAGGGCTATGGTCGCACGCGGGCTAGCACCAAATTCAAGCCATGCGGCTAACTCGGCGTCGTAATTCTCAGGCTGACGTGTCGCGATAATAAGCTGCACGATATATTCCTCTACCGCGGGAGCCATATGGATATTCAAAACGGCCTGACGCGCTGCGAAAATAGTGTCTTGAGAGATTTCTCCCGGGACGGATGGCGCATCGCCGCTTGCTTCGTTTCGAGTGAGTTGAAGAATGAGGGCTTCAGCTTTTGCATCCGGGTAGCCGACGTTAACTTGCATAAGAAAGCGGTCGAGCTGTGCTTCTGGAAGAGGGTAGGTTCCTTCCTGCTCGATAGGATTCTGCGTAGCCATAACCAAGAACAATTCGGGCAGTGGATAGGTACGTGTACCGATGCTCACCTGTCGCTCTGCCATGGCTTCGAGTAGCGCTGACTGGACTTTGGCGGGCGCGCGGTTGATTTCATCGGCTAGGATCAGATTATTGAAAATGGGCCCTTGTTGGAACTCGAAAACGCCTTGCTGCGGGCGAAAAATATCGCTGCCTGTGACGTCGCCAGGCAGTAAATCGGGTGTGAATTGAATTCGATGGAAGCTGCCCTCAATACCCTCGGACATTTGTTTTATTGCGCGAGTTTTCGCAAGGCCAGGTGCGCCTTCAACGAGCAGGTGGCCATCTGCCAGCAAGGCGATGAGTAGTTTGTGGATCAGGTCCTCTTGACCAATGATCTGGCTGTCGAGCCATTGCTCGAGCTGCTGAAGTGGGGGAGTTGTCACGTTTACTGCTCCGTCGAATGTGCAATCTACTATGGTAGCACTTGTGACAAAAACAACCCCCGAAAGTTCGTAAATAGGTGTTCTTTAAGAGTGGCGAGCAGCGTGGCGAGGCTCTCACCCCGCGAGAACAGGGTCAGAACCCAGACAGCTTATGGCATGCGGTTGCACCATTAAGACCATCCCATTGGTCGGCCCTGCCTTCACGCCAACCCTGCATCCAATTGAATTTTTGTGTGCCAACATAGTGTGGGCAGAGATCACTTGATCGTCCCGACAAGCCTATTTGGTAACCTTTTTCAAAAGCACGTTGGTTCATATCACGCTTAGGTCGCTTCATGGCAAATCCTCATTGGTTTTCTGATAAAAACACGCACTAATGCCTCTGTAGCAAAGGTGAAGCCCGTGCCGCTTAATAAGATTTTTCTGATTGAGTAGAGCTCGCTGGAAGAGTGTCCAGCTGTGGAAGTCGGGCGAGGCGCACATGTGCTTCTGCCATGCAGGGGTCGCGACCGAAGCCACCAGTGTGCACCCGCTAAAAGACGAGTAGCCTGCATTTCTTTACCGTAACGAGACTTTGGTAAAAAGTCGAAAACCGTTTCGTTCTAAGCTTAGTGAGCAGGCTTCATTTTTTGTATATGAACGTAAAATGCACGTTAACACCCAACGTTAATCGCCCTAGATCTTTGGCAAAACCCAAGCTTTGGCGCTTTCCGCCGTAATTTGTCGTTGTATTTGCCGCTATAACCTGCCGCGTACAATCCCCGCGCGCGAAGCTGGACAATTTATAGGTCGTTACGCCTCAAAAGCCGGTTTTTAATTTTTACAATACGCCCTGTGATCCAACCAAAGTCTTCCATCGTATCTTCTGCCAACTAGGTCCTAGTGAGCCTCTATGCGGGTTTACCAACATAGTTTTGGTCCATCTTCCCCCAGATGGTCTTTATTCCTCGGCCCCTTGGGCCGAGGTTTTTTATTCCTCCGCAACACCCTCTTATTCTTCAGTATCGGATCATTTCTGAGTGCCTGCGGCTCTGTCAATGTGGCGCAATACAGCGGTGAGGAGCCTTCTTTTCAGCCGACAACTTTTTTCTCCGGATTTCTCACCGCTCACGGTGTCGTTAAAGATTTCAAGGGCGAGGTTATCAGGCGCTTTAATGCGGATATCACCGCATGTTGGCAAGATGGCGTCGGGACCTTAGACGAGCAATTTGTGTTCGATGATGGGGAAGAGCAGGTTCGTGTCTGGACCTTGGTGCCCTCCGGAGAGCAACGGTTTATTGCCACCGCTGGTGACGTCGTGGGTGAAGGGCAAGCGAGCTGGGCCGGGAACGCTTTTTTTCTCGATTACACGCTGCGCGTCGCGCTCGATGACAGCACCATCGATTTACACATTGACGATCGCATGTACCGAGTCAGCGATACTGTAGTCATCAATGAGTCTGCAATGACAAAATTTGGCGTGGGCGTCGGTGACATTTTGCTGACGATAATTCGCCATCCCGATCAAGATGTAGCATGCGAGCAAAGCTAACAGCCCAGACGCTCGGTTACTTAGGGTTGATTCCGTTCTATGGCTTCCTAGCCGGTTTTGCATTTCTGGAGGATTACCCTCGCTCTCTCTCTGTGCAGGGCTTTTTGATCTATTCGCTGGCAATTTTGAGTTTTTTAGGTGGCGCGGTCTGGGGTTATGCCCGCACGTTTCCCGATGGTCAGCAGGTGACTCGGCTTTTGGTCAGCAATGGTATTGTTGTATTCGCGGTGTGTTGCTTGCTAACGGCACAAACAACCGTTGCGGCGACCTCTTTATTGCTCGGATATTTGGCGCTGCTTTGGTTCGAACGAGCGGTCGATGGAAAGGAAGGCTGGTATCCGCGGATGCGATGGCGGTTAACCGTTGGTGTGGTTCTTGCGCATGTGGGCTATGGGTTGCTGCAGATAGCAGGAGCGTAGTTAGGCGGCGTAGCGCTGACGTAAAGTCGAGTGACATCTGTGTCAGAGCAATTCTTAATAAATAGAGGTAGTTAACAATGACTGAGCCACGCTTTATTTTGCATCACTATGAATCTTCTCCCTACGCGGAAAAAATTCGCTTACTTTTTGGTCGAGGTCAGCAATCGTGGGGCTCAGTACTGTCGCCAGCTATGCCTCCTCGTCCCAATGTTGACCCACTGACCGGCGGTTATCGACGGATTCCCATTGCTCAGGTGGGCGCAGACATTTTTTGTGATACCGCCATCATCGCGCAAGAGATTGCGTTGCAGTCGCCTATCTCAGGGTTAAGCGCCGACAGTGTGCCCAACGAAGTAGCTGAGCTCGTGCAACGCGCCGAGGGCGATGTGTTTTTCTCGGCTATTACCAGCGTTAAACCCCTGAAATTGATGGGCACGATGCTTACGCTATTTGGGCCTTTCGGGATGATGCGTTTTATCAAAGACCGCCGTCAGATGATGAAAGGCGGATCCGTGCGGCCACCACAGGGCGAGCGCGCCGTTGCAATTTTCGACGGCTTTCTGGCAGATCTCGATAAAGCTCTGACGTCGCGTGCTTTTCTATCTGGCGACGAACCCGCTTACGCAGATTTTGCGGTCTATCACCCCATTTGGCTTAAAGCCCGCGTAGGCGGTGGTGCCATTAGTAAACAGTACCCGCATGTGCGCCGCTGGTTTGACCGTATTCCCGAGGTGGGTCATGGGGCGAGAGAAGAGCTCCAAGCAGTGCATGCCTTCGCGGAAGCAAGAGCGAACGAGCCGCGTCCATTGCCTGCTTCTGAAGAGGGGGCTGAACTGCTGAATTGCCAAGTCACCGTTGCTCCTGAGGATTATGGCCGCGAGCCAGTACAGGGGCTGTTGGTCGCACAAACCTCAGAGCGGTTCATTGTCGCTCGTGAAACAGGCGAGTTTGGCGTGCTCCACGTGCACTTTCCGCGCCAGGGTTATGTCGTGGTGAAAGTATGAGTGGCGGCTACACCTTGATAACCGGTGCATCCTCGGGGTTAGGCGCTGAGTTTGCACGGCAGCTCGCAGCCAAGGGGCGCAATGTGGTTCTCGTTGCGCGAAGGCGGGATAAATTACAGGCGCTTGCTGAGACATTACGCATGCAGCACGGCGTCACTGTGGTTGTTATTGAGGCCGACTTGATGCTGGAAGATGCGGCAGAGAAAATCGAAGCGGCGTGTCGAGATCAACAATTAACCATTGATGGTCTTATTAATAACGCAGGTATCGCCGGCCCTGATTTACTGAAAGATCGTGATTGGATAGAGCAGCGTGATTTTTTTCAACTCATGATGACGTCGGTGGCTGAGATGTGCCATCGATTTATGCCCGCAATGGCTGCACGAGGCTACGGCCGAGTGATCAATGTGGCATCGGTTGCCGCCCGTATCCCAAGATCGGGTGGCTGTAACTATGGACCTTCAAAGGCCTATTTGGTGGCACTGTCTGAGGAGCTAAATCTTACCTTAGCAAGGCAAGGCGTTCATACGACAGCATTGTGTCCGGGTTTTACGCATACCGATTTCCATGAAACTGCAGGCTTATCTGATATGAAGGCAGGTATGCCAAACTGGCTCTGGTATGGCGCCGATACCGTTGTCCGCGATGCGCTAAATGGCGTAGAGGCAGGCAAGTCTGTCGTTGTGTCGGGCCGCCTTTACCGGTTTTTGGATCCACTTTTTCAGTCGGTCTTTACTCGGCGATTTTTCAGGATTAAGGCGCGTCCTGACCCTGCTTGAGGCATAGCACACCCTTACGACTGGGCTAGCCATTCTGTGGGTGAGCAGCCCACGTAGTCTCGGAAAGAGCGTCGAAAGTTGGCGGGGTTCTCATAACCCAGCGATAGGGCTATGGCTTCTACGCTCACCTTCTCTAACAGCAACCTTTTTGCCCAGTTGTGAACTGCTTCGAGGCGCAGCTGTCGAAACGTGGTGCCTTCGTCCTGTAGGCGCCTATTCAATGTTCTCGAAGATACGTGCAGCGAATCAGCCATGGCCTGTATATCTGGAAGGGGAGGCTGCTGGGCTGAGAATGCACGGCGAATATGCATGGTGAAGGGATTACTTGCTTGCCCCAACGAATTAATTAGTTGTTGGCTGAGGGACTTTCGCGCCATCACCCAAAGGTGTGTGTCGCTAAAGGGAGACAAGGTTGTTAGCCAGCTAGAGGGCAATAAAACCTCGTTATGAGACGCTCCAAAGATCACGTCACCTTGCAAATACTTTCGATAATCTGCGCCTCGTGCGGCTTCATCGTAGCCAATATTAAACGTTAGCTGGTGATCAGATTTACCGCATATGTCGACGAGATACTCCTGCACTATCGACATAATTGACTCTACGTGGATATCTAAACAGTCACCGACGTCCTCATCGATATGAATACGCACTCGTGTTTGCAAGGTGCCCGCTAGTACGACAATACGGATATATCCTGCTTGCAACCCGGAAAAACTTGCCATGGCTTGCAGGCCAGCGCCTAGGGTAGGTGCGGACATCATAGCGAGCCCCATCATGCCAAGCCCGGTGATACGGTTACGCCCTGAAACCATAAAGCCCAAGCTTGATCCCCGATAGAGCGCCTTCGCATTGCTAACGAATGCTAGGAATTGCGTAGGCGCTAACTTTTGGGAATGCCAGATTTGCTCGTGATCGAGTCCGGTCTTTCTGAGTAGCTCATGCTCGGATACCCCATTGGCTATGAGATCTCGATAGAGTACTCGGGCGAAGTGAGCGCTAATCATAAACCCTCCTTTTGGCGGATTATGACACCCTTATGGCGCGCTAGAAATAGCGTTTTCCGGCAGTCGTGTTTATATTAAAAATTCGTGAATATATATCAGTGCACGCCAATGGCTATCGCTCAGTCTTGAGCAAGTAATGCTTTCAGAAATAATTGACCCACACAGGAGCAGTTAAATGCCAGTAGTTACCTTTATCGAACACGACGGAACTCAGCATCAGGTTGATGCAGACGAGGGCATGAGCGTCATGGAAGTTGCCATGAAATATGACGTTCCAGGCATCGATGCGGATTGTGGCGGCTCTGCTGTTTGCGGTACCTGTCATTGCTTCGTGGAGTCATCTGGTGAGTTGTCGGCAGTTGATCCAACGGAAGAATCAATGCTTGGCCTTCGTCCTGATAGGGAATCTAATTCCCGCTTGAGTTGTCAGCTTCGTGTCAGTGAATCAACGGGTGATATGACCGTGCGGTTACCTGAATTTCAAATGTAATTCTTCGCCATGGGCGGAGTTAGCTAAGCAATAGTCTCAAAGACGCGGAGCGACTAATATGAATCAAGCCATAAAAAATCCTGATGGATTAGCGGATCCCCTTGCGACACCGCTAGAGAAGCTCGACATTTCCGATCCGCGTCGATTTGAGCACGACACTTGGCCGCCGTTGTTTGAACGCCTTCGCAACGAGGCCCCCGTGCACTATCAAGCTGATGGCCCCGGGGGACTCGATTTTTGGTCGATCAGTCGTTATGAAGACATCGTCGAGATCGAGAAAGATTGGGAGACGTTTTCTTCCGAACCGTCCATAGCAATCTTGGATCCCGAGCCCGACATGGTCGTGCAGATGTTTATCGCTACCGATCCGCCTTTACACGATGACCAGCGTCGTGCTGTACAGCCGGCAGTTGCGCCGCGTAATTTGCTTGAGTTTGAAGCGCTCATTCGTGAGCGCACGCAAGAGACGCTTGACGCACTACCTATTGGGGAAACCTTTGACTGGGTAGATCGAGTGTCGATCGATTTGACCACGAAGATGTTGGCGACACTCTTTGATTTTCCATTCGAACGGCGCCATAAACTCACCGAGTGGTCTGACGCAGCAACCTCTGACGCGAGACTGACTGCAGGCGCGGGTCTTACTATCGATGAGCGCCGCGTTATCATGATCGAAATGCTGCAAGAATTTATACAGCTATGGCATGACCACAAAGATGACGGCAAAGAGTCGTTTGACCTCATTCGGCTGTTACAGAAAGATCCTAAAACTGCCGACTTGGTTGATGATCCCTTGGGTTACATGGGTAATTTGATGCTGCTGATCGTAGGCGGCAATGATACAACCCGTAACTCGATGACAGGCGGCGTGTATTTTTTGAATGAAAATCCCGCTGAATATGACAAGCTAAAAGCGGACCCGAGCCTTATCTCATCAATGGTTTCTGAGATTATTCGCTACCAGACGCCCTTGCCTCATATGCGTCGTACCACGACCAAAGATACTGAGTTCCGGGGGCAGCATATTCCAAAAGATAGCCGTATTGTGTTGTGGTATGTCTCAGCGAATCGAGACAGTGATGTGATCCCGAATGCGGATGAGTTCATCATCGACAGGCCTAATGTTCGAAATCATCTTTCTTTCGGATGTGGGATCCACCGCTGTATGGGCAATCGTCTTGCCGAGATGCAGCTGCGCGTTTTATGGGAAGAAATTATGAAGCGCTTTTCTCGTATTGAAGTTGTTGGAGAGCCTGTTCGCACCTGCAATAGCTTTGTTCGCGGCTATCATAAGCTGCCGGTCCGCCTTCACGCGCTCTGAACGTTTAGTTATGGAGTTAGCAGTAAAAAACCGCCATTGCGAGGCAGTGACGGTTTTTTTATGGCCGATCGCCGTGTTATTGAGCAATAAACTCGCGCAAATCAGCTTTGAATTTCGCCATTGAGTCTTTATGGATGTACATCATGTGTCCTGCTTCATAGTAGGCGGTCGTGATGTTACTGCGAAGCTCTTCGGGCAGTCGCAGTTGATCTAGGAAGTATTGGGTGCCGCCATAAGGTGTCGCGAGATCGAAGTAGCCCTGCTGAACCAAGATACGCATATTGGGGTTTTGAAGCATGGCATGGTTAAGGTCTATACCTGTATTGGCCGCAGCTACAGTGCCGACTCCCGGTGTGTCATGGCTAAATGACCAATCCTGCCAGAGGCCCGCCGAGGTAACGTAGCGTTGATCGGTGTCGACACCTAGCTCACCGCGGTAGTAGTCATTAAATGTCGCAACCACTGCCGGTCCTACTGCGGGAAAAAACGGATCATACGCGACGCTTTCGCCGATATGGTTGATGGCGTTTCCGACGAAGCGAGAATCAATTCGGCCAACATTTTTTCCCGCTACACGCATGAGTTCTTTGGTGAACCGTGATTCATCAATGCGTAAGTTCGCCGCACGCCAATAGCTCTGGCTTATGCCTGTAAAACGCTCTAATTGCTCGAGCACGGCTTGCTTTTCTTCTGCACTGACACGGGCCCCTAATTGCAGTGCGCGTGCATAGGGGCCGCGGGCAAATGCTTCGGCTTCGGCGACAAAGGCTTCCAGATTGTCGGGCCGATAAGGACTGGTCTGGTGGTACCACGCAGTAGCTGCATAGGTGCTTAGAAAATTAATGTAGGGCTGATCGAAGGGGAGACCGGCGAAACCGCCCACATAGTCCATAAAGGGCGAGACAAGAATCACGCCATTGAGAGCCAGGCTATAGCGGCTTAGGAGATCATAGGCTACGCCGCCACTGCGTATACCGCCGTAGCTTTCACCCAGCACGTACTTGGGTGATAACCAGCGGCCGTTATCGGATGTCCAGCGCGCAATAAAGTCAGTGACCGAACGAATGTCGTTATCGACACCCCAGAAATCTTTGCCCTTTGAATCACCCACCGCTTTAGAAAAGCCTGTGCCTATTGGGTCAATCATTACCAGGTCCGCAACGTCGAGAATGGAGTATTCGTTGTTAACGCGCTCAAATGGGCCTTCAGTGGTGAAGTTAGGGTCATCGAGTACAGTGCGTTCAGGACCTAGTATGCCCATGTGAAGCCAGAGAGAGGCCGACCCTGGCCCGCCGTTATAAGCAAACAGCACGGGGCGTTTTGAGGGGTTAGTACCCGAGCGCGTATATGACGTGTAGCCATAGAGCGCGATAGGCTCGCCTTCATCGTTGCGCATGAGTAACTGACCAGCGACGGCTTGAAACTCGATGACTTTACCTGCGATCTTGACCTTGCCTTCAGACGCAAAGTGCATGGGTTCGATGCTCGGCGCAACTTCCGTCGTGTCTTCTGCTAGCCCCAGTGACGAGGTCAATAAACCCACGCTAAAAGTAACGGTGGCTAGTAAGCGTGAGGGGGTAAAGCGTGTGGGGGTCATGAAAGTCTCCGGTAAATGTCTCGATTGGCTCAAACAGTGCATTAAGGCGTGGTTTATATCAATACGCTGTAGCTTGAAGACGCTAATCATTGACGTGCGAGGGGGCCGCGCGTGAGATGAACTTTGCGCAGTGGTGGCGCCCTCGCCAGGACTCGAACCTGGAATCACCGCTTAGGAGGCAGTAGTTATATCCTGTTTAACTACAAGGGCGTTCCGGTATTATGCCAAAAGCCCTGCGATAATATCGAGTTAATTGCGTAATCACGCTTCAGCGGAGACAGCAAGTCATCATGACGACATTCAACCGTTCTGGACGCAGAAAGCTCGCCTCTAACACCAAGCCAGAAGCATTTGTCGGAACTGTGAGAGACATGGCCAGTGATGGTCGTGGAGTCGTACGCGCTCCCAGTGGCAAAGTATTTTTGGTATCAGGTGTTTGGCTTGATGAAACTATCGAAATAGAGCCGACGGGTAGCAAAGGCAGCATAGGTTTCGGCGTCGTTAAGCGCTTAATCGAAGCTTCCGCTGAGCGCAGAGAGCCTAGCTGTGGTCATCACGGCTTTAGCAGTGCCCAATGCGGTGGTTGTCCTTGGCAATTCATGAGCTACGTAGCACAACTAAAGGCCAAGCAGGGAAGGATTGAGGCGCACTGCGCCAAGCTCGAGCTTGAAGACGCCGCGCTCAAACCGATCCTAGCTGCCCCCTCCGAGTGGCAATACCGTAATCGCGCGCAGTTTAAAACCGATGGTGCAAAGCTGGGTTATGTAGCCAGTGGTTCTAACACTTTGGTAGATGTTAAAGAGTGCCCGGTATTAACGCCTGTTAACCAGTCCAGTCTTGGTTCGTTGCGCAGGCATCTGCCCAATAAGGAGTGGCGACCGTCAAAGCGTAATCTGTGGCGAACGCTCAACATCGATGACACGGATAGTGGTGTCTCGGTCGATGCCAGGCTACCTTTCCGCCAAGGTAATACCGATCAGAATCACAACTTACGCCAGTGGATTCGCGAGCAAATATCAGCATTGCCACGCGATTGGGCAGCGCTTGAATTATTTGCGGGGAGTGGCAATTTTACAACCGTGCTCGCGGAGCATTTTACTCATGTAACAGCGGTTGAAGGTGATGAGTCATCGGTCGGTGAGCTTGCGTCTCTCAAGTTAAGCAATGTTACGGCGGCCTGTTACAACTTGTTTAATGAAACCGCAATGGACCTGTTGTGCAAAACCTATAAAAAGTCCCAGGTGTTGGTGGTCGACCCGCCGAGAGATGGCCTAAAAGTACGTGCGCCATTGTTACGCCGCTTACGTGCTTTAGAAGCGGTGATCTATATTTCTTGTGATCTGGCGACGTGGCAGAGAGACTGTTTAGATTGGCACAAGGCGGGCTTCACACTGCGTAGTGTCCAAGGTATCGATCTCTTTCCTCAGACCCCCCATGTCGAAGTCATGTCCGTGCTAGCTCGTCGCTGACCCACTGTATCTGTGAATGAGAAATTCTGCGACTTCCTGCTCAGTACCTCGCATAAGAACCCGATCGGCACGTCCTTCGATTTGGTAGTTATACATCGGATCGTAGTACTCAGATAGCATGGTGCGAATCCACGCCTTGTGCGCATCTGGAGAGCCCAATTTGTGCTGTACGATAGCATCTTGCATAGCCTCGCAAAGTGCCTTGTAACGCGTGCCACCTAAGCGCTTTTGAACGCGTTCTAGCGACTCCATAAGTCCGTCAGCGAAGGCTTGAAATGCGATGTCATCATCAAGGCCTGATTCTCGTAGGGCGTTGAGGTTTGCCAAGATATAGTTTTCAAAGGAGTGATCTACTCGGGCGTCGAGTGAGGCGTCGACGAGGACTAGGTCGGCAGCTTGTTTCGCAGTTTGTAACACTGGTGGCAGCGCACAGCGGCCAATCAATCTACTTTCATCTTCGATAAGAATGGCGCTGGCTTGGTGTTGACTCGCCTTTACAAAGGCTACGGCTACCGCTATCTCAAAATTGAGTTGCGTGGGCTGTCCCCCTGGGCGTCGACCAAAGGCTGAGCCTCTGTGATTAGCAAGGCCCTCAAGATCAACGCCGTTGGGGAAGGGTGCGCCGTGGTTACCTTCATTGAGCAGTCGAGTTTTTGCGCAGCCGGTCTTCCCCGCCAGCACAATGATGTTGCGGGATTCACAGATGGCCTCTAACTGATCGAGCAACCAGCGGCGCATGGCTTTGTAGCCGCCGTTAATTCTCGGATACGTCACTCCACTTTCTAGCAACCATTCTTGACTGATCTTCGACCGCAGGCCCCCGCGCCAACAAAAGAGGGCGCCATCGGGATGTTGTTTCGCAAAGGCACGCCATGCGTCGACCCGTTCCGTCTTAATTGAGCCAGATACTCGTTGGTGTCCCAGCTCAACCGCGGCTTGCTGTCCCTGTACCTTGTAACAGATGCCGATTTCGGCGCGCTCTTCATTACTCATGAGCGGTAAATTAGTGGCGCTTGGAAAGCTGCCTTTGCCAAATTCACCCGGCGAGCGAGTATCAATCAACGGCGTGTCGTTAATAAAAATTGATTCAAAATCAGTTAGCTCTTGCATAGCGCTTGCAGTCACCATTTACGCGAGGTCAGAGTGATTCGTTCTGCACGGCCCGCAGTCGAGCTAAGCGTGCCGATGGCCTCCGCAGGTAAGCCATGCTCATCCAGCAAATGCTCTACCGCGGCTTGACTCTCGGGTGCCACCGATATGAGCAGGCCGCCACTGGTTTGAGGATCGCACAGCAGGTGTTGAGTGAGCGCGTCGAGTTCAGCAAGTCGACTGCCGAATGCATCAAAGTTACGCAATGACCCGCCGGGGATGCAGCCTTGCTCAAGGTATTCGTGCACATGAGGCAGTTTGTGAATTTTCTCGAAATCGATGGCCGCATCGAGCCCGGCAGATTCACAAATTTCGAGAAGGTGTCCTGCCAAAGCGAAGCCGGTAACGTCTGTGAGGGCGTTGACGCCCGCAATCTTCGCCAATTGATAACCAATAGCGTTGCTTTGACACATGACCTCTGTAGCAAGGCCTCGATGTTCTGAGCGCAGTTTACTCTGCTTTTCCGCGGTCGTAAGTATGCCTATGCCCAATGGTTTTGTGAGATAAAGTAGGTCACCCGTTTTTGCGGTGTTATTACGTTTCAATCGAGAGACCGCAACTTCCCCAGTCACTGCCAAACCAAAAATGGGTTCGGGTGCATCTATGCTATGGCCACCGGCAAGCGGAATGCCTACTGCCTCGCAGACCGCACGTCCACCGGCGATCACACGACCCGCAAGTTCAGGGGGTAGGGTGCTGATCGGCCAGCCCAGAATAGCGATAGCCATTAAGGGCTTACCCCCCATGGCATAGATATCGCTAATCGCGTTAGTCGCAGCCACTCGTCCAAAATCGTAAGCATCATCGACAATGGGCATGAAAAAATCTGTTGTGCTCAATATGGCTCTGCCATCGCCAATATCGATCGCTGCGGCATCATCGCGACTGTGGTTGCCCACTAAAAGTTTGGGGAAATCGACGGCGCCCCCTTCTGCAAGACTTCCGCTCAGTATCTTATCGAGCACATTGGGGGCAATCTTGCAGCCGCATCCAGCACCATGACTATATTGCGTTAGTTTGTACGTTGATGTGGTCATTAGAGCTCCTAAAACTCGGATCGCGGCAGTGTACTTGACTGAAGGTGATTGAAAAAATGTTCCTAACGGGAGATGCTGCTCGTCACGTTAATGCTTTATCAGTCGATAAACGGGTGGACTATTAAGCGATTCATCATTTTTCTGTGTTTGGCCCTGCCTTCAGTGACCTTGATCGCTGATGATACAGCACTGCAGCGCAAGCAATTCTTGGCGGCCGAGAAAGAACTAAAAACCGGCTTTGGACCGCGTTATAACGCGTTGAGAGAGTCGCTTGAGGATTATCCGCTAGCGATTTACCTAGACTACGCTGAACTCATTGAACGCCTGCATACGCTTCAGCCCCAAGAAGCCAAGTTGTTTTTAAGCAGAGCGCAAGGATCGCCGCTTGAGGGTCGGTTTTTGGCCGCTTATATCGAACATAAAGGGCGTGATAAACACTGGCAAGAACTACTGGGTGTAATGGACACCGCGCCGCATGACCCGCGGCTGCAGTGTTTTTACTATCGTGCCCAGCGGAGCACTGGTAATCATTCCCTTGCTTGGAAGGGTGCTGCTCAGCTGTGGAATACCGGGCGCTCTCAGGATAAGGCCTGCGATCCGCTGTTTGATCGCTGGATTAAAGAGGGGGGTGGTCCCGGCGATGACGTTGTGTGGTCGCGCGCGCTTAAGGCGTTTGATGCCAGGCGGCCTCAGCTCATCCGCTATGTACAACGCTTTGCGTCACCTGACTTAAAAGCCATGCTCGACGAGCTATTGTCGGTTTATCGGCATCCGGATCGACTCGTGAGCGATGCGCATGAACCCAATCGCTGGCACGCACAACTCATGACGGCGGGTATTCGCAGACTCGCCAGAGTCAACCCTGAGCAGGGACGTAAGGCATTACTTAACGCGCAGAGCGTCCAAGCATTCACCGATCTAGAAGTGGAAGCTATGGAGAAAATGATTCTCCGGCATAGCTTGTTTACACAGGCATCGGCACCTAATCAGTGGCTTTTGGATCGACTTGAGCGACTCGCTGACGATGAGATGACTGAAATCTATTTGCGTAATCAGGTGTCGGAAGGTGACTGGTCGACGCTGTTAAAGGCATTGCCTTGGCTCTCGAAAACAACGAGGGGTAAGGATCAGTGGCGTTATTGGTCGGCTCGAGCGCTCGAAGAAAGCGGGCAGTGGAGTGATGCCGAAATGCAGTATCGAAGCCTTGCTCAAGAGCGTAGCTACCACGGTTTTCTGGCTGCCGATAGATTATCCCTTGATTATCAGCTTAACGCGCTGTCAGCTCCTCCGAGCAAAGCTCCTGCCGATCTCGGCCTGGTGCGGGTGCGAGAACTCATGGCGCTCGATCGTGTTTCGGATGCAAAGACCGAATGGCGAAAATTGCTCTCGCGCTTAAATATCGAGGCAGGAGTGGGGGCAGCACAATGGGCTATGGAGCAAGGCTGGGCGGATCTTGCCATCGATGCTGCCAATCATGTTAAAGCTTGGGACATTGTCGACTTACGCTTTCCCGAGGCATTTGCGGAGGATTTTGCTAATGCAGCCGCTAATAATCAGGTCGACTCGGTCGAGCTAATGGCAATTGCTCGACGTGAAAGTGCGTTTTATCCAAGGGCTCAATCGGATGTCGGTGCCAGAGGCTTGATGCAACTCATGCCGGGTACCGCTAAGCAGGTTGCAAAGCACCTCGGGCTGCCTTACCGTCGCATGCGCTTATTCGATCCTGACTACAACGTGACTCTGGGTAGCCACTATTATCAGTCACTTCTTGAGCGTTTCGATGGGCATCGCCCCAAGGCGCTCGCGGGGTACAACGCGGGTCCCCATCGCGTTGATCGCTGGTCGCAACGTGAAATTCCGATTGATCAGTGGATAGACAGCTTGCCGTTCCGGGAAACGCGCGAATATGTGCGAGCTGTTCTTGCGTATACCGTTATTTATCGCGCTCGGGCGGGTGAATCGGGCAAACTTTTAACTCAAAAAGAGTGGTCTCTTACCAACACTGCGGAGAATTTATGAAATCGCTACAGCTACAATCCTGCGTACATGCCGATGGTTTTATCGAGTGTGCTTTATTTGAAGTCGACATTGCCGATCCTGGTGCTAACGAAGTGCAGATTGCGGTAGAAGCTGCGCCAATTAACCCCTCTGATCTTGGTTTGATGTTTGGCATAGCCGATACTGACACGGCAGAAGCCTGTGAACGCAATGGTTTCCCCGCGGTACGTGTGCCGCTACCCCCCGCGTTACAGAAAGCCATGTCAACACGCGTAGGGCAATGGCTACCTGCTGGCAACGAAGGTGCGGGTAAGGTGATTGCTGCTGGTTCATCCGATATGGCGCAAGCGCTTCTTGGTAAGCATGTAGGCGCATTTGGTGGCGAATTCTTTGCTAATTACCGCAATGTTTCTGCGATGCAGTGTCTGCCTCTTGGCGATGATTTAACCGCTGCAGACGGTGCCTCCTGCTTTGTGAACCCTATGACTGCGCTAGGCTTTGTTGAGACTGCGCGGATGGAAAATCACAAGGCTATCGTGCACGCGGCAGCGGCCTCTAACTTGGGTCAAATGCTCAATCGAATCTGTTTAGAGGACGGTATTCCGTTGGTCAATATAGTTCGCTCAGAGCAGCAGGTTGCTTTACTCAAAGGGCAGGGTGCCCAAGTCGTGGTTAACTCATCAGCCGATGATTTCAATGCGCAGTTAGCCGCAGCTATAGAGGCAACGGGCGCCACCATTGCGTTTGATCCGATTGGCGGAGGCACGCTTACTAACAGTATTTTGACAGCAATGGAGATCGCTGCGCAGAAACGCATGCCCGAGTGGAGCCGCTATGGCTCAGACGAGCACAAGCAGGTCTATATTTACGGCATGCTCGACCCGGCACCCAGTACTCTTACTCGCGGTTATGGTTTTGCTTGGAGCATTGGTGGCTGGCTATTAACTCCGTTTTTACAGCGGGCGGGTCTAGAGCGGCTGGGCGCTATGCGAAGCCGAGTACAGCACGGCTTGAAAACTACCTTTGCTAGCCATTACTCAGACCGAACCTCGCTTGTTGGCGCGTTGGCGTTAGACGCGGTCAAGCAATACGGCAAAAAAGCGACTGGCCAGAAAACACTAATAGAGCCCTCAGCTTAGCGGAGGCTGGTTAGCCTCCGGATAATTTGCAGGTATAGCCCTCGGCTTCGAGGGCTGCTTTACAGGTTTCACGCTGATCGCCTTGGATTTCGATAGCGCCGCTTTTAACGGCGCCACCGACACCGCAGCGCTGTTTGAGCTTCTTTGCCAGTGACGTGAGGGCGTCGGGTGCCAAAGGCAAGCCATCAATAACCGTTACCGCTTTGCCTCCACGGCCTTTAGTCTCACGGCGAATACGCGCTATGCCATCACCCGTGTAGGCTGGCGCAGCTTTACCGCAGACGCAGTCTGCTAGGTTACGATGGCATTGAGGGCACAAACGTCCTCCGTCCGTTGAAAAGACCAAACGTGAATTCGCGGTTTTCTTGGGCACAGGTAGTCTCCTTGTTGGAGGGGATATGGTAACGTTTTTGTTATGCAGAGAATAAGGGAGCCATGGTTCACCATGCCAGATTTAGAGCAACGTATCGCGCATCTTGAAACGCAGCTGATTTTTCTAGAAGATACCGTCTCATCGCTCGACGTAGCGCTTGCTCATCAGCAGCAGCAAGTGATTGAGTTGAAGAGTGAGAACCGCTTGCTTCACCAACAGCTAAAAGAACAGGGTACCCGACTCGACTCGGTCGATCAGGTAGACAACACTCCACCCCCTCACTATTGAGATTACGTTATGTCTAAACGAGTTATTTTCCTCGTGCTCGCGGCCTTTGCCATTGGCCTTTACGTACTATTTTCTATTGCCACGCGAGCTCCGGAACCGCCGGCCCATCAAGTCTTCATAAACGGCAACGTCTTGACTATCGATGCGAACAATAGTGTTGCTGAGGCCATTAGCGTCCGCGCCGATCGAATTGAAAAAGTGGGCACTAGCGAAGAGATTTTAGCGTTAGTCGATGAATCGACCTACGTCGTTGATTTGCGCGGTCGCACGTTGATGCCTGGCTTTGTCGATTCTCATGGCCATTTCCCTGGATCAGGACAAACCGTTTTTTCAACAGACCTCAACTCACCGCCTATTGGTGACGTCGATGACATTGAAGAAGTCATTGATCGTCTCAAAAAGATGGCCGACGCGCGACCCGATGGCTGGATCATGGGCTGGGGCTACGATGACACAATGATTGCAGAGCAGCGGCACTTAACTCGAGAAGATCTGGATCGAGTGTCTACAACGCGTCCAGTCTCGGTGATGCATATTTCTGGGCACTTATCGTCCGTCAATTCGGTTGCTTTGGCTGAGGCAGGAATCGATGAGAACACGCCAGACCCTGAGGGTGGTCACATTCAAAGAGACATGGACTCCCCCGATCAACGCCGCCCCAATGGGGTGCTTGAGGAAACAGCGGCTAGAGAAATTCTGACAAGAATGTTCGATCTCAGTTTGAGCGATGGTGTTCGTATGACGACCGACGCCGCTCGAACATATTTAGCGCAAGGTGTTACGACCGCGTCGGCCGGAGGCATGCCTTTAGCAGCTGCAAAAGGGCTGGGGCCTCTCAGTCAATTCAATGTTTACCCTCAGCGTGTAGCTTTGTTTCCTCTCTATGAGGAGGTGATGGATCAAATTGTTAATGAGGGCTGGCACCCACGCGAATTCGAAGCAGGGCGAGTAACGGTACCTCGAGTCAAGATCATTGCCGATGGCAGTATCCAAGGTTTCACGGGTTATTTACGCGAACCATACTACGTAGCTTACAAAGGGGATGTTAATTACCGTGGTTATCCCTCAGTACCTCGCGATGCGCTTTTTGAGCAAGTTGAAGATCTTTATGAGCGGCGCATTCAGGTGGCGATACACTGTAATGGCGATGCATCCATCGACGATGGTTTGGATGCTATTGAAGCCGCAGCGGCCAAGTTTCCATGGCCCCAAGCGCGACCACTGATTATTCACGCGCAAATGACCCGTCGCGATCAAATTGATCGAATGGCCGCGCTGGGTGTTACACCCAGTTTTTTCTCAGCACACACCTACTTTTGGGGTGATCGCCATGCAGCTATATTTATGGGCCCCGAACGTGCGGCCAACATGAGTCCTGCAAAGTGGGCGCTAGACGCTGGGGTGCGATTTAGTTCACATATGGATACACCCGTCCTGCCAATGCTGCCTCTGCAGGCGGTATGGAGCCAAGTTGAGCGCAAGAGTACCAGTGGCGAAGTCATAGGACCTCATCAGCGTATTAGCCGCGTTCAGGCCTTGCGCGCGGTCACCATTGATGCCGCGTGGCAAGTATTCATGGACGAGGAAATTGGCTCTATCGAGCCGGGTAAAATGGCTGATTTAGTCGTGCTGTCGGGTAGCCCACTGGACGCAGAGGATATGCGTACCTTGA
Source organism: uncultured Luminiphilus sp. (assembly GCA_905479205.1). Taxonomy (GTDB): domain Bacteria; phylum Pseudomonadota; class Gammaproteobacteria; order Pseudomonadales; family Halieaceae; genus Luminiphilus. The sequence continues at coordinate 28,852 of CAJQLP010000029.1, forward strand.
TCGTCGAGAGAACCTTTATTGGCGGAGCCGAAGTCTACAGCCGACTCTAACAAGAGCCTCTTCAAAAAAGAGCCTCTTCAGGATTCTCCTTCATGGAAGATCATGTGTTTAGGCTGGACAAAGGTCGCCTCGGCTGTCGCGGTGACCTCACCCTCACATGACATTTCCGCAAACACTCGGGTCTTTCGTCCGCCAGCCGACTCGACGGTTGCGGAGAGATCAATCACCTTTCCTAGTGGGGTGGGCTTCACATAGCGAACGCTGAGGCCTCCCGTCATGCCCGGTTTGCCCAGGCGCATGTGGGACATGCCCATGAAATGGTCGAAAATAGCCGCTACCCAGCCCCCGTGAACATGCCTAGGGGGGCCCTCATAGGCCCAATTAAACGTTACGCGGCCCCGGACAACATCGCCGTCTAGCCAGTGCTTGAGCCCTGGCGAAATGGGGTGACTCTCTCCGCCAACACAGAGAATTTCATGATTAGCGACGGGCAAATTGCCCCTCGCTTTCGCGTACGCCAAGATACCTTTGAGCTGAGGGTATTTTCTTAAATTGGCAGATAGGTTCAACAGCTCTTCGGCGATGGCATCGGCATTGGTTTCTGGGATGTCGGCAATGGTGGCGGCCTCGATCAGCTCTCGCATGGCGGCAGCGACTTTTCGTCGGCCCACCCAATATCCAGAGTACGGCTCGTGAATATCAGTAGCGAAGAAAGGAGAAGTGAGATCGTCGTCTTCGGTCACGTTAAAACGCCTTCTTTTTTTAAAGCAGCATGCCAGTTTTGAATTTCCGACACCCAAAGTGCCGGTGTTTCGAGGGCCGCAAAATGCCCCCCATGCTCGATAGCATTATTGAAATAAACGAGCCGTGTGAAACGCTTTTCAGCCCAGCGTCGGCTTGTCCGAAATATCTCTAGGGGAAATAGCGAAATGCCGGTGGGGAGATTAATATTGGCGAGGTTTGGTGTGTTGAAGCTTTCCCAGTAAAGCCTAGCGGAGCTGGCGCCGCTGTTGGTCATCCAATAAAGCGTCACCGTATCGAGCAGATCGCTTCGGCTCAGAGCGTTTTCTGGATGCCTTGTCCCATTGCGTATGCAGTCGGTCCATTGGCCGTATTTTTCCGCCACCCATGCGAGTTGCCCCGACGGCGAGTCAGCAAGACCATAGCCCAAGGTTTGAGGGCGCGTACTTTGCTGTTTGGAGTATCCCGATTCCCATTGCTGGTAAAAGTCGAACGCCTCGATAGCGCTCTGTTCTTCGGGTAATAGCGAATTCATCGTCGCTGGATCGGGTGATACTACCGGTAATGTGATGTGGATGGCCTGACAAGATGTACCCTCTTGCAGGGCAATAGCCTGAGTGATTAATGCCCCCCAGTCCCCGCCATGCGCGATAAATTTCGCATAGCCTAGGCGGTTCATTAAGGTGATCCACATAGTAGCAATACGATCTACGCCGATACCCGTGGTACGCGGCTTACCTGAGAAGCCGTATCCCGGTAGTGAGGGGATGACCAGATGAAATGCTTGCTCCGATGTACCGCCAAACGCCGTAGGATTCGTTAGGCGTTCAATGACATGGCGAAATTCCAACACTGAGCCAGGCCACCCGTGGGTTAGCAGCAATGGTTGAGCCTGTGTATGCGGAGAGCGCACATGGATGAAATGAATATCAATATCGTCAATTTGAGTGCGGTAGTTTGGCCAGCGATTGAGCTCGCTGGGTACCTGCGTCATATCGTAGTCATCCCGCCAGCTATCGACGAGTTCGCGTAGGTAAGAGAGAGGAATACCTTGAGACCAATCGCCAACGGTCTCCTCATCGGGCAGGCGGGTATGGCTAAGTCGCCGCCTCAGATCTTCAATAAGGTCTGAGGAGAATTGGGGCTCATAAAGCTCAATAGGTTCATTCATGAGATGTCTCTGAAAACAAAGTAGAGAGCTTAACCGCTTGATGTGCTGAGCGCAGCTGAAGGATTGTTTAGTTGTTAGTTACTGACAGACTCTAAGGTCTCGCTCAAGAATGCCTCGAGTCCTTCTCGTTCGGAGGCCCGCTCAATGGTTTTCTTTAGCAGATAGGGGCTTCGAATTTCTCGATCTAAAAACAGCTTGCCAGTGACTTTGTCGGCCTCAGTTGCCCGGGCCAGCCAGATAATGGTGTCGGCGCCCTCTTGTTCGTTGCGGAGGATTTTTTGCGTGACGCGGCGGAAGGTCGGTAACGCTGACTTCACTCCGGGTGTATCCGCCCAGCCTGGATGCATTGCATTGACAACGATGTTGTCATCGCGCCAAGCGTCTGCCCAGAGTTCCGTTAAGACAGTTAACCCGCGTTTCGCGCGCGCGTAGGCCTGCGGACCGTCGTAGCTCTGCTCATCCATGATTAAGTGTTTGAGTGATAAACGCTGGGTATACATGCCACCAGAGATAACATTGATGATTCGAGACGGCGTCGAATGGTTTGCAAGCAGTGGCTTGAGTCCGCGCGTAAGCTGCCAAGGGCTCAGTAACAGCAAGGCAAAACTACGTTCTAGGCCCTCATCAGTGAGCAGGCGCTCATTAAACAATGCTCCCGCATTATTAATGAGCACATCGATAGGTTCGTCGCGTTCAATCAAGCGTTGTGTCAACGCATTGACGTCTGACATGAGCGCCAAGTCTGCCAGTTCCACCGTAATGTCAGTACGGCCTGTTTCTGCGGCAATATGATTTTTTAAGGGTACAATCCCATCGGGGTTACGTATCACGAGGGTCAGTTTTGCACCCGCTTCCGCGAGAGCAATGCTCGTGGCAAGGCCTAGTCCCGAGCTCGCGCCAGTCAGAACAACATGGACTCCATCCATCAGGCGGCTGACAGGTTTCCACCGTTTCGCACCGCGGGTATATCCCCAGCGGCTAAACATGGCAACGCCCGGTAGCACCCAATTGTCAGCACGCAGCGAATCGCTACTCGTACCTGGATTTGGGTTATTGTCCTCTAAAGCCGCTTTTAAACCTGCGAGACTATCTGCACCCATTGAGCGCATAGGCGCTTCGAAACGATGGGCAATTTTTTCAAGACCCGGTCTGTATTCAAATTCTGCCGTATAGTCGATATGCGTACCGCCATTGCGCTCCGAGAAGACGATCGTGTCTTTTACATCGAAGTATCGCCCGCGTCCTCGTAAAACCACGCTGTGCCAAGGCTGATATTCTTCAATTTCATAAACGAGTCGGAGCGATCCGGGGCCTACAGCACAGGTGAGATCAAATTGGCTCCCAAGCCTCACCGGCCCGTCAGTAATTTTCTGCGCGTGGGTCGCTGTGGCGTCCCATTCTTTGGCGTTTCTAAAGTCAGCAACGTAGCGAAAACATTGCTCTACCGATCGAGGTACAACAATTTCTTCGTGGAGGGTAATCATTTGCGATGACCAATGTCGTAAGTGTCATGTGCTTACGGTTGAAAGGCCGGCTTAGTTCACTTAAGACCTCACATTGACGCCTTTTGAGAGTGATCTATTAGTCGTCTTTCCAGACCGTGCGCAGCGGCTCACCAAAGTCGTCGTAAATAACTTTTTTCCGCGGTCGTCGATTTCGTGTCAACGAGGGCTGCGGTTTGCCGCGTTTGGCTTGTTGGCGTTCGTCGAGGGCGGCGACGACGTCATCTAGCGGTGTTCGCGTCGCCCTCGGTTCAGTAAATAGGGGCGCTTGAAGGGGTCCTTTTCGCTGCTCAAGTGCGGTTTCGCCTTGGGCGACCGCACTAATCTCGCCTCCTGATTCCAAGTAAGCGTCAATGTCACGATCGATGTGCGCGCGTAAATCTGATTTCGAAGGTGGTTTGTGAAATAGTTTCTTACTCATAGTTCATAGTATACAAAGGTCGCTGTACTTTATGTGACTTGATGGGTTAATAGTCACGACTAATCGCTCCATTGCGGGTTAATTTTTGTTTTAATACGTTGAACTCCTATGAGCACCGACCATGTTCCTGTTTTTTGTCATTTTGCTTATCGTCGCCGCGATAGGGCTATTCTTTTGGTTACACGGAGACGATCTGTCCCGTTTCGATAAAGGCTATCCGAAACCTATTGCAGGTACTGTGCCGAGCGAGGGCGTTGCCGCGGTCGTTCAATCAGTGGCGGGCTTTACGGGCGCGACCGCAGGATTAAAACCAGGCCGGGCACGCCTGGCGATGTTACGACAAGCACTCGATGGAATCTCTGACGAAAAGCGCTTTGATGTAAGTTTCAGGCAGAACGCAGCAGGTGAGCCGCCGGGAGAGTGGGTTTTGAGTGCCAATAGCGACCCTGATCGGCGTCTACTTTATGTCCACGGCGGTGGCTTTGTGGCAGGTAGCCCGAAAAGCCATCGCGTTATTACCAGTGCGTTGGCTGAATTAACCGGAATGGCTGTTTTCTCGCTCGACTACCGTTTGGTGCCTGAGCATAGTCGACTCGCCGGTCTCGATGATACTGAGAATGCCTTTACATGGTTGACAAAAAATGGCCCACAAGGCCCCGGTCTTGGTCGATTCATGGCAATCGCAGGCGATTCAGCGGGAGGTAATCTCATCTTGACGGCGGTTCAGCGGCTTAGAGATAAAGGACTGAAGAATGCCGATGCGATCGTCGGTATTTGCCCTTCGACTGACGTAACCATGCGCTCACCCTCACTTCGTGCCAATCTCACATCGGACCTGATGCTTGGAGGGGGATTAGCGCCTTTACTCCGGATGCCGACGGCGCTGCGTCACGCCATGATTGCGCTAACAAGTAAACGCTCGCCAGCTTCACCAGAGCTATCACCGTTGAGAGGTGATTTAAAGGATCTAGCACCGATACTGTTGCAAGTCAGTTTGACCGAAATGTTACTTGACGACTCGGCGCGCTATTTTCACCGGGCCAAATCGCAGGGGGGTGATGTCGTCCTCCATACTTATGACAATATGGTGCATGTTTGGCACATGTTTTATCCTGAACTTTCAGAAGCAAAATTGGCGCTAGAAGGAGTCGCGGACTTTTTGCGAGCGGTTGAAGAGGGCGGAGCGCGCGCAGCATGAAGGCTATACGATCAATGCTGGTGTTCTTGTGGATGGCAGTGACGGTTATCCCTGTAGCCATTTTTCTAATAGTTTTTTCGGTGTTTTTTAGTGGCGACAGACTGTGGTGGTGGTTCGCCCAGCCTTGGCTTCGTGGTGCCGTGTCTGCGGCAAAATACATAGGCGGCGTTAAGTACCGTGTTCATGGATTAGCTAACCTACCTGACCAGCGCGATAGCCAGCACATTATCTTGTGTCCCAAGCACCAATCTACTTGGGAGACGTTTTTCTTTCCCAGCATGATGCCACACCCGTTAGCCTATGTTTTTAAACGTGAGCTGCTGTACATCCCTTTTTTTGGGTGGGCGCTGGCGCGACTTGAAATGGTCCATATTGATCGCAGCGCGCGAGGTGAAGCGTGGAATAAAGTAGCCCTTCTTGGTTCTAAGCTCATGGATAAGGGCAAGTGGGTAATTATGTTCCCGGAGGGCACGCGAACTGTGCGAGGGGGCAAAGGCGACTACAAAACGGGTGCTGCTCGGCTCGCTATTGCAACAGATGCGCACATTATTCCTATTGCCGTTTCGTCAGCTCGTTGTTGGCCACGTCGAACATTTCGCTTTATTCCAGGCGTTATCGATGTCTCGATAGGGCCGCCGATTATACCGCTCGCTGATGAGTCGGCGGTTGAACTCATGGGGCGTGTAGAGGCGTGGATCGAAGCGGAG
>CAJQLP010000030.1 GCA_905479205.1 uncultured Luminiphilus sp.
GAGGGAAATGGTGGGCCGTGCTGGATTCGAACCAGCGACCAATTGGTTAAAAGCCAACTGCTCTACCAACTGAGCTAACGGCCCGAAAACTTGTGCTTTGTCGGTTGGTGGCATGCCTTCTTATAAAAAAGCTGCTCGACAAATCGGAGTCGCGTATCCTACTTATAATTGTGGAAATAGCAAGCCTGTTTGGGTGTAAAATTTCTACCTCTACCGCCACTTACCGCGCGATGATCATGCGCAATTACATCTGCGCTTTACTTCGAGGTAATTCTTGTGCTCAGACCGTTCCATCTTGCATTACCCACCACCGACTTAACCACGACACGGCAGTTTTATACCGCCATTCTAGGGTGTACTGTTGGCCGCGAAGATCTCAGCTGGATCGATTTAGATTTTTTTGGCCATCAATTGGTATTCCATGACTGTGGTGGTGAAGGTCTCCCTACTCTCTACAATCCGGTCGACCAGCACCAGGTCCCTCTACCGCACTTTGGTGTCATTCTGAAACCCGGCCAGTTCTCGAGCCTCGCGACCAAGCTGCAGGGACAGGTAGCATTTATTATCGAGCCAACAACGCGTTTTAAGGGCACAGCAGGCGAGCAGCAAACAATGTTCTTCAAAGACCCCATTGGCTATGCACTGGAATTCAAATCGTTCGAGGATGATCGTTTTATTTTCGAGCCCTTTGAGGAGGAATCCTCCTAGGACGTGATTAGTTACCGTGTTGGTAGCGAGTGGGATCAGCGATGCCTGCGGCTTGGAACCCTTCTATGCGGAGACGACAGCTGTCGCATGCGCCACAGGCTGCCCCCTCGGCGTCAGCTTGATAACACGATACCGTCAAACTGTAATCGACACCCAGTTCTGTGCCCGCTCGGATGATATCGGCTTTACTCATGTCGATAATGGGTGTGCAAATATCTATGGGGCTGCCCTCGACGCCTGCTTTTGTGGCGACTGCGGCAAGGTTCCTGAACGCATCAATGAATACGGGACGGCAATCGGGGTAACCTGAGTAGTCGACCGCATTCACGCCAAGATGAATCTCGCTAGCTTGAAGTACTTCGGCCCAACCCAGTGCGATAGACAAGAACACCGTGTTGCGGGCAGGAACATAGGTCACAGGAATACCTTCCGAGGGCATCGTAGGAACGTCTATCGCGTCGTCTGTGAGCGCAGAGCCACCAATACCACGAAGGTCAAGCCCGACAACTTTGTGAACGGTGCCGGGCACTGCTGCGGCCACGTGAGCCGCAGCAACGAGCTCTGAGCGATGACGCTGCCCGTAATCAAAACTCAAGGAGTAACACTCTCGCCCAGCCGCATGCGCCATTGCGAGGACGGTGGCAGAATCAAGGCCCCCCGACGTTAATATCACTGCACGTTTTGCCACCTACTTTCTCCTCAGTGCCCGGGCTCGTCATTCCATAAAAACTTGTGGAGCTGCACTTGTAAACGGGCATCAATTCGATCGGCGATTAACCACTCAGCCAAATCTTTCGCGGGCAATACGTGATGAGAGGGCGAGAACAACACGTCAGAGACTTTACTCAAAAGCTGGTGCTCGTCGATTTTAAAGCGCGCCCATTCGTAGTCTTCTCGATTAGCGACAACAAATTTTACTTGGTCATGGGGCGTCAAAAAAGCAATGTTGTCCCACAGATTACGGTGACTCTCGCCCGAGGCAGGCGCCTTCAAATCCATCACCCGACTTACACGTACATCAACGTTTTCGATGGGCATCGCACCGCTGGTCTCGAGTGATACTTCATAGCCTGCCTCGCACAGCCTTCGGAGCAGCTCCAAGCACTCTGGCTGTGCCAAAGGTTCACCACCGGTCACACAGACTCGTCGACAGCCGAAGCTAGCCACCTTGTCGGTCAGAGCGTCTAAATCCCACAGCTCACCCCCTGAAAATGCGTACTCGGTATCACAATAGACGCAGCGGAGCGGGCATCCAGTTAAGCGCACGAAAACCGTAGGCAAACCTACCGATCTGGCCTCTCCTTGGAGTGAGTGAAAAATTTCGGTTATGCGCAGCTGAAGCATTGCCGAGTCGGCCATAATGACTGACTCAGAAATTGTCGTTGATGAAATCCTGAGCCAATTGGGCAGCAGGATGTCCGGGGTATTCAGTAATTACCTTGTTCAGGTACTCACGTGAACGATCACGGTTACCTTTGAGGAAGTGAACGCGGCCCAGCTTGTAAATAGCGTCTGGCACTTTTGGGTCGCCCGGATATTGATCTAATAACAACTTGAAACTCTGGCGCGCGAGCTCAGCTTCCGGGGGATCGAGTACCAAATAAAGTTCACCCAACCAATAATGCGCATTGGGGGCGTAACGTCCAAAGGGATACTGAGCCAAAAATTCTTTGAAGCCTTTGACTGCGCCATCGAACTGACGGGTTTTCACTAAGTCATAGGCTTGCTGATAAGCTGCTTCTTCCCCGGCCTGTAAGGGAGTGATGGAACTCTCTCCACGCGACACAGTTGGGTTCGCACTTACTGTAGATCCATCAACTGGATTACCAGGCACGCCACCTTGTCCCGCTGCTCCTGCGAGCCGGCGATCGAGGTCAACATACCGCTCCAAACTCTGTTCTTTCAGCCGCTGCACTTCTTGGGCCTGCTCCTCGACCAAACCGTTCAGCCGGCGCACCTCCTCCTGCAGCTGCTGCAACTGCACCACTAAAGAACCAACGTTGAGAGAACCCGTGTTGAGAGAACCTGTGCTGAGAGA
>CAJQLP010000031.1 GCA_905479205.1 uncultured Luminiphilus sp.
TGCAGCGTTACCCGCAATGGTTGGAGGGCAGTTGTTGACACTAATCTCGCCGCTTTTTGTCGTTGTGTTACTGACGCGCATCAGCGGTATTCCGACGTTAGTGCAGAAGGCAAAGCGGCAGTGGGGTGATGACCCCGATTATCAGGCTTACGTAAAGAGCACTCCGATATTGATACCGAATCTACTGAAGCGCTGAGATAGGCCCAAGCTCCGGTACGGCTCGACGGATCACATCCCAATAACCGTTTGCGAGGGCATCAGGGTAATCTTCATAAAAGCCTTTTGCCTTCAGGTGGCGGTGTAACTCCGGCAGTCGATAACAGGGTACGCTTGCCAAAAGATGGTGCTCAAGATGGTAGTTCACGTAGTTCGGACACAGGAATCCACGCTCATACCAGCGCGGCAGTGTTGTTCGAGTATTACGCCTTGGATCGGCATCAAACAGATTAGGTACGGCGCCATGCTCAGCTACTTGTCGGATGCGTGCTAACAATGGATAAGCGATGACATAGGCCACCAGCCAGAGCAAATAGAGCGCCGGTTGTCCGACTGCCAGTAAAACGCCAAACAGCACAAGGTTGGCTATCAGTCCTTGGGTGACCGACGTTTTTTCACCTTCTCGCATCATAATACTTCGACCGCCACCGGTGACTAGCCCCGCTAATAATTTGACGCCCGTCTGCCCGGATAGATCGCGTTTGAGTTTGCGTATAAAACGCTGCTTACTGACGGGGTAGCTCTGATAGTTAGGCAAATCTGGATCATTTTCGGTGCCAGCGGTTCGGTGGTGCACTCGATGTGAAGCCCCATAACGATCGCAGTCACCCATAACGGGATACGCGCACAGCCATTGGCCGATCCACTGATTCATGCCCTGGGAGCGAAAGAGTGTTTTATGGCCCGCTTCATGCATCAAAATCGCCAGCCCTAGCTGCCGCCCCCCCAACAATAATATGGCAAACAAAAGAGTGATGGGATTGGTCCATAGGGCGACCGTTGTGAAAACCGCTGCAATAATTAGCCAGTTGCTGAGCACTAACCACGCGCCTGCAAAGTCGCTGCGTTCAGTGAAGCGCTGAATGTCATCTTTAGAGAGAAAATCGGTGGGCTTCATTCCATTTCCTGCGGGTTCATACGGCTAATGTTGTTCGTCGATTGTAAAATAACAGTTTTAGTGAGTTGGTACATTTATTCAGTTTAGCGATCGTGAATACGTTACGCTTAGGGCACCATAAAAATAGGAAAAGCATAATGGGCAGTTATTTTCACGGCAAGCGTGCCGCAATTACGGGTGCTGGTGACGGCATGGGGCGTGAATTAGCCATTCAACTCAACGCCCAAGGCTGTGATCTTTGGCTGTGCGATATTCATGAAGAGCGCCTTCATGAAACGCATTCGTTGTTGAGTGAAGAAAATGGTGCTGTTCATCTTGCAGTTGTCGATTGCGGCGACAAGGCTGCTATTGATAATTGGGCTTCGCAAGTTGCTAACTCGACCGCCTCAATTGATGCGCTTTTTAATAACGCCGGTGTTGCCTACGCGGCCCGTTTTGAGCATGCCACTGAGGACAACTATCAGTGGCTGATGAATATCAACTTCTGGGGTGTGGTGTGGGGATCGCGGGCGTTTTTACCTTTACTCACCAAGGCCCCTGTTGGTCATTTGGTGAACCTATCATCGATATTTGGCATGATCGGTGTTCCCACGCAATCGGCATACAATGCGGCGAAGTTTGCTGTCCGTGGTTTCTCTGAGTCGCTAGTGGGTGAGTATCACGGCACGTCTATCCGCGTGAGTTGCGTCCATCCCGGTGGTATCGCGACCAATATTGCCCGGCGTGCGCGCGCTGATAGTGATCAACCGAGCGCTACGCCCGACGAACGAGATCAGCAATTTAAGCAACACACGCCCACCACGCCCAAGCAGGCAGCCAGTATTATTTTGAAGGGCGTCTCACGTTCAAAGCCTCAAATTATGGTGGGTAACGACGCCAAATTTATGCAGTGGGTGTCTCGCTTGTTTCCAGTGGGCTACCATAAATTTTTGCGGAAATTCTTGGATGCCGAGCTGGTTTAGGGTTCAGTTAATTCAGCGGCGGTTTAATGACGCCAATGATGGCGCTCCATTTTGGCTTCAATGGCAGTCGCAGTGCCTGAGGGCATTAGCTCTCCGCCCGCTTGTTCAAAGAAAAATGGTTGGCGCTCCCGCTTGCCCGTAAATACCTCATTCATCGTTTCCGCATCAAAAATGCGGCCGTTGATCACGGTGAAGCTAACGTTCTGTGACTGCCGAATATCCGTTAAAACATCACCGTCGATGACGACTAGGTCGGCAAGTTTGCCCACTTCAATCGAACCCAGGTCTGTATCCATACCTAGGTGAATTGCCGCGTCGCTCGTCGCCCCTCGCAAGGCTTCCCAGGGTGTGAAGCCGCCTTGCTGCATCATCCACATCTCCCAGTGAGCGGCTAGGCCCTCACGCTGCCCGTGGGCGCCAATCATCACTCGCACGCCACTGTCACGAAGCTGCTTAGCCGTTGCAGCAACATTAATGTGATTGTAGTGGTGATCGGGCGCTTTGGTTCGGCGCATGCTGCGTGGCTCTACAAACTGTGCGGGCGTATAGCGCATGAGTCGTTCGTTACGCCAAACATCGGTTCGGTCATACCAATAGTTTTCACCAGATATACCGCCATAGGATACCCCGAAGGTAGGTACGTAACCTGTTTCAATTTGACCCCATAGTTGGGTAACGTCATCGTAAACGTGCGCTATGGGCAACGCGTGTTCGATACTCGTATGGCCATCAACAAGCTGATTCATGTTGTGTTGAAATTTCATGCCGCCCTCTGGTACCACCATGATTCCATGCTTATCCGCCGCCTCAATAATTTGCTGGCGAGAGCTGCGACCGAGCTGGTTGTAGCTTTTGACAGAAATGGCACCTGCTGACTTCAAGCGTTCGATGTGAAATTCAGCGTCTTCTAAGCTGTTTACTTGAGACGTGGCACCCGGAGAATTGGCGCCGTACAGTATGGTGCCTGTTGAGTAAGTGCGAGGTCCTAACACCTGCCCGGTACGCTGCAATTCTGCGTGGGCAAATATTTCACTCGTGTCGTTGCTTGGATCATGAATCGTTGTTACGCCAAATGACAGATTGGAGTATTGGGTCCAGTTTTGCTCGGGTATGATCTCGTAGCTGCCAACGCCACCGTGCGCGTGAGCATCAATGAGACCTGGCATAACGACCTTGCCGCTAATATCGATCACTTTTGCGTGGTTTGGTAGCTGGACTTGGTCCCGTGATCCAACCGCTTTAATACGATTATTTTCTATAATAATCACGCCGTCTTCTATGATTTCTTGCTGTTGATCAGCATCGCGCATTGTGACGATGGTTCCGCCGACGAGAGCAATGTGTGTATCGGGACTATCCGCCTTCACTTGGAAGCTAAGATTGATGGTTTCTATGCTGGGTTCTGGGCTTTCTGCGGCATCACTGTCGCGGTCAAAATGAACAAACGCATCGGCTAAATTACGATTGCTGAGGCTCGGCCCATTCGACCATCTAATCGCCTGACTGTCGGCTGACCAGTGCAGGAACTCGCCCGCCCGCTGAGATACACGCTTAGCCGGCACAGATGTTCCCGTGCGGCTTGCTGTGAGAGGTAGGCCCGCCTGAGTGAAGGGCATGACGTAGGCACTGAAGTGTTCGGTATAGGCCAGCCATTGAGCGTTGGGAGACAAAGCATAACTCGTGACGTTCTCTCCCTTCACGAGCTCGCGTTCATCAAGCCCGTTGAGGTCAACACTTTTCAAGACCAGACCATCGGAACCGCGTTGGGAGAATACGATGCGCTGTCCGTCCGCGCTAAATTTAGGATCTCGCCCGCTCGACGCGATTTTTACGGGTTCACCACCGTCAACGGCAACTCTGTAAATTCCAGGTTCTGCTGACCAGAGAGGTGAGAGTAAGTAGCCGCCGGTTACTTTACGGTAGACGATGTGCTTGCCATCGGGTGAGAACGTTGGCTCGACGTAGTGGCCGGGCTCATTGACCACGGTCTGGCTTCGCCCGCCTTTACTACTGACAACGCGAATACGCCCTAAATCTTGGTCGTCCCACGTTGTGTAGACAACTTTCTTGCCGTCAGTAGACAAGGAAGGCCAAAACTCAAAGTGCTCAGTTTGTTGGGTAAGACGCTTGTGCCCTGTTGACTGTGTATCCTCAACCGTTGCCGTGTAAAGATGTCCCAGTGCTTGGAAAATAGCGCGATCGTTGTCGTTCGTAAATTGTGCCCAGCGGAGCATGCGCACGTCGAAGCTTTCGGGCGCAACCACCACAGGGAAACGCACTGTTTTGCGCACCTGCTTCTTAACGTGCACCGCGACTGGAATCTCGGTGAGGTCACCTGACTCGGTGTTTAGACGGTGGAACTTGCCTGCACTCCAAAATACGAGATCCCGATTATTGGGTAGCCACTCAAAGGCGGTGGTATTGCCGTGGGATCCTGCGGTCTCTTGGTTGTCCCTCTCGAGAGTTTTGTAGACTGGCCGCTCGTTGCCAGATTTCAGATCTTTGATATAAATAGCGCTATTAAAATCTGGCAGTCTCTTTACGAAGGCCAATTTGCGTCCATCGGGTGATGGTGTGGGTCGTACCGCTCCGCCGGGTCCACCTGCAAATGTTTCCGTCTCACCTGTTTTGAGCTCAAGGCGTTTTATGGCGAAAATCTCTCCTGTGGAATCCTTGCTGTACTGCCAAACCCATCCCGCGGTTGTGTCCTGACTGTAGTACAGGTAACGCCCGTCTGGTGAAAAAGCTGGTTCTGCAATAGATTTCTGCGCCTTTTTACCGTCAGGGTGGTCGACAAGTTCGACGCCGCTACCGCCATTGATGTGATACATCCAGATTTCGCCGGCTGGGATACTGCGTCGTGAAACGGTACCTTTGCGGACGGCCAGCCATTGACCGTCAGGGGACCAGGCTGGATTGTGAACGTTGTGCTGGGTTTCGGACGTGATCTTGATCAAATCACTGCCATCGGCGTTCATAACCCAAACATTGTCAAAGCCGTCTCTATCCGAAATGAAAGCGATTTTCTTGCCGTCAGGACTAAAGGCTGGTTGGAAATTCCATTCAATTCCGCTGGTTAACGCCGTTGCCTGCCCGCCATCAATGGGCAAAGTGTAGATATCGCCCAACATATCAAAAGCAAGGGTTTTACCGTCAGGGCTGACGTCGACAAATGACCAGGTCGTGGTGTTAGTGTCGATAGTTATTTCTCGCCATTCCCCCGGTGGATTAGACACGTCCCAGGACGCGTCTTCTGGTAATACCGCGTAGGCGGTGTTGACTAGTAAAAAAGTGCTGCTAAGGCACAGGAGTCTGATCAGTGTTTGCATAGGGTGCATTCGTCGTGTTGGGCGGAAGGCCAGTTTAGTTAAAGGGCTAGGTCAAAATACCGGATTTGAACATATTCGGTAACCCACCGCGCGCGAGTTTACCGATAGTTCGTTTGGATGCCATAGCCTCCTCGGTTTGGTGATAGTCTCCGAAAAATCGAAAAACCGATTGTCGGAAAAACCTAGTGTAAGAGAAACCTAATGCCCCAGTCTGATTATCAGATCGACGTATCGCAGCAGTTCACGCCGCGCTATCGAAATTACGTGTTGTTCATATTGACGTGTGGTTACGTGCTCAATTTTGTCGACCGTCAGGTCATGACAATTTTGCTCGAGCCAATTAAAGCGGAGTTTGGCGCTAGTGATACTCAAATGGGGCTTATATCAGGCCTCGCGTTTGCCTTGTTTTACGCGACTTTGGGTGTGCCTGTAGCGCGACTTGCTGATCGTTGGTCCCGTCGCAATGTTTTAGCGATATCCATGGCGACTTGGAGCGCCGTAACGGCGGCTTGTGGCATGGCTGGCAGTTTTTGGCAGTTGGCCTTATTGCGGGTGGGCGTCGGTATTGGCGAGGCAGGGGGTACGCCGCCATCGCAATCATTGTTAACTGATTATTTCCCAAAGGAGCGCCGGGCTCTAGCACAAGGTGTGCTGGCGACAGCGCCCAATATTGGCGTGCTAGTTGGGTTATTTGGCGGCGCATTAATCGCTGAGGCGTTCGGTTGGCGCACGGTATTCTTTGTTTTTGGGGTGCCGGGCGTGGGACTTGCACTGCTTTTGTTCTTTACCGTCAAAGAACCCATCAAAGTTAAGCCTCAGGGTCTAGAAGCCGATCGCTCTATGATGAGCGCCCTGAGTGGGATCATCCGGCTACCTTCCTTTTTTATGATTGCGCTTGGCGTTGGTTTTGCGGCGATCCCAGGGTACGGACTGGGTGTTTGGTCGCCGAGCTTTCTTGTCCGAGTTCATGGAATGTCTTTAGTTGATGCGGGACTGTGGCTCGGCATTATTGGTCTGTCAGGTGGCACTTTAGGGACCATCCTGAGTGGAGTGTTAGCGGATCGCTTGGCGCTCAGAGATAACCGATGGCAGCTGTGGATTCCTGCCGTCGGCTTAATGGTGGCTTTACCTCTGCAGGCACTGTTTTTGTTGTGGCCCGCGAGCGCAGTATTCACTATTGCGGGCAAGACGGCGCCAGTCGCCTTAGTGTTCATGGGTTTATCCTCGGTGTTCGCCTGCTTTTGGATTGCGCCATCATATGCGGCGGTACAAAATTTGGTGCCTAGCCACTGGCGCACACAGGCCTCAGCACTGTTACTTCTCGTCTTCAACTTACTGGGACTCGGGCTCGGCCCGCTGCTCGTCGGTATGCTGAGTGATGGGCTCTCTTCGTTTGGTGCTGCCTCCGTTCGTTGGGCTCTGTTGTCCAGCCTGAGCATGGGTTATGTCGCCATTACCTGTTATTGGTTTGGAGCCGCCAAATACCGTTCGGCGGTCGATTGATAGCTATCGATGCTTGTGTTCGCAGCGTCGTGCAAGTATGGCTAGCCAGGGATGAGAGGCCCAGTGGTCTGATGTGATTTTGCCGCGTATAAGATTTAACGCTACTAATAACAATGAAATAGGGTGTGACTATGATCTCCG
The DNA here is from genome assembly GCA_905479205.1 of uncultured Luminiphilus sp. Lineage (GTDB taxonomy): Bacteria > Pseudomonadota > Gammaproteobacteria > Pseudomonadales > Halieaceae > Luminiphilus. Next base: position 7,050 of record CAJQLP010000031.1, read on the forward strand.
CGGCTGTTAAAAGTTTTTTCATCCTCGCTATGTTGATAAGTTTGGGTGCTTGTTCTGATTCTAATTCGAACCCCGCTGAAGCTCCTCCCGTCGCAACCCCCCCTGAACCAGAACCTGAGCCGGCTCCCGTACCTTTTGAAGAATTGTATGTACAAGGCGTTGATCGTTACTTGGGGGAGTTCACTCCGATGTCCTCAGAGACCGTAGGCGATCTTATTCAGCACACCTTTGGTGCAGGCGATGGGCCGCTTTGCCTAGTGGGTGGAGAGTACACGATGGCTACCCGCGCAGGTTCAGGCGACGAAGTGATGATTTTTCTTGAAGGTGGTGGTGCCTGCACCAGCCAGCTGTGCCAGGCGACACCTGCTGCAGCGCCCGGCATGCCCGAGTTTGGCATCTTAAACCCGAGCGATGATCAGAATCCTGCCTCAGGCTTCGATGTCGCTTATCTGCCGTACTGCGATGGCTCGGTCTTTTCAGGTGATGTTGACTACGACGACGATAACGACGGCACAATTGACCGTTATCAACGGGGGCTGCGTAATTTGTCAGCCGCGCTCGATGTGGTAGCCAACACGTTTTCTGCACCCAGCAAGATCTTGTTGACTGGCAACAGTGCTGGTGGTTATGGAACCGATTATGCTTTGCCACTTGTGCGCAAGCTGTTCCCTGATACGCCGATTGAACTGATTAATGACTCGGGTGTGGGCATTGCTTTTCCGGGTTACATCGACTTTGTTAGTAATGAGTGGAACGCCACGGCGTTTCTTCCAGAAAGTTGCGATGACTGTGTAACGCCTGAGGGGCATTTGACCGGTTACCACAAATACCAGCTGGCAGAGGATCCGAACCTCCGTATGGGCTTTATGAGTACCAAACAGGATTCAGTCATTGCCGATACGTTCCTAGGTATTGGTGGTGATGCTTTTGAGGCGGCGCTGTTACCTGCAATGGCTGAGATTGAAGAAGCTTATCCCGAGCGATTCAAATCGTTGATTGCCGATGGTAATAGTCACACGTTTATTCAGGCGCAGTTTACCCGGGAAGTCGGTGGTACGGTGGTGAGCCAGTGGATCGACAATATGCTCAGTGGCAGCGCTGATTGGGTGTCAGTCAGCGATTGATCTTTAGATGTTAAGGGTGCAACAGGCAGTAGAGACAGGCTGACTGGTTTAAGTGTGCTTGCAACTCCTTGCGAAAATACCATGGCGCTTGCGCTGTGGTTTTTTTTATGTGATCGGTTCATGCATGAAGGCGAGCAAATTCTCCTTTGAAGCGCTAGAATTAACTTCTTTTATCATTCGCGTTGGAGCTGATCAATGGGGCGTGCGTACCAAAATCGCAAAATGTCTATGGCTAAAACTGCAGCCATTAAAACCTCAATTTACTCTAGATACAGCCGTGAGATCTACGTCACAGCGAAAGCAGGTGGCGCCGATCCGTCGGCCAATCTATCGCTTCGCTCGCTAATTGATCGGGCCAAGAAGGACCAAGTCCCCTCGCATGTCATCGAAAAAGCGCTTGACAAGGCAAGCTCCGGAGTAGGCGAAGATTTTCAGGTCGCCCGCTACGAGGGTTTTGGCCCGGGTGGTTCCATGGTGCTGGTCGACTGCTTGACCGATAACGCCAATCGCACCATCGGCGACGTGCGTCCTGCGTTTACTAAAGGTAAAGGTAAGATTGGGACGCCCGGCACAGTTGCGCACATGTTTGACCATGCGGCTATTTTTGTCTTTAAAGGTGACGAAGACGAAGTCTTGGAAACACTGCTGTTGGGCGATGTGGATGTGACGGACGTCGAGAGTGACGAAGGCATGTTGACTGTTATTGCACCCCATACGGAGTATGCTCGCGCTCGCAATGCGTTAACCGAGGCGTACCCCAGCATCGATTTTGAAGTCGATGAAATTCAGTTTGTACCTAAGGGTGAGACTGTATTGACCGGTGATGAGCTCGAACAATTTGAGAAATTACTCGACTTATTAGATGCCTGCGAGGACGTTCAAAACGTTTATCACGACGTGAAATTAGATTAGCCATTCTGCATGGACTGGTCGGCAACTTGACGACGAGCACAGACGCGGGAGATGCGAAAAATAAAGGGGAAATAACAGCAATGATGCAGACATGGGATGTGCTGATAAAAGGCGCCACGCTCTTTGATGGATCAGGCAAGCCGCCTCGCATTGAAGATATTGCAATAGCCAACGGCAAAATAGCAGCACGCGGGTGCGATTTGCCTGAACAAGCGGCGCGCGAAGTGATTGATGCTAAAGAACAGTGGCTAATGCCTGGAATGCTAGATATTCATACCCACCTCGATTTGGAAGTGGATGTAGCCCCCGGACTACCCGAAGTGGTTCGTCACGGCACGACGACGGTGCTGGTTGGTAATTGTAGTCTCGGCACATGCTTTGGTCGTCAGCAAATCGGCGATCAGGAGCCCATAGTCGATTGTTTTACTCGCGTAGAAAATATCCCTAAGAAAGTTCTTCGCCAATGCGCTGACGCCATTACTTGGGACAACACGGGCGATTATCTTGACCATTTCAACGATGTGGCGTTAGGCCCTAATTTGGCCGCCTTTGTGCCTCACTCTATGTTACGCATTGAAGCTATGGGCTTGCAGGGCAGTATCAGTCGTGCGCCTACAGAGGCGGAGCTTCAGCACATGGAGTCGCTGCTACAGGAGGCAATGACTCAAGGTTACATTGGCATGAGCACAGACGGCTTGCCGTTTCATTATTTGTCCAATGCGCCTAATACTGACAAACGAATACCGACGCAGTTTGCAAGCTTTGGCGAATTGAAGCGCTTACTTAAGGTTGTTCGAAACAACCAGCGGGTGTGGCAGACCACGCCGATCATTGAAAATAAGTTAATGGCGTTTGCCTATTTTGCGCTTACCAGCGGCAGGCTTTTTGGCAAGACCCTCAAGACATCAGCGCTGTCAGCAATGGAGATGGCTGTGGCACCGAAGGCAGCCAAGCTTTTTCTAAATTATGCGCGGCTGCTGAATTCGCGGCTGCTAAAAGGGAAGTTACATTTTCAAGCACTCGGTACCAACTTCCGAGTATGGTCTGACGGTATCGTTAGTCCCTTGTTCGAAGAGATGACGGCAACCGCCGAGTTAATCGCTAAGGAATATGATGATCTTGAAGGGCGCCGCGCGTTACTGAATGATACCGAGTGGCAAGAACGTTTCCGTCGAGAGTGGCGGCATGGTCGTACCGGCGATGATTTTGCCAGCTGGAAAGCTCGAAAAGGCCTGCCAGACAGTTTGGTTATCCGCGATCTTAATCTCCTGGTTTTCGACGGTGCGCCGATTTCAGAGTGGGATGGTGAGACCTTTGCACAAGTTATGACGCGCGTTGAAGCTTACAAATCGGGAGATCAAAGCCAAGCCCGGAGCGATGCAGAGCGAGCCGAGCTTGAGAAGTTTCCCGTTCGCCTTGAGACCGATGCCGATTTTATGATTCATCTGTTGCGGGAGTATGACAAAACATTTCGCTTCTATGCCGATGTGGGCAATGTAGGCAATCGCGCTACGCTCGACTTGCTACTCCATGATGCCGCTATGCCCGGGTTCAATGATTCGGGTGCGCACATCACTAACATGGCGTTTTTTGACGCTAATCTTATGTCGTTAAAGCTAGCTCGCGAGCGAGATGAGGCGACCGTAGCTCGCATGGTGCAGCGATTGACCAGCGAACCTGCTGAATTTTTCGGTATTGATGCGGGTTCTCTTGAGATCGGCAAGCAGGCCGATGTCGTGCTTATTAACCCCAGCGCCTTCGACGGCTGGGAGCCTGATCAAACACGACGCCTTGAGTACCGCGAGATATTTCAGCATCAGCAAATGGTTAACAGGCCAGAGGGCATTGTCGACCGAGTATGGATTGCCGGTCAGCTAGCGTGGGCAGAGGGCCAACCTGCGACAACGCTTGGGAATACCCGGCTGGGCAGGGCGTTGCGAGCAGCGTGAGTAACCGCCTTGGCAAGCTTGCACAGTCAGCTATTCTCTTGTTGTAACGCCAACACTGTCTGTGCGCCGTAGCCGGCAATGGCCTCGAAAAACGTATCGGGGTCAGCGTGTCGCAGTTTCGCGAGCTCGAGTTCATTGTCTTTTGCGTAAATGAGTTCGTTTGTATTGGTCTTTATGGCGTCGAGAATGGCGCGCGCGCAATCGAGCGGGTCATCGCCAGCGTCAATAATGTCGTCTGAGCGCAGGCGTTTAGAGCCGTCGGCGGTAAGCGCATTGCGGGATACATTGGTGGCGACAGAGCCGGGTAGAATATTGGTCACATGGATGTTGTGTAGTGTTTCTACCTCGCAGCGTAACGCGTCCATGTAGCCAATGAGACCGTGTTTGGCTGCCGAGTAAGCGGTACGCATGGGAGCGCCAATACGCCCAGCAACGGAACTGATCGCAACGATATGCCCACCGCCAACAGCAGCCATGCGCTCTAACTGCAGCTGAGTCAGCCAAATGGGCGCGAGCAAATCCACATCGAGCAAGTGTTGGTACACCTCAGGCGTCGTTTCCATTGCGATGCTACGCTGACTAATGCCGGCGTTGTTGATCAGTACGTCGACTTGACCCTGCCAGTTCCATGCCTGCTCGACACCAGTCCCGAGCGCGGGGTAATCCGTGGCTTCAAACGGTAGCGTCAGGTTGGGCCCGACAAGGCTGCGGGCGACCTCGTCTAATGCTTCAAGACGCCGTCCCGAAAGAATGACGTTGGCTCCGGCTTCGCTCGCAGTCTTTGCGAGTGCTGCGCCTATGCCCGAGGAAGCGCCGGTTATCCACACTGTTTTATTGCGTATATCGGTCATTAAGGACTCCCGTGTTCTTATCTTTACGTGCTTGACCGAGTCAAATATAGTCGATAACCATAATCAACAAAAACTACGAGGCTCACATGCGTTTTATTTTTTCGTTATTTCAGGTGGCAATAATCGCCGGTCTCGCGGCTGCGAGTGTATTGGCGCAGGCTGCTGATGAGCGACTACGTCCTTTTCTATTAGCTAATTCAAATTACGAAACGTTTGAGACTGCCATCGAGCAAACGTCAAGTAGGTTAACCGAAGGGGGGTTTCGCGTAATCGGTGATTACGCCCCCTATGACAAAGCGCACATTATTATTTTTACATCAGATGCGTTGCAAACTTTAGCGGCCAAGACGGAGCTTGGAGGTTTCGGTGCTGTGCTGCGTGCGGCGGTTACCGAAGTCGATGGTGACCTTCAAGTTAGTTACGTCAATCCTTATTACATGGCGAAAGCGTATCGTCTTGACGGTGACATCACACCCATTGCTGAACAGCTTGACAAAGAGCTAGGTCCCGTTGAGCCTTTTGGTTCAAAAAAAGGTGTCAAAACCAAATCGCTTCCTAAGTATCGATACATGTTTACCACCGAGCGCTTCAATGAAATTTATGAGCTAGGTGAGTTTGCTGATCAGTCAATGGCGCTGGCTAAGGTGACAAGTAACTTGGCTGAAAATAACCGAGGCTTAGCGCAGGTTTATCAGCTTACCTTGCCAGGCGACCAAGGGGTCCTCATTGGTGTCGCAATGGCACCGGTCGATGAAGATGACAAGTACTACAACGACGTCTTTCAAATGTCAGTGGTCGATATTGCGCCAGTTAGGAGCACGGCCTATTTGCCATACGAAATACTGATCAGTGGAGGTAAGGTGCAAGCGCTGCATATGCGCTTTCGCATGGCAGTTCATTTCCCCGATCTAAGTATGATGGGAAAACACAGTTTTATGACACTTATGCCAAGCCCTACTGCTATTGAAAAAGCGCTGAAGACGTTGGCTGAGTAGCTGATGCTACGCGCAGTGTTACCGAGCAAAAAAAACCCGCGGTAGCGGGTTTTTTCGTTTACTGCGCGCTTTGGCGCGGATGGGAGACAAAAATTACATGGAAATGTCTACAGCATAAGAGACGACAAACTTCATTTGGTCGTTGTCATAGCCACCCTCAGCGGCACCACCTTCGACATTGGTGTCGCTGATCATGAACGAAAAACCGTCCTTGCTAAAACTGATGTTGTAGTCGTAGTAACCATCCTCATTGCCATTGAACGCCTCAGCAAAGTCACCGTCGTGATAGCCAAGGTGCAGGCCAACGTCTACGCCATTGCCCACGGTGAAGCCATAGTCAAGGGAGCCATAGAATGCCTGGCCAAAGCCAAAGTCCTGATCCGGACCTTCGTCAGCTTCGGTATTAGCCAGAACGTACAGCGTGGCACTGAAAGCGCCGATACCTACTGAGCCGTACACTTCACCAAAGTCAAACTCTGCTTCTTTGTCGTAGTTGTAATAGAGGTAGCCAAAGTCCCAGCTGATATCACCGGTGTCGAAGGCGAAGCCCGCGTAGATGTCATGCTCATACGAGTACACATCGCCGGCGCCGTAGTTGACGTTAGATGCCCAGGTGCCAACATAGAAACCGCTTTCATGGCTGTAGTCGATGCCACCTTGAACCGCAGCCTCGTTTTCTGTCTGTGTAAGGCCTCGCCAAATGTAGTTGCTGGTCATCGCTGCATTGGCACTCCAATCCCCTGCCTGAGAGGGTGCTGCTAGGGCGCAGCCGGCGATAGCTGTTGCGGCGACTAGGCCTTTAAGTGAGCGCGCTTTAGTGTGCAGTGTGTACATAGTGGTTCCTCGTAAACTGGATAACGTGTCTTAAGTGTGTGCTGGGGCGCCGGCGTGGGAACTCTCGGCGGTGATCCTTTGCACTCCCGCCTAGGTTTAGCAATCGCTGTGCCAGTTTTTGTAAGTCAATGTTAAATATAGATAATTTATTGTTTCGCGCTCTTTTTCTATAACCGCGACTGCAATGGTTCGCGGCTAAGCTGTCTTTTTTGGGGCGGCTATATACCGTGATGCACTGAAAAGGTGCGATACACAAACGCGCATCTATGGGAGGATTTAAGCGCGATAGCACATTAACCAGAAGCAACAGCGAGGACACTATGCGTAACGTTTTAATGGTTTTGGTACTACTCCCTTGGTCGGTTATCTCCCCCGCGGATGATGCCGCCTGCGGACCAATCGTCGCGGACACGGAAGCCGAGACACGTGCTGGTATGGCGGCGAGCTGGGATGAAGATACTGCCGAGTTGGTGCGAGCGGTAGCGGGCTCTGCCTGCATCAAGGCGCTATCCGGTCGATACGGTGCGGGTAGCACTGTCACTGAAGAGTTATTAAACGGTCCGTCGGTCGACCCAAAGGAAGAGCAAAACATAGGCATTCAGCCTATGTCCGGCCCACCGGGTAAAAAACCTTATGAGCGTCGGCGTGCATCTGACGATCAATCAATGTAGGCGGTTTTGATCCAAAATAAGGGCTGTTACTACCTTCAAAAATGGAATATGCTTATTCCTTGTGGCGATACTCAAATAACAAACTTTGACTTAAATCGGGTTGAAGGACTAAGGAGGACGTTTCAATGCAGGAACAAAAAGCAATTATCTCGTGGAAGGTAGCAGGCGTAGCACTTGGACTGTTGTTGACCCTCGCAACATTCCTCGTCACGCCGCTTGGCGTGTCCACACAATTTGTGGTTACCGACGCCATTGTGGCGCATCAAGTTGCTCCCGAAGCGACAGAAAACAACGCTTATCTTAATAAGTACGGTGAAAAAGACGACTGGGGTGTTGGTTACGGCTGGATGCTAGTCTTTGGCATGTTCGCCGGCGGTTTGGTGACATCTCGTCTTCTTTCGAAAAAGCAACCTGATCTCGATAAAGGCTCAATGCCGAAAATGTGGGAAGGCGTGTTCGGTGGTTCACGACAAAAGCGTCTTGCGGCTGCTTTTTTCGGTGGTGTTTTACTGCTTTTTGGCGCGCGTTTAGCGGGTGGATGTACCAGTGGCCACATGATTAGCGGCATTTCTCAGTTGGCGGTCAGCTCGTTCATTTTCGGAATTTTCACCTTTGGGTCTGCGATTGCCATGGCTCATTTCCTTTATCGCAAGCGAGGTTAATTTCATGCAGACGTTGATTATTGGATTTTTGATTGGCTGTGGTTTTGGGGCAATCCTCTACATGGGTGGCGCTACAAGCTACCGTCGTATTCTTGGCACGTTGTTGCTCAAGGATATGACCATTATCAAGCTTATGTGCACGGCAATTGGTGTCGGTACCTTGGGGATTTACTTACTTGATCTTGGTGGCCTCGCTAACATGAGCATCAAACCCGCGTATGTTGGCGGTGTCGCGGTTGGCGGTGTTGTTTTCGGCATCGGCTGGGCGATCTCGGGATATTGCCCGGGTACCTGTGTTGTCGGTGCTGCAGAGGGTAAGAGCGACGCTATCTTCACTATTCTTGGTGGTTTAACGGGCGTCTTCTTGTTCGCTCTCGCTTTCCCTTATCTCGAGACGGCCATTTTAGAACCACTGAATTTCGGTAAGATCACCTTACGCGATCTTACCGGTATCAGTGGTATTTACTTGGCGATTCCCTTCAGTGCAATGCTTTTGGCATTGGCTTTCTTTGTACTGAAAGATAGGTATGAGTAAGCATTTGCTCCAAGCGTCCTTGGGCGGACGTTGACGTTCGCGTTAGGACAGTAAAATTGTATTTAAAATGGCTCCGCTTAGCGGGGCCATTTTTTTGTGTTCTGAGGCGCATTTCCGCTGAAAAGATCGAGCAAACAACATTATCCAATTGTGTCCCCTGTCGCTTTGTCTTACCGTGCGTTTTTAGTGAGCAACGTCCAACAGGGTAGGTAACGGTCAATGAAGCAGCACAAAAAAGTATTTTTTGAGTCACGTAATGTCAGAGGCTTTAGTCTTATTGAGCTGCTTATCACAGTCGCTATTATTGGCATCATCGCCATGATCGCCCTACCTTCTTATCGGAGCTATATGCTGGAGAGCCGGCGTGCCGATGCCCGAAATGCTTTGATGCAAGTACAAGTGAAACAAGAAATGTATCGAGGGGGGCATGCGGCTTATGCGAGTACCGTTACCGACCTAAGCTTGTCGTCCACCTCTGAGAGTGGGTATTACACCGTGAGTATTGGAAGTGCCGATGCCTCTGGCTATACCGCCACTGCAGTACCCAGCGGCGACCAAGCCGATGACACTGAGTGCGGTACCTTTGCGGTAACAGAGGACGGCAAGGACACTACAGGTAGTTATGCCGGCACCGGCTGTTGGTAACGTGCTGGTGGTCGTAATAGCGCCCCCGCACACGTAGCGCAGGGGGCGGGGTGTCCCCGGTTTAGTTGGAGTAGGTTATCTTCGCGGCGTCAGAACCCTTGCAGTTGCCTACCCCACCGCGACGGACCAATATTACCTTGGCGTTAGGGTTACTGGCGCTAATGTTTAGCGTAGTGCTCCAGCTACCCTTAGCGCCTGTATCCTTACCCGTACAGATGAAGTCCTGTGAAGCGATATTTATAGTAACAGTGACGGATTTGCTGGCAGCATCGCTGGTGAAAGAGCAGGTAGTGTTGTGCTTCTTACCGTTGTTTTTACCAAACATACTGCATATTCCTGGGCGTAAGATCTGAAACCACTTGTTGGAACTGTACTGAGTCAATTCAACTCGAACGCTACCCGTCCAGCTGGTATCGATTGCCTCGAAGACAGGTGTCACGGTACAGTTACTGGCAACATCCGATACAAAAATGGTATCGCCACCGCTGACAGTTACCGATGTGGCGTCGGCGCAAC
>CAJQLP010000032.1 GCA_905479205.1 uncultured Luminiphilus sp.
CTCGCATAACGCGCGCCCTGAGCTTAGTTGCGCCCTGATCTTCATTAGGAACGGGTTCCACGCCCAAACTAGCAAGCCAAGGTGACAGACTACTGCGCACCCACGCACTCGTCATCGGTTCAATATGCGTGCCTCGGTACATTTCGCCGACGTCACGTATCGCCTCTAATGTGTCGAGCGCGATTTCTTTATTCACCTCAGTGATGAGTCGGCTAAGCAAGGACATGTGCTGCCCCATGGTGACTTCACCTGCAGCCAAAAGGCGTTCTCCATTAATCAGAAGAGCGAGTTTTTCGCGGTCACTTAACGCCTCCGTGTTAGCCAACAGTTGTCTATACAGTTCTTCATCCATTGACCAAACGTAGTAGCCGTTACCTGCCGCCGCGGGGAAAACCCATTCAGCATCAGCCAGTACCGTAAGTTGCTGAGACTCAGCGTCGAGGGTGACACTCGTCTGATCAACCCCCTCTGAATGGCCGTAGCGAATATTAACGGGGATGCGCCAAGTTTGCGGGGCCAAATTAGCCCCCATGTTTTCAAAGCGGCGCTGTGAGATAACACCTTCTCGACTAACGTTCACGAGAGGGAAACCCGCCTGATTTAAAAACGTCTCAGCAACAGCACCCACATTGAAGTCAGCATGAGCATCGAGTGCGCGCCAAAGGTCAGAGGCCTGGGTGTTCTGCCAGCTGTGCTCGCGCATGTAAGCGCGAATACCGCCCCTGAAGGCATCAGAACCCATAGCCTGTTCGAGCATATTAAGAATCGCGTGGCCCTTCGTGTAATTCAGCCCAAGACTATCGGCAATATCTTGCTCAGTTTTAACCTCTTTGCGAATGGGGCGAGTCGCACCCAAAGCATCGCTGCCAAAGGCCCCACCCTGGGGCAGGTACAAGGCGGTCATATACTCGGGATAAAGATCAGTCGTGACCTTGTAAGCCATCCATGAGGCAAAGGCCTCGTTCAACCAGAGGTCGTCCCACCAGGCCATGGTAACCAGATTGCCATACCATTGATGTGCCAGCTCATGAGCAATGACGTTAACAGTACTGGCTTCACTGACTGGGCCAGGGTTATCGCCATTAAGGAGTAATTCGGATCGATAGGTTACTAATCCAACGTTCTCCATCGCACCGAATGTAAAATTGGGCACCGCAACAAAGTCGAGCTTTTTATAGGGGTACGCGGTACCGAAGTAGTCCTCAAGCGCTTTCAATATTGGGGGTGTCACCCGTGCCGAAAAGCCAATATCCGCCGCTGTTCCCTTGGGCGAGTAAATCATCGCGGGTACTGGCATGTTGGGAATAGGGGTAGCGTCGAAGTCACCCACGGCAAGCGCTAAAAGGTAGCTCGACATGGGCGGCGTGGTTTCATAACGATAGGTTCGCCAGTCGCTCTCAGTCGTTACTTCCGCTACGGGTGTATTACTCAGCGCGGTTAGTTCTTGCGGAACGGTCAAGGCCAGCGTCCAGGCAATTTTGCTATCGGGCTCATCGACCAGCGGGAAAGCGCGGCGCGCGAGACTCATTTCAAACTGAGTGAACAAGTAGCTCACGCCCTGCTCTTCGGCCTTGTAAAGACCCAGCGCATCCGTTGAATAGGCGCCTTCGAACTCAATATTAAGAGCATAGCTGCCTGGCGCTATGGGCTGCCCATCGCCTAAGTTATGCATATCCCAGTCACCCGGTGCTGCACGTAAAACGCGCTCCTGGCCACCACCCACTAACACAATGCGGGTAACGTCTAAGTCAACCCAATGCAATACGAGACTTGGCAACTGAGACTCTAAGTCTAGCGTTATAGTGGTAGTTCCATTGTAGTCGTCTGCGCTGGGATCAAGCGTTATATGGATAGACTGGGCGGTGACACGCTGAGTGGCAGGGACTCGGTAATCGGTCGCATGGACAGAGAAAGTTGTGGAAACAAACAGCAGTACGCCAAATACGAATGCGGATACGTAACTGAACATAGATTGTAAAAACCTTACTTAAACACGGCCGCCTAACGCCCATTGTCACGAACAGTGAGTCCGTTATAGATCAGTCCGCTATAAATAGACAGGCTATAAAAAGGACCCCTAGGAAAGGAGTCCCCGATTCAACACTTGCTTAAGCATCACTGTGGCCAGAAGCCGGCAACGGATGCCGCTCTTGATCGACTATTTTAGAACAGTGCTTTTAGCTCAACCGTCAATCTCGGCTTCAACGTCATCAACCGCATCATCAATAACATCTGCAGCCGCATCAGCAGCCTCTTCAATGGCATCTCCCGCTTCATCCATAGACTCGCCTGCGGCATCCATGGTTTCGCCAGCTGCATCCATAGTTGCTTCCATTGTTTCGCCAGCAGCATCCACGGTTTCTTCCATAACACTTGTGGCTTCATCCATAGCCGTGGAAGCCTGCTCTTTTTGTTCCTCAGAGCACGCGCTCAAAACCAAAGCCAACGTTGCGCAAACTACGCCTGTGTAAATAACGTTTTTCATACGATTTTCCTTTTATTTTGCGTTAGAGTACGCGCCCACTGTATGACAATCACCTGAAATGATCCATATAAAAACGTTAAATCATCCACAGCTGAATATCGCAGACTGGAGCATTTATGCTGGGGATGCTTGGTGCGTTATTGGGCGCAATGGCTCGGGCAAGCAGCTCATCGACCAACTATTGACTGACCAATTAACGAATGTCGATTCAGGGACAGTACTCCGCGACGTTGGGATCCAGCAGATTCGTCTCATATCGTTCGAACAGCAGCAGCTGATTTACGAGCGCGAGCTGAGACTTGCTGCCAACGATTTGCTGGGCGATGAGGACACCGCTACTCGAGCCGCCGACTTTTTGCCCGCCGAGACCACAAACAGCACGCTGATTGACGATCTCGATATGCGGCACAGATTAAATACCCGCTATACCCAGCTGAGTACGGGCGAGAGCCGCAAACTATTAGTGCTGCAAGCCCTACTCGAAGGGGTTTCATTGCTGATTTTAGATAATCCTTTCGACAGCTTAGATCAGAGAACGTGTCACGTGCTCAGCGAGACATTAGAAAAAGCCAACAGCGCAGGTCTCACCATAATGTTCTTGCTTAGTAATCGCCAAGACATTCCACAATGGTGCAATCTTATCGCTGCCGTAGATGAGGGACATCTCGATACGCTGAATCATCTCAATCAAAAAGCCAGAGAATCACGAATCCAAGAGGTGCTCCAACTTAACGATAAAGCACAGCCAAACTGGCCTGACACCGCCATAGGTTTGAGGGACTATCCCCACGAACATTTAGTGGCTCTCCGAAATTGCACGGTGCGCTTCGGGAACAATGTCGTCCTCGATCAAATAACGTTAAATGTTGCGCCGCTGCAGCATACCCTGATTACGGGTGAAAACGGTTCGGGCAAATCAACACTACTCGGACTCATAACCGGCGACTGCCCGCAGTGCTTTAGTAACGACGTCAATGTTCTGGGTTACCAGCGCGGCAATGGCGAGTCAGTGTGGGATATCAAGAAGCACATGGGCATAGTAAGTAACGACTTACATCGCCGCTATCGTGTGCACTGCGATGTTGAAACTGTTGTGTACTCGGGCTTCTTCGACTCGATAGGGGTTTACGACAGTATTTCAGACCAGCAACGCCTCATTGCTTCACAATGGTTAACCGCAGCGGGCCTAGGCGAGCAAGCACGACATCGTTTCCAAGAAATTAGCTACGGGGAGCAGCGTCTAGTTTTAATTGCTCGCGCCCTAGTCAAGTCACCGCTGCTGCTCGTTCTCGATGAACCCACCCAAGGACTCGATGAGTTAAATCGTGGACGGCTTCTCGATCTCCTCGAAGTCTTGAATCAGCGCAGACACAGTACAGTGCTGTTTGTAAGCCACCGCGTTGATGAACATCTCCCGCTGTTCGCTCAGCATTACCACCTCGACAGCCGAAACGGTCACTGATAGAGAATGTTTAGCATTTTATAGCCACGTGGCCGGAGTGAACCGAGTCACGTCTGCGACATAACCTATGAGGGCGCTACTTCATACGCTGTCGGCTTGAGAAAGGTGAACAGCCATTAAATGAATCGGCGGATCTGCTTAAATATCGGTAGACTGGACGGACTCATTGAATGTCGAGGCTAGCGTGCGCTTTCCGCTTAGGGTTTTTGTTTTCCTTCTTATCGCACTGACGGCAGTAGTGGGGTTCACTCACTACAGTAAGTTGAGCTTTCTTAAGGATCCCTTACTCAAGACACTGAGCAACAGCCTAGGTCGTACTGTCGATGCATCCCAGCTCACCGTTGAACTCGGCACTGAAATCGTAATCACGATTACAGATTTACAGATCGCCCCACCCGTCTGGCAGAGCTCAGCACAGTTCCTTGTGGTCCCACGCGCCCAGATCAAAGCTCGCATTGCCGAACTGCTCGAGTCACCGCCACGTCTACATTCTATTGAAATCACGAGCCCGACGATTACGCTGATCAATGATGAACTCAACGGTGGCAACTGGGCGTTTCCAAGCGCTGCGTTAATCGACGAATCTCAGGATGACAAAGCGACTCAGTCGCTGCCCATGACAGTGGCGAATCTGTCGGTAACTGACGCCCTAATTTCCTATCTGGATGCAGAGCTTGGGCCCGTAAAAACCGCCAGGCTATCTCTTCGACAAACAATGAATGACGCAAGTGTTAGCAGCCGCATCGAAGGCAATATTAACCAAGTACCGCTAACCGCAAGTATTACGATGAGTCCCACCCATAAGCTCGTCAACCTAGAAAGCGCCGAATTCTCTATCGATGCTGACTTCGGCGAGCTCACCATTGACGGCGAAGTCACCATCAAAGAGCTCTTGGCACCCAATCGTCCTGAAGTCCTGTTAAGCATAAAAGCACCGGAAATCAGCTATCTGACGGACGCATTGGAGCTGCCCTCGCTGGGCGCTGGCCCGCTTGCGATGTCACTCGATATCAGACCCAAAAAAGAGCAAATGGCACTAACGCTAAAAGGCCAGTTTGGCGATTACTTAGCGGTGGCAATCGGTGAATTCGACGCGCTAACAACATTGGATGTGGCCGATTTAACTGTGTCGCTTAGCGGCATCGATGCGTCGCGGCTGGGAGCCTATTTGCCGGACATGGTCATGCCCGCAGTACCTTTTAGCGTAGCGGGTAATGTCAGCAAACGCGGGCAGTACCTAACGATTAAGGACTCTCGAGTTATAATTGGTCGATTACAGGCCACTGTAAGAGGGGTCATTCCCGACATAACGTCCCCTGCTCTCGCTGATTTGAACCTCGCTGTAGACGTACCCGATATCAACGAATTCAGGGACGTTTTAAACCTACCGTCCGTTATTAGTGGCCCCGTATCAATAACCATGGCTATCGAAAACGGAGCGGATGCCGCCAAACTATCTGGCTCGGCAACAACATCGATAGCACAGATAACCCTCGACGGATTGGTGAGTAAGCAGGCTGATTTCACGGGTACGTCTGCAACCCTCGAGTTAGTCGGCGTAGAACTGACTGACGTCACCGAGGCGCTCTCATTGCCCATGATTAGTGACGGCCCTTGGCGTTTATCAACGAACCTCGATGTACGAGAACACACACTCGCTCTGAGCAATATTGCCTTACGAACAGAGAACGCAGAGTTGTTTGGAGAAAGTGAGGTCAACCGAAGATTTGATGAGGCCACGGTGATACTCAATACCGATAACCCACGCCCCTGGCTTGCGCAAATAGAGCTTCCAGCGAATTTTAACGCCGCTCGGCTTGAGCAATCGCTGAACGCAAAAGCCAAGCTCCTTTTGCTCGATGAGGGCATCACTGTTGAGCAGATGCGCGTGCAGCTGGGTGCATCGGTGGCTGAAGGCAATCTGACACTTCTAGGTCCAGAGAGTCTCGCTGCAAACATTTCATTTAACGTCGACAACCTGCTGAGCTTTGCCGAAAAGCCGCCGGAGAGAGCTAAGTTCGACAGGCTTTCACTGTCAGGCACAGTGCATGCTTCGCTCTCACCCGGACAGCTTTCGGTCGAGGAGCTGAGTATTAGCATGGAAGATGGCACTGCCGTCACCGCGAGAGGCGACGTCCAATTTAGCGATTCTTTTGACAAAACCCATTTCGACGTTAATGCCCACATCGCCCATTTAGCGAGCTTCTCTCATCTAGCAGGCTACGCATTACCGTCACAGCCTCTTACCCTGCGCGCATCTTTGAGAGCGAGCGCGGGCGTAATCTCTGCAGAAACCTTTGAGCTAAAAAGCGGTGAATCGGACATCAATGGCAAGCTCCGCATAGCGGATCCGGACCATCCAAAAATTCAACTCACCCTTAGATCCAAACACGTCGATCTCAAACCCTGGATACCCGAGCGCCAAAACTTAAAAGATGCGCCTAAAAAGGCAGAATCAGCAAAGCCGCGTGTATTCGACGATGCGCCAATCGACATCGAATTCTTAACAACCTTTGATGCAATGTTAGACATTAAGATTGATAAACTGTCGACTCGTGTGCCCCCTTTTTCAAATATCGTCTTAAAAGCTACCAACACCAATGGCCGACTCATTATTGAGGAGGCTAGAGGCGAGGATAATGACGGTGGGAAAATTTCGATTGAGGGCAAGGTAGAGCAGCGACAGGACGACATTGCCGTGAACCTTGCTTTATTAGGCGAAGGTATAAATGTAGGCGTCCCTGCGGTGTCTCTGGAAGAGGCAATGGCTTTGCCCCGCTATGACATTGATGCTTTTCTGTATACCCAAGGCAACACGGCCCGGGAGCTGGCTGCGGGTAGCAACGGTTATTTTGAAGTGCAAAGTGGGCCAGGGCGAGTCGGCAAAATCACTGCAGGCCTGCTAACCAAAGACTTTTTTAGTGAGCTTCTGGCTTTGCTTAACCCCTTTTCAAAAAAGCAGGACCATAGCGATATCGAGTGTATTGCACTTAGCGGCAGTATCGAGCAGGGAAAACTCACCGGCGACCCAGCGTTAGTTGTAGTCACTCCTGCACTCGACATCATAGCAAAGGGTCGGGTCGATCTTGGTAGCGAAAAGCTGTTTGGGACTTTTAACACTATCCCAAAAAAAGGCGTCGGTCTTAGCGCGACAAAGGCGCTCAACCCTTTCGTGGGTGTTGGAGGCACATTGGCCAAACCCGCACTCACACTCGACCCACAAGGGACAATTATTCAAGGTGGCATGGCCTTTTTCACGGGAGGCCTATCGATTTTGGCGAAGTCATTTTACGACCGGCTAGCGAACTCGACCGATCCCTGTGGTGATGCAATGGAGCAAAATGCTAAGGGACGGGAGCAGGCGTTAAAAAGCTATCAACTTTGGAGTCATCAGACAGCGGCGGAGTGACCTAAGTACTGATGATAGAATTCGCGCTAATTCATTTCAATTGCGAGTAGATTACAATGACACAACGGCTATCACGCTTAGTTACTTCATTGTTTTTTATGTCTCTGATTGCCAGCTCGCATGCTAGTGAGAGTGCTGGTGAGAGTGCTGGTGCCAGTCCGCCAGATAACAAGCAAGCCCTCGCCACATCTCCCCAAGGGTTAGTCGACATGCTTTCAGAGGTCGCCTTTATGCCGCCCGATGAGTATGCGGAAAAGGTCGCGAGAGAGCGCGGCGAACATGCTTTTCCCATTGGATTAGCGCCGCTTCCCGCCTATCTTGATTCCGCGAGCGACCCCCGTAGCGATATTAATGCCGAGGAGCTTGCCGACTATGCCAATGTTTTGGCGGCAATTGCCAATCGATCACGAGAAGACGGTGAGATCTTGTGGGGACGGATTCAAGGCACCCAATATGAGCGGGAAGCCCATCAGTGGATTTTTGAAAAGCTCCAATCATTTGGCTTAGAGCAGGTCTATCATGATCCGTTTCCCTCTCAATATCCCCAGTGGCGGCCGACGGTTTGTGATTTAACCATTACCGATGCGCCAACATTTTCCGACGGACAGAGCTATCGCTTTGAGAGTCCCATTACTGCATTTGTCTCGGCGTTAACACCCGCTAGCGGTCTCGAAGCGCCGGTGATTTATGTCGGTGATGGCACGGCCTCGGAACTCCAAGGTCGAGATGTCACCGATAAAATTGTTCTAGTACGGGGTAGAACCCAGCCTAGCGCATTGCTAAGTAGTGTGCGTACGGCTTATTCCCGATTAGCTGCGGGTAACTATGGTAAGCCTGCCGGCATCGTGGTCTGGTGGGACGTGCCTAATACAGAGCAAGTGGCAGGACGAGTCGGCGCACCAGGCGGGGGCGATAGCATTGGCGAGGCGGTTCCGTGGACATCTATTGGTGATGATGCGGGTCTTTATTTGCGCAAGTTAATCGATAGAGCCAGCGAAGAGCGTCCGGTGATGCTGAAACTTAATGTGCAGGGTCGGATGGAGTCGGGCACGGAGCGAATGAGCGGTAATACCTACGCTATTTTGCCGGGCCAATCAGATCAATATATTGTCATCCCCACCCACGTTGATGGTTATTTTTACGGTATCCACGATAACGGCTCGTCGGTCGCATTGAACTTGGCATTGGCCCGTCACTATGCAGGACTTCCCCTAGAAGAACGGACACATGGCATCATCTTTCTGTTTCAGGGCGATCACGAAGTGCCCGGCGTAGGCGGAACCTTACCCTTCATTGATAAATATCGGGAGTTGATGACCAACAATTTGCTGCTGGTATTACGTCCGGAACATCTTGGCATGGTGCGACCTATGGATGAGGGCACCTTCGTCGCACAATCCAACATAGCCGATCCATTGATGCTGTTAGTCACCAACCGCAGTCCATTACTGATTGACTTGCTCAAACAGGCGGCGGGCCATTACGGGATTGCAATGGGAGACCTCGTATACATCGATCCTGCCGCTGACGAGGCAGCATTTCACCCGCCGTACAATGCATTAGATGCTATTTCTACAGGCTGGATTCAAACAGGAAAATATTACCACTCCACGGCTGATGTGGATTGGGGCGGGGTAGACTTTCATCAAATGCAAAAGTTAGCGCGCGCACACGCCTACTTGATTGATGAGCTCGGAGCGTTTTCCAAGGCAGACCTCGAGCGCGACGGCAAACCAGTACCCGAAAAATCTATTTATCAATCAGATTTACTAAAGATACTCATGGGGAATAATTGAGCGCCACCATGGCCCGTCGAGTCTCTATTGGACGTCTGAATAGGGCCTTTTGCGGCGTCGAGCTCGGTCTACCTCATGACAGGGGAAGCCATTGAACGAGGTGAAGAATACAGCCCCTCTTTTGAAGCGGCGATCAGTATTGAAGGCGATGGCTCGCGGCTGTGGCGCCCTATTACTGGCGCCCTCATCAGCGTTTTCCCGAACCCCATCGAATCTCATGCTCGAGCTATTGCCCTTTGATGGCGTGGGTTTGGCCACTTTAATTCGCAAAAGAGAAGTATCGGCTCGAGAGCTTATTGAAGCGGCTATGGCGCGTATCGATCGGTTAGATGGGACGCTCAATGCATTAACGACACGTACCTACGAGCGTGCCTTGAGTCGGGCCGAATCCATTCCCTCCAATGCCCCTTTTGCGGGGGTACCAACGTTATTAAAAGATCTTATTGATTTGGGTGGTGTGCGACGCAGCAATGGATCTCGACTCAATATAACCAATGTACCTAAAAATTCGGTGCCCTATGTGGAGGCTCTAGAGCAATCAGGCCTGAGTATTTTGGGGATGACTAACACCCCTGAATTCGCCTCAGGCGCGCTTACCGATAACCTCGCCTTTGGAGCTACGCTCAATCCTTGGGATTTAGCGCGCAATGCCGGTGGTTCGAGCGGCGGCAGTGCGGCTGCTGTAGCGGCGGGCTATGTTCCACTGGCGCAAGGCACAGATGGTGGTGGATCTAATAGGATTCCCGCGTCGTGTTGTGGCGTGCTGGGCATGAAACCGAGTCGCTACCGACAAGTCTCTGGTGAAGCAGATGGTGGCCATTATTTTCTAAGAACCCATCAGTGCTTAAGCCGCAGCGTGCGCGACAGCGCGACGTTACTTGCTGCCACTGAAAACCCCAGCAACCAATTGGGTTATGCGCCGGTAGGTTTAGTCGAGGGCCCCGCTAAACGCCGACTTCGCATTGCCGTGACTATAGAGGACACCTTTGGTGCTAAGCCAGAGGCGAGTGTTCAAGAAGTGCTGCAAGCCACGATAGCCTTATGCACGTCGATGGGCCACGAAGTGATTGAAGTAGCTAACCCGGTAAATGGGCACGCAATGTTTCCGGCCGCAGAGGGCATCATGTTGGCGCCAATGCCGCGGCTATTGACCCAAGTAGAGGCGTTAACGGGGAAAAGGGCTGAAGATGCGAACATTCTCTCTCGCGCCACTGTCGACATGGCTCGTTACGGCGCGACGTTACCCGCTGATGCGCGGGATGTCGGACTCGCTTACTTTAAGCAGTTAACGCAAGATTTCGCGGCTTTTTTCCAGAAATTTGATGTCTGGCTAACACCCACGATACCCGTCGAAGCGCCGCTCCTCGGCTATCTCAGTCACGACACGCCCTTTGATCGTGCGCTGGCGAGAAATCGGCAGCTTTTGGGCTACACCCTCGCGGCCAACGGTATCGGTGCGCCGGCGATGTCAGTACCGCTGTTTCATTCTTCAACAACCGGGCTACCCATTGGAAGTCATTTTATGGCGGCTCCGGGGGAAGACCGTATGCTCTATGAACTGGCTTTTGAGCTGGAGGCGGCTAAGCCCTGGGGGCAGCGCTGGGCACCTCATTCGGCGATGCAATTGGCACAATAAATAAGCGCATCTACACTGACCGTGGCAGCTTTAATCCACAATAATCATTCGGTCACTCAATGGCGCTTGTTACCGCACGATAAAATACGGCGATCATTATTGAGCTTACGAATCGCTGAGCGGCCTTCCGATTCTCGGGCTTCCTCGGCCTGGTCATCAAACACATATTAAAAAACGCTCGAGATGCGGCCGAATCCCATGAAGGTGCTACTCAGCATCGGCTCACCTTGCAGACGCAACAAAATGAAAACACGTTACATATCGCGGCGACCTACAACTGTGGCGGAATACCTGACGCATCACTCGCACACATATTAGATCCTTTTTATACAACAAAGACCCCAGACAAAGGAGTGGGCTTAGGATTATCGGTAAGTCAGGGCATCATTAGATCCATGGGCGGCGAAATCGAGGCATCGAATCAAGGTGATGGGGCTAGAATTTTCATCTCGCTGCCCGTGGTCGTCGATAACCTCAGCGGGCAGGCATAGCGTCGCTTTAAGGGCAAAGTAGAACACGACATGCGGTCATCTCTCAGACTTGTGAAGCTTGCCCGACAGCACCGTGCCCCAGACCGGAATGTCCTTGATCTTCGTCGGGTCGACCGCGTATGGGTCGCCCTCGAGAACAGCGAAATCGGCGAACTTGCCAGGTATCAAACTGCCAACCTTTTCCTCCATGCCAATCACATAGGCGGCATCGATCGTAATGGCGCGGAGTGCCCGATCGACTCCGATGCGCTCACCTGGCGCCACTACTGTCTTGCCATCTTCGGCGATGCGAGTTACCGCAATGCCCACTGCCTCCAGCGGCCTCATCGGCACAATAACTTGCGGATAGTCTGAATGCAGGCCGAAGATGACATTAAAGGTTTCTGTCAGGATCAAATTTCCCATTTTAAAGTGCCGCGTTACATTGAGTTTGTGGAGGAATTTCCCATGACGGTAACGGGCAAAATTCAGAAATTTAAAATGAGCGAGGCCATGCTTGAGAAATTGGGGCGTGCAGGTTGATGGCGGGAACGAACTTTCTCGCCAAGGCGGGGGTTTATTCCATTATCCTGATGGTCGCAGATGACCAACCCGCCAATCACCCCTTGCCTGATAACGCCCTGCCGACTCGAGACTGATTGGCACGCTCAAGCTGATCGCAAATGCAATGTCCGGTTGCGACAAGGGCATCCAAATCAATACCTGTTTCAATGCCCATGCCGTTAAGCATGTATACCATGTCCTCGGTGGCAACGTTTCCCGACGCGCCCTTGGCGTAGGGACAGCCACCGAGACCCGCTACCGCCGAATCGATCACTCCAATGCCGTAGTCGATCCCAGCGCTAATATTGGCCAGTGCCTGTCCGTGGGTGTCATGCAAGTGCAGCGCAAGCCGCTGGTGCCCTAACGCTGGCGCGTCTCTTCAGGCGCTACGCGTGGCCATGCAAAGCACGACTATCGTTCGAGGTTTTAGCCCTTGGTATTTATTTAGTTAACATGTTACCTTTATCGGAGATCTCGACGAGTAAAGCCCTAGTAAGGACGTGACCATGACTGCGAATACGCCGTTTCAAGAAAACATCGACCGTGCCGAGGGTTATCTCTCGCGCTTTGCAGCCAACACCACAGGTCACTACATCAACGGCGAATGGCTGCCTGCTGAAGGCGCCGAGACCTTCGACAATATTGAGCCGGCGGCCAATACGAGTTTGGGCAAGATTGTTGCCGGAACTGCCGAAGACATGGATCGCGCCTGTGAAGCCGCAGAGTCCGCGTTTGAAGCGTGGTCGGAGATGCCCGGTGCTGCGAGGAAAAAACTGCTCATTCACTTTGCCGATCTGATTGAAAAGCGTGCCGATGAAATAGCCCTGGTGGAATCATCGGATTGTGGTCAAGCCATTCGTTTTATGAAACAGGCGGCTATTCGCGGTGCCGCCAACTTCCGCTTTTTTGCCGACAAAGCGCCTGAATCACGTAATGGCTTGTCGTTGTTCCAAGACAACCACACCAACTTTACCGTGCGCAGCCCCATTGGACCGGTAGGCATCATTACGCCCTGGAACACACCCTTCATGCTGGCTACGTGGAAGATCGCACCAGCGCTGGCTGCGGGATGCACCATAGTCCACAAACCTGCTGAACTGAGTCCACTCTCCGCCACGCTGCTCGCCGAGATCAGTCAAGAAGCGGGTATTCCAGCAGGAGTATGGAATATGGTCCATGGATTTGGAGAAACCGTTGGCAAGAGACTAACCGAGCACAAAGCCATCAAGGCGGTGGCGTTAGTGGGAGAAACCACCACCGGAAGCCACATCATGCGGCAGGCGGCGGACACCCTAAAACGGGTTCACTTCGAACTCGGCGGCAAAAATCCCGTAATCGTTTTTGAAGACGCTGACTTCGAGCGCGCGCTCGACGCCGTTGTCTTCATGATTTACAGCTTAAATGGCCAGCGCTGCACCTCGAGTTCGCGCCTGCTCATTCAGAACAGCATCCGCGATAAATTTCTCGCTGCGGTTAAACATAGAGTGGAGCAGCTGGTAGTCGGCCATCCCCTCGACCCCAACACTGAAGTGGGGCCGCTGGTGCACCAAGGCCATTTTGAGAAGGTGCTTAGCTACTTCGATGCCGCTGTCGAAGAAGGAGCAACCATCGCCGCCGGTGGTCACCGACGCGAGGACTTGGGTGCCGGCAATTATGTTGCGCCGACACTTTTCACCGAAGCCAACAACCGCATGCGCATTGCCCAAGAAGAGATTTTCGGCCCGGTACTCACCGCTATCGGGTTTGAAGATGAGCAAGAAGCGATAGCGCTTGCAAACGATACCGAATACGGCCTGTCGGGGTATATTTGGACCGGCGATACAGGACGGGCCATGCGCATGGCGCAGAAAGTTCAAGCGGGCATGCTGTGGATCAACTCCGAAAACAACCGCAATTTACCCTCACCTTTTGGCGGTATGAAGATGAGCGGAATCGGTCGAGACGGGGGCGATTACAGCTTTGATTTCTACATGGAAACCAAGAACGTGTGCATAGCCCACGACACCCATAACGTTCCGGTGCTGGGGCGCTGAGTCAGGAGAGATCACCATGGGAGACATTACGCTAGCGGCAAAGATCACCCACGTTCCCTCTATGTATTTGTCGGAACTTGATGGGCCGCACAAAGGTTGCCGGGAAGCCGCTATCAATGGCCATAAAGAAATTTCCAGACGCTGTCGTGAGATGGGTGTCGACACTATCGTCGTTTTCGATACCCACTGGCTGGTGAATTCGGGGTATCACATTAACAACGCTGCGCATTTTAAAGGGGTCTACACCAGCAACGAACTGCCCCACTTCATCAAAAACATGCCCTACGAATATGACGGCAATACCGAACTTGGGCAGCTCATTGCCGACGCCGCAGTGGCCGCCGGTATTAATGCCCGGGCCCACAGCGACACAACCCTAGCCTTGGAGTATGGGACCCTAGTGCCCATGCGTTATATGAATGCAGATCGGCACTTCAAGGTGGTCTCTATTTCTGCCCTCTGCCAAGTGCATGACCTAGCAGACAGTGGCCGATTGGGTGCCGCCGTGCGCACCGCCGTTGAGGATCATTACGATGGCAAGGTGGCGGTGCTCGCCTCGGGTTCTCTGTCCCATCGCTTTGCCCAGAACGGCGTCTCCGAGCAGTACATGCACAAGGTGTGGTCACCCATGCTAGAGCACATGGACCACGAGGTGGTTCGCATGTGGGAGCGAGGTGAGTGGAAAGAATTTGTGGAAATGCTGCCGGAATACGCGGACAAATGCCACGGTGAAGGCTTTATGCACGACACCGCCATGCTACTCGGTGTTATGGGCTGGGATCAGTATGAGGGCAAGGTAGAAGTTATAACGCCCTACTTTGGCAGCTCTGGAACCGGGCAAATCAACGCGATTTTCCCCACCCACTGATCAGCTAAGGAAGCCCAATGCCACACATTATTGTGGAGTACGCCAATACCCTGCCTGAAGAAGAGCTAGCGGTGCCGGAGCTACTGGCGTCACTGTGTGAAGCGGCCGTTGCGACTGGCCTGTTTCCTGAGACGGGGCTGCGCGCAAGAGCTTACCGAGCAGATTACCAGCGAGTGGCCAACGGTGACCCTGACACGGGCTTTGTCCATGTG
>CAJQLP010000033.1 GCA_905479205.1 uncultured Luminiphilus sp.
GTAATGTAGTCTTCGGTTGCCTGCTCCGATGGGTTAGTAAAAATATCATCAGTGCGATCGAACTCGATGACCTTGCCTTCATGCATAAAAGCGGTCCAGTCGGCGACACGCGCCGCTTGTTGCATGTTGTGCGTGACAATAATAACGGTGTAATTCCGTTTGAGCTCATAAATAAGCTCTTCAATCCGCAACGTCGATATTGGATCCAACGACGACGCGGGCTCATCAAGTAGCAACACTTCGGGCTCAACGGCGATACTGCGTGCAATGATCAGTCGTTGCTGCTGGCCTAGGGACAACGACAGTGCGCTTGCGTCAAGCCGGTCCTTTACCTCGTCCCACAGTGCAGCTTGTCGCAAGCAGCGCTCAACAATTTCATCGAGTAGCCTTTTCCGACGTACCCCTCCGATTCGAGGGCCGTAAGCGATGTTGTCATATATCGATTTAGGGAAGGGATTGGGCCGCTGGAATACCATTCCTACCCTACGACGCAATGCCGTGACGTCGGTTTCGGGGGCCAAGATATCCTCATCACCCAGCAAAATTTCGCCACGATACTGGCAACCCTCGATGGTGTCATTCATACGGTTCATACAACGCAATAACGTCGACTTACCGCACCCACTCGGACCAATGATAGCAGTCACCTCCGCAGGGGGGATCTCGAGGGTCACATCGCTCAACGCAGTCCCGCGAGGATATGATAAGTGAAGGTTATTAATTGTCAGCGATGGCGGTAGCCGAGCCGTTCGAGCACTCAGCTCGGAGGCTTTAATCAACGCATCTCGACCTAGCATTTAAATATCCTCTGGAGAGTCAAAGCGACGCCGCAGTGAACTGCGCAAAACAATCGCGCTAATATTCAACGACAGTATCACAGCGACAAGAAAGAGAGACGCGGCACACAAAAGGCCCAAGCGCCCACTCCCCAAGGCCGCGTGGTTTGCTACATCAAATATATAAAACCCCATATGCATAAATTTATGCTCTAAATGAACGAATGGCGCCTGCAGGCTGACCGGCAATTCGGGTGCGAACTTGACAACGCCCACCAACATGAGAGGCGCCACTTCACCGGCGGCGCGCGCGATAGCCAAAATGATACCGGTTATAAAGCTCGGAGATGCCGCTGGAATTAGCACACGTATAATCGTCTCAATACGCGTTGCACCTAATGCGTAACTCCCTTCTCGCAGCGAATTAGGTATTCGCTGCAAGCCCTCTTCCGCTGCGACAACAACGGTCGGCAAGGTCAATAGCGCGAGGGTTATTGCAGCCCACAGTAGACCGGGACTGCCGAGCGTTGGACTGGGCAATCTATCTGCGTAAAACCACTCGTCGAGACTTCCTCCGATGGTATAAACAAAAAATGTCAGGCCAAACACGCCGTAAATAATCGACGGTACGCCTGCCAGATTTTGCATGCCGATCCGCACTAACTCTGTGTACCAAGTGCCTCGTGCGTATTCGCAAAGATAAATTGCAACCACCACTCCGAGCGGTGCAACGAGCACAGACATGAGGATCACAACAACCGATGTTCCAACGATAGCAGGGAGCATGGCATTGAACTCTCCATTGCCGCCGCCGCTAAGCAATAGTCGCTCGATCGTGTCTAACAGTGCGGTCATCATAGAACCATTCGGCGCATCGGCGACTAGCCATTGGCCAGCAAAAAACAGCAGTACCGAGAGAAAACCGACGAACACTAACAGCGATAGCGCGACACACCAGGCAGAGAGCCATGTCATCGCGTCGCTACCAAAAACAGGCACGGCTATCGCCCTGCGGCACCCAGAGGGTTGTGCTCCTGTCCTCGTGGGGTTTACGCTCATACGGTATAAACCCGATGCTTTGTAAGTCGCCGTTTAAGCAGCTGCGCCAACGTATTGACAATGAAACTGATCGCGAATAGCGCGAGCGCCGCAACGATCAGCACATGAAAGTGACTGCCCTCAACGGGTGCATCCGGCATTTCAATAGCGAGAGTTGCCGCAACTGAACGCAGGGCTATGAGAGGATTCCAATCGGCATTTGCTGCATTACCAGAGAGCAATAACAAGATCATAGTTTCGCCCACGGCTCTGCCGAAACCCAGTAACACTGCAGCGAAAATACCCGGCGCTGCGATCGGAAAGACGATAGTACGAAAACTTAGCCATTGGCTTGCACCTAATGCCAGACTGCCCGATGCCATGGGTTTAGGGACCGCATTAATCGCGTCTTCAGCCACCGTAAATATTGTGGGAATAATCGCTATCCCCAGCGCAGTCCCGACTAAAAGCGCATTACGCTGCTGATAATCAAATTCATAAGCGAGGCTAAGTGTGGCAAGTAAATCGCCATTTAACCACTGGGCTTCGACGTAATGCCCCAGGTATCCACCCAACAACAGAAGCATAGCTCCGAGGGGTAACAACCAAAGCGGTAAGCTGGAAAAACCGCTTTCAAGCTTGTTAGCTGAGGGCAGTCGTCGCCAGATTGTCGCGGCGATTATGATCCCCAAGGGAGTGATCAGCAGTGCGCCGAGCCAACTTGCCATAAATGACAAGAAGTACGGCGCTATCAATAAAGCAAACACAGCCCCCAAAACGACGGTAGGGAATGCCGCGAGCATTTCAATGACCGGCTTTATGCGATTACGATACGACGGGCGCATAAAATAACCAACAAACGCGGCCGCCCCTACGCCAATGGGTACGGCCAGTAACAGTGCAAGCACCGACGCCTTCAGCGTACCTAATAGCAAGGGGGTAATACTTAACCTCGCCGCCTGGCCCAGAGCAGGCGGCAACGGCTGCCAAACGTAAGCGCCCTCTGCATCGTTAACATACTGGACGGGCGCAAAAAGGCGTTCAAGGTCAATATTGTCGAGATTACCGGTAAGAGCCCAATGACGACGAGTATTGTGTTCATCCTCAGTAAAGAAACTGTTGCTACCAGACCACCCAACGGCATTAACGGATGGGCGCTGTACATAGTGAAATAACTGCTCACCGGTCAACAAGCTCACGAGTGTCACACCACCGTTATTATCAACGAAGAGTATGTTCTTACCTTCCGGCGAAACGGACCAGTGTTTTAGTCCCTGTGGGATCGAGAGATACCAGTGTTCTTCGAAATATGCAGCGTCTCCTGAGCGCACCCAATGCCAGTGATCGAGACTATCGAACGAGGCACCAAGGATCCCGCCGGCCCCGGTCAAGAACTGCCAGGTTTGATTGGGTTTCAGCGTACCTTCATGACTAAGAACACCCTCGGCGTTGAAGATACGGTATGCACCAGCAGCTGACACTGTTAACAAACTGTCCCGCGGTGTGCGAACAAAGCGGACCATACTCCCAGGCGCTAACGAGATAGATGGCAGGTTTCGAGGGTTACTCCACTCGCCGTCGGGGGTTGTGCGCTCGCTGAATTCTCCTATCAGTCTGCCGTCAGCGGAAACAGCGGCCCAGCTGCGCCGGCTCGGTTGCTCTAGCCAAGTACTGGCCACCACGTCAGGCGATACCCAATCAGGTGACCGTTCCGCTAACACTACCGGACCATCGAGCACCTGTGGATCAGATATCTCATTGATGTCGAGCGTTTTGAATAGCGGTACGGCAGTCCAGATAAGCTGGATCAGCATACCCGCAACAGCTGCGAGCACGATAAGGCTTGTGCCGCGAATAAGAAAACCCGCGAGACGATCGTTACGCGCTCGGCGCCTATTCGCAGATAACATGATGTCGTTGCGCTCGCGATTGATAGTCAGCCGAGCCCGTTATAGCCGTCAGTCCTTCAGCAACGACCATTTGTTGTGCCATCGCCGTTTGTGAGAAGACGAGAAACTCACACTGTATAGACGACAGTTGCGTATTGGGCGCTTGCACCCAATAAAGATACATAGATCGATTCAATGGATAGCGCGGATGCATATGATCCACGGTTAAGGTTGCACCTTCCGCAGCGGGAATTCGAAGTGCGAGTGGTTTGACGCGTTGATCAACCCAGCGAAACCCCGTATAGCCAATGCCCGACTCGGAGTTTGCAATGGCATCAACCAAACTAGCAAATCCTTCAAACTCCATCATAGAGGGATCATAATCGCCGCCACACAGTGCCACCTGCTTAAAATAACCGTAGCTGCCGCTCGTTGCCGTTCGTCCAAAAGTATCAATGGGCGATCCAGGTGATTCAAAGTTACCGTCGACTTGTCCTATCTCGCGCCAATTGACGAGAGGAGAGCTGCCCGAACACAGCACCTGGCGTGAAAAAATTCGATCCAAATCATTTAATGCGATATCACGAATAGGGTTCGATGGGTGAACAATAATTGCGAGAGAGTCGCGAGCAATAGCGATAGCTCTGGGCATAAACCCGCGTCGATTAGCGAACAAGCTAATCTCATCACTGGTCATAGGTCGGCTCATGGCGCCGATATCAACTGTACCCTCTGCTAGCGCGGTTGGAACTGTGGCGGAACCTGTCGATTGAAGCTCGATCCGCAAGCCAATATGCCGAGTTTTAAATACCTCAAGCCACGCAGTCAGTACGGGCGCGAGCGTATCAGAGCCGGTTATTCGTAAACTTTGCTGCGCTAATGAGCTATGACTAAAAAAGCAGAGCATGAGCAGCGCGATGGTCTTTCGGTCGAGACTCAAGGTGACCAACCTAGCTTTCATGCTGGCTAAACACCAAGGAAAAAGTACTACCCACCCCTAACTGACTATCAACGGTTAATTCTGCCTGATGAGAGGCCGCAACGTGCTTGACGATGGCGAGCCCTAAGCCCGTACCAGTAATGCTTTGCGCGCGACTTTTATCGACTCGGTAAAACCTTTCAGTGAGCCGCGGCAGATGCTGAGGTGCAATTCCCACGCCGAAATCCGTCACTGAAAATGTCGGATACCCCGTGTCTTCATGCCAGCGTATAACCACAGGACCCGTCTCACTGTATTTCAGCGCATTGATTGTCAGGTTACTAAATGCGCTGTGCAGTTCGGCTTCGTCACCGACAATGCTTGCTGAAGTAGTGACTTGCAATTGAATATCGCGCTCGGTCCAGCCAATTTGGAGCTCGAGCAGTAACTCATCCAGCAGGACTGGCACAGCGACAACATCAGTTTTTTTCTGGCTTTCGATGCTTTCAATTCTAGCGAGCCATAGAAGATCTGCGAGTAATGTCTCCATGCGCTGTGACTGCTCGTTAACATGCATCAAAGGCCTACGTAACGGCCCGTCAGCGAATGCATCAAGATCTAACAGGGTGTCGACGTAGCCTTTGATCACTGTAAGCGGCGTGCGTAACTCGTGAGATACATTGCTCGCGAAATCTCTGCGCATCTGCTCAAGGCGATAGTTCTCGGTAATGTCACGCACAAAGACTAACCGGTCACCTTCTCCAAAACGCGAAATTTCCACTTGTAAACAGTCGTCCCCTTCCGATGTGGGAGGGATCCGCAGCGGCTGCGAATAATCATCGGCGTCGTAATAAGCGTTGAACTGTGGCGCGCGAATCAAATACTGCAAGAGCTGTCCCCGATCCTCAGGAAAACGAATATCGAGCAGGTGCTCTGCTGATGTATTGGCCCAGGCAATCTTGCCACGCGCATCGACAATAATAGCCGCGTCGCGCATCGATGCGAGGGAGTCTTGTATGTAATCCAACGCAGAAGCAAGGCGGAACTGCGCTTCTTCGGATCGTCTCTGCACTCGATAAATAGTGTCGAAAATGAGTCCCCACACCCCTTTACCCTCTGGGGGCTCGGTCTCCGGCCTCTCTAACCATTGCAATATACGGCGGAACTGTAAGGTCCAAAGCACCATGATCATGGAGAGACCAACGACAAGGCCAACCGGCAGACTTCCTAGCAATAACCCCAATCCGGCAGAAACCAGTAAGGTGAGTAGTAAAAGACGTATTTCGGCGATAACAACGCGCCGATTACTCACGCAGAATCCCGATCATGAACGGAGAAGCGATAGCCAGTTCCGCGCACAGTTTGAATAAGATCAGAATAATCCGCTTCGGGTGTTTGAAGCGCCTTACGCAGGCGTCGAATATGGACATCGATTGTGCGCTCTTCGAGATAAACATTAGCGCCCCACACGTGATCGAGAACTTGGCTTCTTGTATAAGCACGCTCAGGGTGCGTCATAAAAAATTGCAGTAAATTAAATTCTGTGGGGCCCATATCAACCTTGCGCCCACCAATAGAAACACGGTGACTGGCGCAATCAAGCACTAAGTCGCCAATCGAAAGCGACTCGCTCTTGTCGACGCCACCCGCACGCCTTATGAGTGCCTTTATTCGAGCAATAAGCTCTCGGGGTGCAAAGGGCTTCGTAATGTAGTCATCAGCACCAACTTCGAGACCTTGGATGACATTATCTTGTGTGGTTTTCGCTGTTAACATGATCACGGGGATTCCCGCGGTGGTGTCGCTTCGCTTCAGCCGACGCAACAGCTCTAAACCGCTACCTCCTGGCAGCATCCAGTCGAGTAGAACGATATCAGGGCGCTCATCGACAATAAGTCGATGAGCATCGAGAATATTTCCAGCTTCTATGCACTCGAAATCAGACAGCTCCAGTGCCATACGCAGCATATCGCGAATAGCGACTTCGTCATCAACGATTAATATTTTGTTGCCCGACATAGTTGCTTTCATCCTGATTAAGCCGTTCACGCTCCATTAGATGATGTTTTTGTGACAATAAGATGACATGCGGCGTCATCTACCACCAGTCGAACCAGCTCTTAGATTCAAGCCGTTTCGCGCAAGCTGCAAGCTGACTGTTATACGTTTTAGCGCGGCGATCGACTTTCTTGGCGACGTCCACAAGCCATTGCTTGGAACGATAGGTCTTTCGCTTGTAGCCTCCGTGCCCCTCATGATAGGCCAGATAAAGTCGGAACCCATCGTCCTTGGCAATGCCATTGGTTTTGTGGCTGACGTCGTTGTACCAACCAATAAAATCGATAGCATCGTCAAAGTTGTCACGATCTGCACCGTAATTACCGGATGACCGCTCATACCACGTCCAGGTCGCGTCTTTGGCCTGTGAATAACCGTAGGCATCGGACGGACGTGGCCCGGGAATAAACCCCCATAACTTTTTCCGCGCAGGCTTTGCGGTCGCTACAAAACGAGATTCTTGATGCATAAACGCCATCATGATTGATATCGGCACGCCCCAGCGCGCCCGAGCTGTTTTAGCATCCTCATACCATCCTGATTTTTCGCGAAAGATCTCGCAAATATCATCTAATTCTTTTGGGGGAGCGCTTGCACAGCCACTGAGCAGCGTGACCCAAACGAGCCCAGCTATGGCCACTAAACGGACCTTGAATTTATCCCTGAGTCGGAGAGACTGAGTCATAAGGCACCCCAAAGATTGAATTTTTCGAGCAACATTGGCTCATCAATCACTGAAACGTTCAACGATTGGGCTTTCTTCAGCTTGGATCCTGCACCCGGACCGGCAACAACACAGGTGGTTTTACTGCTGACGCTGGAAGAGACTTTAGCGCCCAAGGCTCTTAGCGTAGTTTCCGCCTCTTCTCGTGTCATGGTCTCGAGCTTGCCGGTAACAACCCATATTTGTTCGCTTAGCACCGCGTTCGAAACGCTGCTCTGCTGGGCAGGCCACGTCACGCCCGCTGCTTGCAAGCGATGAATGGTCTCTATGTTAGCTTCTTGATCAAGAAACTGCCTGATGTGATCAGCCACGACCGGACCTACGTCATCGACTTCGATTAAGACCTCTTCACTCGCTGCGATAAACCTGTCCAACGTTTCAAAGTAGCCAGCAAGCTGCCTCGCCGTAGCCTCACCAACCTCGCGTATTCCAAGTGCATAAATAAAACGCGCCAGGGTTGTCGATTTACTTTGCTCAATCGCTTGCAGCAAATTAGCCGCCGACTTTTCGCCCAACCGATCAAGGTCAGCGAGCGTTCGAAGATCTAACTCATAGATATCAGCGGCATTCTTCAATAGCTCCCGATCAACGAGTTGCGCAATGATCTTCTCACCAAAGCCATCGATATCCATTGCTTTGCGTGATACGAAGTGTCGTAGTGCCGCCATGCGCTGTGCGGGGCAAACAAATCCACCTACGCACCGCAGCACGGCTTCGCCCGCGTCTCGCTCTACCGGTGAGCCACAGGCGGGGCATGCGGTAGGAAATACTATGACCTGAGCATCACTGGGGCGTTTGTCCATTGCTACGGCGACAACTTGCGGGATGACATCGCCCGCTCGTCGGATGATAACCGTGTCCCCCACACGGAGCTCTAAACGGTCTATCTCGCAAGCATTATGAAGCGTTGCATTGGAAACTGTCACTCCCCCCACAAATACGGGATCGAGGCGCGCGACAGGCGTAATCGCTCCGGTTCGACCGACTTGGAACTCGACACTGCGCACTACGGTAGTTTCTTCTTGGGCGGGAAATTTTCGTGCAATTGCCCAGCGTGGCGCGCGAGACACAAAACCCAGCTGATCTTGCAGGCTACGCGAGTCCACTTTAAAGACTATGCCGTCGATATCGAAGTCGAGCACGTCACGTTTCGCAGCAAGCCGCTCGTAATAGCCTTCGCATCCCGACGCCCCGGTAACAACTTCAGAGAGTGTAGAGATCGGAATCCCCCAAGCGCCCAGCTGATGCATCACTTTGCTATGTGCGTCGGGAAGTGTGCTTGAGTCATCGGCGTAGCCTAATGAATAAGCACAAAAATCAAGCGGGCGACGCGCAGTTATTCGTGAATCGAGCTGCCGGAGGCTGCCGGCGGCCGCGTTGCGGGGATTAACAAAGGTTTTCTCATCATTGGCGCGGGCTCGGGCGTTGAGCTTTTCAAAGCCCTCACGTGGCATGAAAATTTCGCCTCTTACCTCAAGCAGCTCCGGGTAACCGCTTCCAAGTAACCTCAACGGCACCGTATCGATTGTTCGAACATTTTGCGTAATGTCCTCGCCGCTGCGGCCGTCACCCCGTGTTGCAGCCTGCACCAGAATCCCATTTTCCCAAAGAATACTCACGGCAATGCCGTCTAACTTAGGCTCACAGCAGTAGGAAACTGACGCACTCTTACTCCGTTCCATGACTCGGCGATCGAAATCTTGCAAGTCTTGGGGATCAAACGCATTGTCGAGGGATAACATAGGAATACGATGTTCAACGCTCTTAAAAGCGCTCAGTGGGCTAGCTCCCACTCGCTGCGTCGGCGACTCAGGATCAAAGTGCTCGGGATATTCGTCCTCAAGCACTCTTAATTGCTGCAGGGCGCGATCGTACTCACTATCGGGAACTGAGGGCTGGTCATTCTGATAATACTCACGATTCCAGCGTAGTAAGTCGTTTCGCAAGCGGCGGATTTCAGCAAGCGTATCCATGAGTCGACCTTAGCGTTTACGCTCCATAGCGACACGGCGTTCTAGCTCGCGAATTTGCTGGCGCATGTGTTCAAGAGATTGCCGTGTTACCGCACTGCGAGTCTCGTCGAGCACATCGCCGTCTAAATTCTTAGCAACGGCCTTAGCGGTCTCGTACATGTAATCGAACCCTTTAAGCATGTCTTCGGGCCCGGGTAGCGTGATGAAAAACATTAGTCCTTTGGTATGAAGCTCGTCCATGGCATCAATATCAAAAACACCAGGCTTCATCATATTAGCCACGCTAAATTGGATTGGACCGCGTCCTGCAGCCTGCTCGTGCCGATGGAAAAAATCCATGTCCCCAAACCGCAAATCGCAAGCAAGCAAGATTTGTAAAATATCTTGCCCTGCAAATCCAAGCTCAGTACGCGCCAGCACATTGAGTACGAATACATGCGGCTCAATGCCTCGTGGTAAGCGCGCCTGTGGTTCTCCTTCTGCATTGGGCGCATCAAGCTGCTCTAGCCAGTCCAGCGTTGCCGGCGTCGGATCAATAGGAGGCTTCACTCCTGGCTCTGATTGCTCGGTGGTTTCCGAGGGAATTCGCGCATTAGACAGTCCGGACATGTCGCCATCATC
>CAJQLP010000034.1 GCA_905479205.1 uncultured Luminiphilus sp.
TGGCGGCGACGAGCTGAATCTCGTAAAGCGCGGGGCCAACTATGGCTACCCACTGGTATCTGATGGCAACCACTACGATGGACGTCTTATTCCCGCCCACAGCACACGCACAGACCTCTCCGCTCCAGCATTGACGTGGACGCCTGTGGTCTCTCCCGCTGACCTACTGATCTATACCAGCGAGCGGCTTGTCGACTGGAAAGGCGATGCGCTAATCGCGGGCCTTTCTGCGCGCGGCATAGTGCGTGTCAGTATTACTGGCGAGCAGGCCATTGAAGTGGAACGCTACCCCATGGATGCGCGTATCCGCAGCTTAGCCCAAGCGTTAGACGGCAGTTTATGGGCTCTCGAAGACGAACGAGGCGACAGTCGAGGCCGACTCTTAAAGCTCCAACCTCTCAAACGCCAACCCAAACATTAATCGGATCTACCGCACCAGAGCGTAGCCGATAAGGGCTGCCCTCATGGGCGATAGTCAGTGGCGACACGCAGTGATTGTCGCGGCTCACGAGAGTGACGCTTCCTCAATCCAACCTTTTATATCGCGCGCCGTGGTCCGAGCCATGTCTGGCAATAGGGCGCCAAATAACTCGTTAGCATGAACACTGCCCATTACCTGCCGGCACTGGGCCTTTACACCGGCCTCGTTAAGTAGTCGATAAAAAGCAACGCCCTCATCCCGTAACGGGTCGCATTCATTGACGCTAATCATGGACGGCGGAAAATCTTTTACATCTTCCACGGTGGCGAAGCTTGGCCACGCCATGGGATCTTTGGCGTCATACGCCTCTATACCGTAGGCCATGGTCGCGTGATTGTTTGATATATCGATGAGTACGCCATTATTTTCAGTCGTCGATGGATGCGCCTCCGAAGGCCAGCGACCGAGAATGTAGGGGCACAGTGCATACAAACCTAACTGTCGGTGATTTTCCCCGATTGCGTTCAAACGCATCGTTGTCGCGATAGCTAAATTGCCTCCCCCGCTCTCACCGGCCACGATTATTTTTTCGGGATCAATATTGAGTGCTTTAGCATGCTCATGCGTCCAGAGAAAACCCGATACGCAATCGTTCAAACCGGCTGGATATGGCGCTACTTCCTCGACCGATGACGGACGAAGGGAATTACGGAAATCGACCATCACAACGCACAGACCTTGATGCGCCAGCATCTTTCCCCATGCTCGATAATTGGGCGCAAAACATGACAACACCATCATCGCACCGCCATGAATATAATAAACGCACGGCAACGTTTCATCGTTATCAGGGCGGATAATTTGTAAATTAATCGTATTGCCGTCGGGTGCCGACACTATCGATTGCTGCTCGATACGCAAGCCCGCTGAGGGCGCTATAGCCTCGTTATCGAGTGGCTCAAGCAGTGCGGCCATAGCTTCTTCAATGGCGAGGGCCTCTGGAGTTGTGGCTATAGCCATCGCCTCTTCACGCGACGCCACGTCATGCTGCTGGGATAGCATCGGCTCACCCACGGCACTTAAAAATCCGCGATTACGCAGATCCAATCGATGGTCGTTATTGGCGTCATAAGTCATGTCTTCGTTCCTTGGCTGTTATCGCTTTAACGTTAGCGCGGTGGTAGTCATTCACGGTCATTCTTATTCTTATTCTCATTGTCATTGTAGTTCAAGTCGTCGCTGTGCGTTCCGCCTTTCCATGTAGCGACGTTGAGCCCCTAACGTACGATTTTTCCCAGGTCAGAGACAGCAATAATATGTAGTCGTGATAGTAGATGGTAGCATTCGACCACACGTAATCTGGGATACTGCTATGACCACCCTATACCCCACAATTGAGCCCTATCGGCATGGCTGGCTTGACGTCGGTGACGGCCACGAAGTGTATTTCGAAGAGTCGGGCAATCCGGAGGGTAAACCGTGCGTATTCGTGCATGGGGGGCCCGGGGGTGGCGCTGCCCCACAAGCCCGCCAATTCTTCGATCCCGCGCGCTACCGCATTGTCGTCTTCGATCAACGCGGTTGCGGCCGCTCCCGACCACACGCATCGCTAGAGGCCAACACCACATGGCATCTGGTCGACGATATGGAGCGTTTACGACAAGAACTACACATTGATCGCTGGCTGGTATTTGGCGGCTCCTGGGGAAGCACCTTGGGTTTAGCGTACGCCCAAACCCATCCAGAACGCGTCACTGAACTCGTGCTTCGAGGCATTTTTTTATTACGTGAAAAAGAGATTCATTGGCTTTATCAACATGGCGCCAGCGAAATCTATCCCGATGCTTGGGAGAGCTATCTCGAGCCGATCGCCGACGTTGAACGCGATGATCTCGTTGGTGCGTTTCACAAGCGCCTCGTGAGCGACGACGCTGATACCCGACTTGCAGCGGCGAGGGCTTGGTCAGTTTGGGAAGCCTCGACCAGTTTCCTCGTGCAGAATCGACACTTTATGGCACAGCTTGACGCACCAGAGGCAGCACTGGCTATGGCACGCATTGAGTGCCATTACTTTGTAAATGGCGGCTTTTTCCGTAGTCCCAATCAGCTCATTGAGGATATTGATCGAATCCGACATATACCCACAGTCATTGTTCAAGGACGCTACGATGTTGTTTGCCCACCAATCACTGCTTGGGAATTACATCGAGCATGGCCTGAAGCCGATTTACAAATGATTGCGACTGCAGGCCACTCCGCATTTGATCCGGCTAATACGGAGGCTCTGGTCGCCGCAACGGACCGATTCGCCCAACAGGTTACTGGTTAATGATACGCTCAGAGCACGACATGCACCTCCCACTTTCGATCACGCAGACCCTAATTCACGCAGACTTCATTCACCCAGACTTTATAAAAGGACCGCGGTTTCATGACGCATAACGCGAAGATCTTCCAAATATCTTATTCACCAGAGATTCGCACCCGACTCGATCCTGGATTTGAGGTAACAGGTGATGAAACAAATCCCCGCCCCGATTGGTTCGAATACTGGCATATCAGGCAATTCCTGCTGTCTACTCAACTTGAACCGAGCACCTTCTATGGGTTTTTTTCGCCTAAGTTCAAAGAAAAAACCAATCTAGTCGCAAGCGACGTTCACAACTTTATCGACAAACACGGCGATAAAGATGTTGTTTCTTTCTCGCCTTATCTAGATCAAAGCGCGCTCTTCCTGAATATCGTTGAACAGGCTGACTACGCCCATAGAAACTCTGCCTCAATTTTTTCTGATATCTGCCAACGCCATTTTAAAGGCGAAGACCCCGAGCTCGTCATAAACTCAAGCTCGGAGACCATCTTTTGCAATTTCTTTGTTGCTAAGCCCGCGTTCTGGAAGCGCTGGCTGGAAATCTGTGAAGACATTTTCGAATTAGTAGAAACGTATCAGGATCCACTGGGCGTAAAGATCTCTGGCAAGATTAACTACAAGGAGTCTGCCGTTCCGCTTCAGACCTTTATTATTGAGCGCATAGCGACTCTGATTCTGTCACTGGAGAAGCAATGGACGTCAGCTAATCACCCCTCCTATCAAATGGCACGAGGAAAAACCTCTCTAGCGCAAGCGACAACGTTACTCTTAGCCCTCGACGCCCTGAAGCAAAGCTACCAGCGAACCCAAGCCAAAGAGTACCTCTACAGCTATTTCGAACAACGTCTGAGTTTATTTCACAACATTACCCCATCGGAGTTACGCGCATCCCCAGCCCCCACCAGCTCGCTGGGGATCATACAAACCAAAACTCAAAATGCGGTCGACAAAATGAGGGCTAAGCACTTACTGTAGCCTTTTAGTTACGCGGTGCCTTTTAACTACGCGGTGCTTTGCTCTTAATCGACTTACCCGCTTTCTCCAGCAGCGGTTCTTCTGGCCATCGATGCTTGGGGTATCGACCCCGCATATCTTTTGCCACCTCGAAATACGAACGTTGCCAGAAACCTGCAAGGTCGCTGGTGGTTTGGATGGGGCGACGTGCTGGTGACAGTAGCTCAAACCGCAGAGGCACCTTACCTGAAGCGAGCATAGGTGATGCCGTTTGCCCGAAGAGCTCTTGTAGCTGAAGAGAGACCGTTGGATCACTGTCTTCGCTGTAGCGAATGGTTACCACCTTGCCACTCGGTGCGCAGTACGTCTCGGGGGCTTCTTGGGCCAGTAATTGCTGCTGTTTGTAATCTAGCTGCCCTTTAATCAGA
>CAJQLP010000035.1 GCA_905479205.1 uncultured Luminiphilus sp.
GTTGAGGCGCCATTGCTCAGTCAGCTGATACTGCACGCCTGCGGCAAAGTGCCAGGTGTCATCGTAACCTCGATCTTTGCTGATGGACGAACTGGCGTTCACGTCGATATCGACTTTACCAAATGCGGACCACTCTTGCCAACCGATATTGCCCATGATCGCCCACTCGTCAGTGAGTTGATGAAAGGCGCTGAACATGATCGATTGCGGCAGCGTCATGTCTAGGTCTACTTTTGAATTCAGCAGGCCGTTGTTGCTGAGTGCGGTTCCTATTAGGGTGCCATCCACTCCGCTAAATTTAGGCCGCGTTTCGAGATCTACATCGGATTCGGAGAGATACTGAATGCCAAATCGGGTGCTCGCGACTGGTTCATAAAAGATGCCGAGGTTGATCTGAGTGGATGTAGTGGTGTCGTCCAGTTTGAGTTTTCCGTCGGGTTGGTTGAGGCCAGTGTTGACAGACAGTTGTTGCTCAAAATCGGTACTGAGCAATGCGACACCGGCACCGACCGACCATTGATCATTGATTTTGTAAGCGACGGTCGGCTGGAATCCGATACTTACCAAGTTGATTTCATCGACGTAGTAACGACCGTCCCAGCCGTTGTCGTAGTCGAGGCCTAGGCCAAAGAAACCAGCCACAGAGAAGCCGACGCTCCAATCTTGATTGACTTGATGTGTGATAAATAAGCTGCCGCCTGGAGTCCAGTCATCGAGGCTGGAATCGCCGCCGTTGTCGGAATTGAACTCAGTATTAACCATCAAAGCTTGCGCGGTGAATTGAATCTGTGTGCCTTCGAGCTGTGTCATGCCGCCCGGGTTGGTAAATGCGGTGCTGGGGTCTTGTGCGCGAGCCGCCCAGCCGGCACCGGCCAAGGATGTCTCAGCAGCGCTGATCTCGGTCAAGTACAGGCCGCCGGCGTGAATGGTGTTGATACTGGCAGCCGCTAGAGCTGTGAGTCGAAGGGCAGATTTTAAGTTTTTGTGCATGATGCAATGGCTGGTGGAAGGATGGGGAATTAACGGTCGCTTAAGTAGTTAGTCGCGTGGCCGAATAAGTCAATTTAACTTTCTAAATCGCAACGACTTCAGTCTATCGGGCGCAGCTGACTTTGACTGTCCTACCGAGTTTCATTTTTAATTTTCTAACAACGCATTGTCTGATGAGTAGCGAAAGAAGACAGCACATTTTTTGACTCTGAGTGTAGATGTTGTTTAGTGTTATATTCTAATCCTATACTAGTTATGAAAATTTATTTGTTCTGTGTGTTTATCTGCTCCTCACTGTTGGCTGGTTTATCTGCTAAGCCGCCTAAGTTGGTACTGCAGATTACGGTGGACCAGTTGCGTGGGGATCAACTCACACGTTTTGTCGATCAGATGCCAGCAGGCGGCTTCCGTTATTTCTTGAATGAGGGGATCGTGTACGCGAATGCGCATCACCCGCATGCAAATACTGAGACGATTGTCGGGCATGCGACCTTAGCGACTGGCACGACGCCGTCGGTGCACGGGATGGTCGGTAATGTTTGGTTTGATCGAGAGAGCGGTCGGACTACTTATAACATTGAGGATGCCAATTACGCGCTACTCACCGTGGGAGCTGATGTAGATGATGCCAATGAAATTGATCCGACGCAGAAAGCGGCGAATACCGATGGGCGTTCACCTCGAGCGATGCTCTCGTCGACGTTTTCGGATGAGTTGGCGGTGCGCTCAGCAGGGCAGGCTAAGGTGTTTGGCGTATCGGTAAAGGACCGTGGCGCAGTGTCGATGGCGGGGCATGCGGGCAAGGCGTTTTGGTTTTCCAAGCAGGCGGGCGAATTCGTGACTAGCACGTATTATTATGATGCTTACCCAGAGTGGGTGACTGAGTGGAATGCATCGAAGCCGCTGGAGCGCTATGCGGGCAAGGCGTGGAAATTGTCGCAGGCACCGGAGACATATTTATTTGCAGATAAAGATGACCAACTCTGGGAGACCGATATGCCTGGGTTCGGGCGCACGTTTCCGCACGCATATGGCGACGCAGGTAGTAAAGGGTTTACGACTTACCTGACATTGAGCCCTGCGGGTGATCAGCTCACCTTGGAGTTTGCCAAGGCACTGATTGCCAACGAGGCGATCGGACAAGATGCTGTGACTGACTATTTGTCGGTCAGTTTTTCGTCGACCGATTATGTCGGGCACATCTTCGGCCCCTCAAGCTTAGAGGCAGAGGATAATTTATTGCAGTTGGATCGGACGATCGCAGCGCTGCTTGATTATGTCGATGATACCGTTGGGCTGAAGGATACCTTGATTGTCTTGTCGGCCGACCACGGTGGCCCCGAAGCTCCAGGATCATTGCAACAGTATGGTTTTGATGTGAATTATGTTGAGCCAGATGCGTGGGAAAAGGCACCCGCGTTTACACGTTTGAAAGCGCGCTTTGGCATCGGCGAGGAATTGATCGAAACGTATGCGCATCCATATGTATATCTAAATGAAGAGGTAATTCGTGCCAGGCATTTGGATCAGGCAGAGGTGGAGCAGGCAGTTGCCGAAGAGCTTACAAAGTTTGAAGGTGTGGCGCTGGCAGTATCGAGCAAGGCATTAGCTCGTGGCGAAACGCCTAATACCCCGGTCTATCGTGCGGTGTTAAATAATTTCCACCTAAAGCGTTCGGGCGACGTTTACGTGGTCTTCGAGCCACAGTGGTTTATCGCAGATTTTGATGGCTTGCACGTTGCCTGTACGCACGGTTCGCCGTGGCCCTATGATACTTATGTGCCGATGATCTTTGCCGGGGCCGATCTGGAGCCGAAAACTATATATCGTGCAGTCAGCACGGTTGATGTAGCTGCCACGCTGTCCGCCTATCTTGGCTTGCAAGCACC